>NZ_JACYFG010000002.1:0-300000 GCF_014803405.1 Pelagicoccus enzymogenes
CGAAGCGAAAGCCAATCCCTCCTTCTCCGCCATTTTCCAACAGCTGTTGAAACCGTCGTAAAACGCCTCCATACAGTGAAGGAGGGATGAGAACCCCAAGGGGTTCGACGAAAGGAGCGAAGCGACTGGAGATGGGGCATGCGCAGCATAAGTCCGCAGGACCTGAAGCGAAGCGAAAGCCAATCCCTCCTTCTCCTCTTGCCTAAACTCAATCCCGAGCCTCGCATGAGGCCACAACCAGCGAGGCATTAGTCAAGCAACTGGCCTACTTCCCTAAAACACGAGCGGCATGAACCACTCGGAGAGAATCACCAGCAAGACAATGGAAAGGCAATTCAAGGTGATGCCCGCTTTGACCATGTCGGAAATGCGAAGCTCGCCGGTGGCGAAAACGACCGCGTTAGGCGGTGTGGCCACCGGCAACATGAAAGCGCAGCTGGCCGCCAAGGCAGCAGGAACCGCCAGCATGGTTGGACTCCCGCCTAGGGTGACCGCCACCGGCCCCATCAATGGCAACAAGCCCGCCGTGGTCGCGGTGTTGCTGGTAACCTCCGTCAGGAAGACGACAGTCACGACGACCACAGCCACCAGCCAAATCTTGTCCACTCCCTCGAGCCCCGCAAACTTTTGCCCGAGAAACTCGGCGAGACCAGAGCCTTTCATCAAGGCCGCCAACGCAAGTCCGCCACCGAACAAAACTAAGACCCCCCAAGGCAGCTTTTCCGCATGCGTCCACTCCAGCAGTCGACCGCCTCCTGGCTCCAAGGGAAAAATGAATAGCAAGAGCGCTGCAATGATTGCGATCCCAGTATCCGAAAGATCGAGGCCCGTGACCTCCACAAACCAGGGACGGATCATCCACATGACGGCCGCGGTAGAGAACACAGCGAGGACCGTTAGCTCTCCTTGACTCATCCTGCCCATCCCCCGCAGGCGAGCGAGAACCACTTCGCGCACCTGTTCGTTCCCCTCCTCGCTGACGCATTTCCGCGTCAATAGAAACCAAGTCGCAATCAACAGGGCAATGCTCCACGGCACACCAATGAGCATCCATTGGCCGAATCCGACCACAATCCCGTAGTTCGTTTCCAAGTACGCCGCAAGCAAAGCGTTCGGAGGCGTCCCTATGAGAGTCGCCATGCCGCCGATACTGGCGCTGTAGGCTACCCCCAACAACATTATCCGCCCGATAGATGCCCCCGCTCCCTTCGAAGCATTTTCCTTAAGCACACTAGCCGTTGAGGCGGCGATAGGCAGCATCATGACCGCTGTCGCTGTATTCGACATCCACATACTGAGGAAAGCGGTCACGAACATCACGCCACCGATCTGGGCCTTCAGGTTGGTTCCGGCCATGGAAACGACCTTGCATGCGATTCGTTGATGCAGTCCGGTCCGCTCCATTCCGATTGACAGCACGAAGCCCCCTAGGAAGAGGAAAATGAGAGGATGGGCGTAGGCGGAGGACACTTCCTTGATCGAGACGATCCCGAGCAATGGAGCTATCGCCAGCGGCAAGAAGGCGGTCGCCGCCAAGGGTATGCACTCGGTCATCCACCAGATCGCCATCATCGCCCCCAAGCCCAGAGTCTGAAAGCCTTTTTGCGAGAGATCCGGCGACGGAGAGTCGAAAAACAAAGTGGCTGCGAAAACGAGAATGCCGGCTAGGAAACCGGCGCGCTTGACGGAGATTTTCATCGGGGATCAGGGCTAGAGAGGGCTTGAAAAAACGATTGGATACGGGAGGCAGCGGCGCAGCTCGGCCGAGCAGCAAATCGCTAGACAGTCAGACCGAAAAGCAATGAGCCAACTCGAATTCCGAAGCTCGCTGAGCAAAGCCAGAGAGTCGAGCGTTATTGGATTCAGAGCACGACGCCCTTTATGCTTAACTAGTCAAGCGGAGCAATTTCGTAGTCACTCGGACTCACCCAGCCCGTGTCCTCCGACCCAAACTCTCCTTCCATGAAACGCTCGTAGAAATTCCAGGCCTTCTCCTCCGAGTAGCCGTATGAATCGAACACCTCGCCTTCGCCAAACATGCGGGGATCGCCCTGCTCCCGCAAGAGCGACTCCATCCTCTCCCTGAGCCCCTGCCGCAAGGCGTCAAAGCTCGCTTCACCCTGCAAGTTGAGCAGACACTCGGGATCCAAGCGTACATCGTAAAGCTCTTCTTCTACCTTGCGCTTGCCAAACGAAAGCGTCCAGTAGGAGCGGTCCACCTGCGAACGAAACAGTTCCAAGATAGTCGTTTTCGTCGGCGACCCATCTACGTCAAGGTAGCCCAGCTCAGGATTTCCCGCCGGCCACCGATCAATCGCATAATTGCGCAAAAACAAGTGGCCGTCGCTCACGATACCGCGAACGGGATACCCTTGGTTCTGCGGCCGCGAATAGTCATGGCGTTCCTTGCCGATTAAGACGTAGTTACGATCTGGATTCACCTGACCGGAACGTTCGGAAGCGAAGATGTCGGTCAAGCTGCGACCGGGAGACGGACTCATTCCGGAATTCTCAAAAGGGATTCCCGCAAGCTCGAGAAAAGTGGGAGCGAAGTCGATAAAGCTCACGTAGTCTTCGATCCTTCGACCCGAACTAGGAATACCTTGCGGCCACATTACGGCGAGCGGCATATGGATGGAGTACTCGTACTTCTGGGCCTTGGCTCGCGGGAAAGGCATACCATTGTCCGAAGTGACAAGTACGACCGTATTCTCCAGCAATCCTCGCCGCTCCAAGGCTTCAAGCATAAGCCCCAAGTGCCTATCAGCATGCTCGATCTCGAACGCGTAATCGAGCATGTCGTTTCTCACCTTGTCGTTATCGGGCCAAAAACGCGGAACCGTCTCTATCGCTTCCAAGGACTTCCCTCCACGATGGCGACCACTACCGTATTCATATTTTCGATGCGGCTCATGGGCCCCAAACCAAAAGAACCAAGGCGTCCCCTCGCCCAGAGCGTCCAAGAAGGACTCGAAGTTAGCTGCGTAGTCCTTGCCGGAAATTCCATGGCTTGGAGCAGCCTCCAAGTTCAGCTTGTTGTAGCTCTCCCCAATCAGCTTGCGGACCTTTCCATCGACTTCACCTGGATTTCCCGGCCCCCAACCTTTCCCCGTTTTTCCCGTCGCATAGCCTGCGTCTCGCAACGCTTCGGGAAAGGTTTTGAACGTCGCCGGAAAGTTGACCACGTGATTGGCAGCCTCCTCCAATTGCCAAGAGTTCCGACCGGTCAATATGGACGACCGTGACGGGGCGCACTTGGCATTGGGCGTGTACGCGTTTTGGAAGAGCAAGCCTTCTCGGGCGACTCGATCAAATGCCGGCGTATCCACCCATGTACATCCGTAGGCGCCAAAATGTGGATACGAAGCATCGTCTAAGATACAGAACAATATGTTCGGCCTCGCCTCCCACGAATTCTCATTGTCCACCTCAGCTGAAGCATGTGCTAACGAAAGGCCTAGCGACATCAACCAAGCCCCAATTCGCACAGCTCCCCACCCCAGCCATCGATTCGCAAGCAATTCCATACCCTCCTCCCTAGCT
This sequence comes from Pelagicoccus enzymogenes, assembly GCF_014803405.1. Taxonomy (NCBI): domain Bacteria; kingdom Pseudomonadati; phylum Verrucomicrobiota; class Opitutia; order Puniceicoccales; family Pelagicoccaceae; genus Pelagicoccus; species Pelagicoccus enzymogenes. Next base: position 3,544 of record NZ_JACYFG010000002.1, read on the forward strand.
CGCCCTTCAACTTTTGCAAGAGCCCAAGAAGCGTTGAGCCCTTGCAGCCCGCTGACGGGAAATTTATCTGCGCAGAGCTAGGGCGGCGTGTTAACGAACAACCTCAACGCGAAGGACCAAGCCACTTCTCGACGCGGGCTTTTTGCTTTTCGGTCAAATCCTTGCGGAGGCGCAAACGCCACGTCTCGGTCGGTTCCTCCCCGAGCCTGGCCTTCAATGTCTTCAAGAGTCCCCGGCGCGCCACTAGCAATTCCACTTCGGCGCCCGCCCCCAACAGGGCGCAAATTCGCTTCAGCTGCCTAGCGTCTACACGGTTTCCATTGATTGCGATGATCTCGTCGTCCACGCAAAGCCCCGCCTCCGACGCCGGGGTATCGCTCGGAACGGAAGTCACCGACAACGCCCCTTCGCTTTCCTTTGTCGACGCGCCTAACCATCCTTTGGGCCGATCCTCAGGCTCTCCCTCGACTGGAAAGTATCCGGAATTCACTGACGTTTTCGGTTCTTCGAACTCCAGTCCAAACCAGTCGAGGGCTGGCTGGTAGTCGAATGCCCCCGGTTCGCGAACCAGCTCGTTAAACCACTCACCCAAATCGTCTCCCGCCACCTCGCTGGCAAGTTCGATGAACTCGCTTTCCGTGTAGCCATGTTCGCCGCTGAAACGTTCATAGGCGAGCCGCAACACGTCGTCGAGCGAGACCCGGCCGTCGCTTCTTCTCTGGATTTCTGCGTCTATCAGAAAGCCCGCCACCGCGCCCCCAGAATAATAGCTAAAGAGGGTATTGACCGAGTTTTCGTCGCGTCGATAGGCCTTGATCCAAGCATCGTAAGAGGAGTCGCTCAACGACTGTACCAAGCGGCCAGGAGTGCGCTGCGTCCCGGCAATCGATCCGCTCAGCGCTCCTAAATATTGATCGTGAGTATTGTAACCCGCTCTGGCGAGCAGCACATGCTGGTAGTAGCTGGTGATGCCTTCCACGATCCAAAGCGACGGAGTGTAGTTCTCATGCTCGTACTCGAAGGGACCGAGCTCGACCGGCCGCAGGCGCTTGCCATTCCAAACGTGGAAAAACTCGTGGCTTACCAAAGAAAGCCAAGACCGGATCCCTCCTCGGTTTTTGGAGTACCAGCGATCCGCCGTCATCACCATGGATTGGCGATGTTCCAATCCGCCTCTGGACCCGGTAAGGAAATTAAAAACGTAATAAGGTTTCGAATACGGTAGGCTTCCCCAGAAGTCTCTCTGAACCTCTATTACCCTTTGTACGTTGCGTGCAGCCCGAGCGTTTTCCCAAACAGTCCCGCCTCCCAGCGTGACGAGGTAGTGCTCCACTCCATCCACCTCGAAGCCATCCACCTGAGGTGAACCAGCGACGACCGGGCTGTCGACCAAAGTGTCGAAATCGGGCGAACGGTACAGGTTGCGCGCTCCTGCCGGAGGAAGCGGCGAACAGCTCCGCTGCCAGCCATCCGGCAATACAAGCTTCACTTCGTAGGGACGCTGGAAGTCATCCACTACCGAGAGGTAAGTAGGCGCTCCGTTGATCACCGCAAACTCGGCTTCCACCCAATTCGACCTAACGTTGATCTCTCGACAATAGAGCCGGTAGCGTACCTCGATGCGCTTGCTGTCGCCAGCTGCTATGCTCCAGCGGTTTTTGTTGAGCTTCTTCGCCTCCAGCTCGCGGCCTTCTCCGTCGCTGGCTTCCAAGGAAATGATATTGCGCGAGTATTCGCGTACCAAATACGAACCAGGCGTCCAAACTGGCATAAACAACTGCACCTCTCCGGGCTCTTCCAACGGAATCTCAGCCCTTACGTCCATGTAGTGGTTCTTCGCGTCGCCAAATTCCAGCGTGTAACGAATCGCCTCCCGCTCCGCCAAAACAATCGAGGGCACAGAGATGCCAACCACCCAAAGCAAGATTACGCAAACTCTCATCATGCAAAAACCATGCAGCTTCGCTGTCCTAGGAGCGAGACTTTGCCTGTTTATCGTAAAACGCAACCGCTGTCATTCGCCTCGAGCACGGCGATTTCGGAGAAATTGACCGGGTGTTTCACCTGCCCGTTTCTTGAAAACACGATAGAAATAGGCTGGGTCATTGAAACCAGACTCATAGCAAGCATACAAGATGTGTCCGGTTTCCAGGAGGCGCTGGCTCGCATACTCGACCCGCTTGCCAAGCAAGTATTGGTTGAACGATTCACCCGATTGACGCTTGAACAAGTCGGTAAAGCGACGAGGCGAAAGCTGGCATTGAGACGCCATTTCTTCGATTCGCAATGGCAAATACGGGTGCTCATCGACGTACTCGATCGCAGCGGCAACTGCCCTCTCGCTGCGATTTTCTCGATTTCGGCTAATCTCGCATTGCCCGCGACCAAACCGTACCAGCAACTCTCCGACCGTTGCCTGCATGGAGCTCAACCAACCGATTCGTTTCTGCCTATTCTCACGGAGAGCACTACGCATCAGCTCCACCATTAAAGCTTCGTGAAAACTGGAACGGGGACGCAGAGGGGCACCTATATCATTCTCCTGAATTGCCGTATTCCACAATTCTCCCCAATCCCTGCCTAGAGCTTCGAACCAAGGTTCTTCAAGACAGATGATCACAAGCGTTAAGGGTTCTTTTCGGTCGTCTACAAAGCGGTGTGACCACCCCGAGGGTAACAAGAGAAAGTCTCCCCTCTCGATTACATGGGATCTGCGTTCCCCAGCCAACAACCCCTTACCCACTGCTACCCAACAAATTTTGCGAAAAGGCCATACCCCCATCGCCATCTCAAAATCGACGTCATGGTGACTCTCAATGACCGCTACCCCCTCTCGCCCCAAGCTGACCTCTGCCGGTTTGAGACGTCGCTCCGAATTCATCTTACCACCCTCCATTGCCAGATAATACAATTCGTTTTGGTCGAGAGTTCCAAGAAATAATCTTCGTTTTCCGCTAAGCTTTTCAACATCCCCCGCAACGTCACCCCATCGCGCCTCCCTATCCTGAGAATGTCAGCCAAACCGCCCGGGATTCCCTACCTAAAATAAAAGAAGAAAAACCCAAAAAACACCAGTTTATGAATACAGGAAAGTTCCAAAGCCTAGAGCAAAAACTCCAAAACTACTCCAATCCCGTAGAAATGCTCCGCCACGCAAAAGTTGGCGGCTACGCATTCCCCTTTCCCGGAGAATACACGAACTGGCGCGACGAGCAGGAAGCCTGGACCAAGAGCGTCGTCATCTTCGACCAGTCCTTCCACATGACCGACGTCTACTTCGAGGGGCCTGACGTCAAACGGCTCATATCGGACCTCGGAGTCAACACCATGAAAAACTTCGGGGCGAACAAAGCCAAGCAGCTCGTCACTTGCACTCCGGAAGGCAACGTTATCGGAGACGCCATCTTGTTTGGCCATACCGACGAGAAAATCAGCGTAGTTGGACGGCCTTCCGTTCCCAACTGGGTCGACTTCAATGCCCGGACCGGAAACTACGACGTCGAAATCACCCGTGACGAGCGCACCGTCAGCAACGCGGCGGACCGATTGATCTATCGCTACCAGATTCAGGGTCCAAACGCCTTGGACCTCATCGCCAAAGCCAGCGGCAGCCCGCTTCCTGACATCAAGTTCTTCAACTTGGGTGACATCAAGATCGCCGGCAAAAACGTTCGCGCCTTGAACCACAGCATGTCTCGCTCGAAAGGGCTCGAATTGCACGGCCCGATCGAGGATCGCGAAGCTGTGCTGGAGGCCATCCTTGCGGTAGGCGAAGAGTTCGGACTGCGCCGTGGTGGCAGCCGGTCCTACTCCACCGTCTCGCCAGAAAGCGGTTGGATTCCCTCCCCCATGCCCGCGATCTACTCTGGAGATTCCATGAAGCCTTACCGCGAATGGCTCTCCGCCTCCGGCTTCGAGGCAAACGCCTCCCTAGGTGGCAGCTTCTACTCGTCCAACATCGAGGACTACTACCAGACGCCATGGGATCTTGGATACGGACGCCACGTCAAGTTCGATCACGACTTCATAGGTCGCGAAGCGCTGGAGAAAAAAGCGGAGATGCCGCACCGCCAAAAGGTTTGGCTGCAGTGGAACGACGAAGACGTCATGCGCGTTTTCGCCAGCCAGCTTGGCGACGGCGACCGCTTCAAATACATGGAAACGCCGAACGCCTACTATTCCATCCTCCCATTCGACAAAATTCTGCTCGGCGACCAAATGGTCGGGCTCTCTACCTACACTGTATTCACAGCAAACGTACGCCATTGGTTCTCCCTTGCCATGGTTGACGAGGCGGTCGTGGAGGATGGCAAGGAGGTTCGCGTCGTTTGGGGAGAAGAAGATGGCGGCTCGAACAAACCTATCGTCGAACCGCACGTGCAAACTGAAATCCGCGCCACGATAAGCACCAAACGCCTCAATGAGCGATCCTGAGAAAGTAAGCTTTCGCCTCGTTGCGAGCTGCCCCGATCAAGCTGGAATCGTGGCGAAGGTTTCGGTCTTCATCGCGTCTCGCAACGCCTCCATCGTGGAGGCGGGCCAGTACGAAGACCCACGCACGCGCACCTTCTTCATGCGCTACGTCGTCAGCGCGCTGGACCACGACTTCTCGCTTGCCGCGTTTTCCTCAGAATTCGAACCAGTCGCTAAGTCGCTGCAGATGCAATGGCGGATCGCCAACGCGTCTGAAAAGCAACGAGCGGTCATTCTCGTCAGCAAGTTCGACCATTGCCTCGCCTACCTGCTACATCGCTGGAGGGTCGGCGACCTCCCCTTCGAACTGCCCTGCGTGATTTCCAACCACGATTCCCTGCGCAATCTGGTCGAGTGGTACGACGTGCCCTTCCACCACATCCCGATCGACAAGGCGAACAAACAAGCTGGTTTCCAGGCCACTGCCGACAAGATCGAGGAAGCTGGCCCTGACGTCATCGTACTCGCTCGCTACATGCAGATCTTCCCCCCTTGGCTCTGCTCAAAGTATCGCCATCGAGTCATAAACATTCACCACAGCTTCCTTCCCTCGTTTGTTGGGGCGAGGCCCTACCACCAAGCCGAGAAGCGAGGCGTCAAGCTAATCGGCGCCACCTGCCATTACGTAACCGAGGAGTTAGATGCCGGCCCTATCATCGAACAGGATATCGTTCGCATCAAACACAACGACACCATTGCGGACATGATGCGGCAGGGCAAGGACGTGGAAAACCGCGTATTGTCAATAGGACTACGCTACCACTTGGAAGACCGAATTCTCGTCCAAGGAAACAAAACAATCGTATTCGACTAAGCAACACAGCCTTTCAGCCAATGCAGCATCATAACAACTTCTCGCAGCCGGAGTGGACACTGGAGATCGTTCCCTCTCACGCGGATCGAGTAACGATCTTCAAGGATATTGTACGCGAAATATTCGTGACCATGATACCGGGAAGCTCAACTCTCGACAGTATCGAGGCTCTGGAAATCGTGAAAGATGCGGGTTTCACACCCGTACCACACATAGCGGCACGAAATTTCGAAAGCGAGGCGGAGCTAAAGTGCTTTCTCGCCAAAACCAAGGAACTGGGCATTCGCAAGGTACTTCTTCTCGCGGGAGGACAAGCCAGAGCGGAGGGTCCTTTCTCGGAAGCCTTGGACATCATCAAGCATCCTAGCTTTGCCACGAGCGGCATCCAAACCGCCTGCATCGCCGGACATCCGGAGGGAAACCCGGAAGATCCAAACTGCTGGAAAAACCTAGAAAAGAAGGTTCAACGACTTCGCGTGATGGGAATCGACACCGAAATCGTCACCCAATGGAGTTTCTCTCCAGAAAGTGTTTCCAACTTCCTTGCAGCGCTCAAGGCGAGGGGTATAGAGGCTCCTGTCCGGGTCGGAGTCGCCGGTCCAGCATCGCTCAAAACGCTGATCAAGTACGCAAAGGTTTGCGGGGTAAACGCAGCGACAACGGTGATGAAGAAACAAGGTTTCAATATGGCCCGTCTTCTCGTATCCAACAACCCAAACAAGTTCGTTTCCAAGGTGCACGGGTCTCACCTCTTTCACCTCTATCCATTCGGTGGATTGCAAAAATGCGCGACTTGGTTAGAAAATGAGGTAGCGGGCGTCAATGCCTAGCCCCGAACAGGACGACCCAGTTCAACTGAAAAAAAACGACCTCAAGACAAAATGCCAAGCGAACTCCAAAAAATCCCTAGCCAACCAGAGATCCTCACCACCACCGTCGGATCTTATAGCCCGATTGACTGGCTTGCCGCCCTCCCCAGCGAGCAGGCGGTGCTGGACGCTACCGCGGTCGTCATCCATACCCAACAGTCATGCGGCATCGACCTGCCGACCGACGGCGAACTCTATCGATTCGACGTCAACCACCCCGATACCAACGGGATGATCGAGTACTTCATTTCACGTATCGGCGGTATCGATACACAAGTAGGCATCTCCGATTCGAAAGCCTTTCGGAAAAAGAAGGAAATGGGATTCCGGCGCAAACCAGCAGGAGTCGTACGTGGCCCGCTCAACGAAGGTTCGCTGGACTTGGAGGAAGCCTGCGCCCGGTCCGCCTCCGTAGCCAACGGCCCGCTCAAGTTTACCTTGACCAGCCCCTATATGCTCGCCCGCACCTTGCTGGACACGCACTACGGAAGTCTCGAAGACCTCACCCTTGCCATCGCCGACACCTTGGCGGAGCAGGTGTCCGAACTGCCTTGCGCCTGCGTGCAAGTCGACGAAGCCAACATTCCGGGCAGTCCGGAAAACGCGCCGCTGGCCCAGGAAGCGATCAACCGGATCCTTCGCAAAGTGAATGCGGAGCGAGCCGTCCATTTCTGCTTTGGAAACTATGGCGGCCAATCGATACAAGCAGGCGGCTGGAAAGCGCTGACTGACTTCTTGAACGGGCTCGAAACCGACCACCTCGTCCTCGAGCTAGCCCATCGACCCAAGAGTGACTTGTTGGCGCTCAAGGAAATCGACCCTAAAATAAAACTAGGACTCGGTGTCATCGACATTAAGGTAAACCATGTCGAAACCGCTGACCAAGTGGCTGCCCGCATCGAGGAAGCTGCCAAGGTCGTCGGCGCTGACCGTATCGGCTGGGTTCACCCGGACTGCGGATTTTGGATGCTCAAGCGCTCGATTGCCGACCGCAAGCTAGAGGCACTCGTGCAAGGTCGCGACAAGTTCCTCGGACGCTAGAGCTAGGACCGCGACAGCTGCGAGAAAGGCTCGTCACCGCAAACAGTCATAGCCCTATGCTTGGTATCGGTTTCCTCAACCTTGTCGTTCTCATCGCGTACCTGCTGGGCGTAACGCTTCTTGGAACGCTCTCCATGAGGAAAATCAAGGGCATGAGCGACTTCATCATGCCGCGGCGCTTCGGCAAGTGGATGATGACCATGCATGCCTTCGGCTCGGGAACTCACTCGGACCAAGCCGTAAGCGTCGCCTCCAAGACCTACACCAACGGGCTCTCGGGAATCTGGTACCAGTGGCTCTACCTTTTCGGCACGCCCTTCTACTGGCTGATCGCCCCCATGATGCGGCGCTTTCGGGCCCTCACCACCGCAGACATCTTCGAACTCCGCTACAATCGTAGCGTGGCCATGCTCTATTCCGTAATCAGTATTGGAATGATGGTGACAACGATCGGCTTGATGCTCAAAGGCTCCGGAGCCGTCATCTCAGGAGCGAGCGGAGGCGTTATTTCCCCGAATATTGCCATCATCCTGATGACGGTGCTCTTTGTTGGATACGGTACCGCTGGAGGCTTGGGGGGAGCGATCGTGACCGATTTCGTGCAAGGAATCATGACGATCATCTTCTCCTTCCTGCTGCTCCCCTTCGTGCTCAGCGCTACTGGCGGCATGCAGGGCGTTCGCCAAACCGTAGCCGACCCGCAGGTATTCTCGCTCGTCGCCCCCAGCGAAATCGGATTCTTTTACATCGTTGCCATCGCCATAAACGGTCTGATCGGTATCGTTACCCAGCCCCACATACTCTCCAGCTGCGCCGCCGGAAAAACCGAACGCGAGGGTCAGTTCGGTTTCGTGGTCGGCAGCTTCACCAAACGCTTCTGCACCGTAGCTTGGTGCCTGACCGGTCTGGCAGGCATCGCCTACTACGCAGGACAGGACATCGACCCCGACCACCTCTATGGCATGCTCTCCCGCGAGTTTTTTCCTGAAATCATGCCCGGACTTCTGGGCTTGTTCATCGCCACCCTCCTAGCCTCCGTCATGAGCTCCTGCGATTCCTTCATGATCTCCGCCTCGGCCCTATTCACTGAAAACATCTACAAGCCGCTGCGTTCCAAGAAGAGCGACCGTCACTACCTATGGGCAGCCCGCGCCATGTCGGTGGTGGTCGTGCTGCTTGGCGTGCTCTACGCGTATTCACTATCCGGAGTCATAGAAGGACTCGAGTTCCTCTGGAAAATCGGGCCGATGATGGGAATCGCCTTTTGGCTCGGCCTCTTCTGGCGACGGACTACCTCGGCCGCAGCCTGGGCCTCCACCCTTACCGCCCTCATGGTGTGGTGGCTGAGTTCCCAGCCATTCTTTGCCTCGTGGCTCGCCCACTTCGACTTCGCTCGCAGTTGGCGCATCGTAGTCGAAACGCAGGGAACAACTGAAATCTACCTGCCCTGGCAGATGACCGCCTATCTCAGCCTTGGATTCCTAGTCGGCATCGCAACCAGTTTCTGCACACAGAGAACTGCTGCCGAGAAGCTGGACCGCTACTACGCCCTGCAGCGCACTCCGGTACTCGAGCAAGAGGACAATAGCGCCTTACCCTGCACCCTCCCAGAGGGAACCCAACCGCTCCCCCGCAAAACGCTTTTTCCAAACACGGAACTGGAACTCTCCCTCCCCAGCAAACGCTCTCTCGTAGGATTTGCCGCAGGCTGGCTCTGTGTTGCCGCCATCATCCTCAGCCTCTACTGGATCGCAGCCGCCTGAACAATCTTTGCCCCTTGGGGCACAAGCTTTAATTCCCCTACAGCTTCAGCAACGATGCTGAATCCAAGTCCAAGAAGAGCCGAGCGTTGGGGTGTTGGCGACAGAGCGTGGCCGGACAGTGTCCTCCGATTGGCCCCTCCACCGCTGCTTTTACTGCCGCGGCTTTCGTCTTGGCTGGTATCACCCCACTCAATACACCTGCTGTCGAAAAAACCTTCAGAGTTAAGGTGATCGCATGCGTTGGCACCTCATCGATGCTCGCAAAACAACCATCGTTGACCTGTTGCTGGCGACAGGTTTGGTCAAGCTGGACCACTTTGGCCCACTGTTGCTCCGAAAAATCGGCTGGGGGATCGTTGAAGGCGAGGTGCCCGTTTTCGCCAAACCCAAGGCAAACAAGGTCGATTGGAGCTTCACCCAGCAAGCCGTTCAATCGTTCGCACTCCGCCTTAGCATCCGGAGTTTCACCTCGAATCTCGTGAAATGCCTTCACGGATACATGCTTCAGAAAATGCTCGTACTGGTAGTTGCGAAAGCTCTGATCGTGGCTCGCCGACAATCCGATATACTCGTCCATGTGAAATACAACGACTCGTCCCCAGTCCACTTTGTCGCGGTTGGCAGCGCTCGTCAGGGCCGCAAAGAACTCGTCCTGCGAGGGAGCGCTGCCCACCACGATTCGCACCTCTTCCTTCGTCTTTAGCAAGCTCTCCAACGTGTCCGTCACGTAGGCAGCTGCGGCTCCGCCCATTCCGGGCCGTGATGGGTAGACCCCCACCTTTAAGCTGCCGCTTTTCACTTCCTTGATCGGTTTCTCAACTGTCATCGTTTTTCAGTTCCCTGTTTCTTCCAAAGTGATTCCGAAGTGAGCGGCGGGAGCCGTCGCGCATTGGGCAAGAGCCTCGCTTTCTTCGAGTTCGAGCCAATTCAACACGTTACGGAAAGCCCTGTCCATCGTCAGCGAGGAACCAGCAAAGCGACCGTCTCCCGGCAAGTGCACCACCCCATCTTCGCCTACTTCCAAATCGTAACCAGCGAGAGGATACACGCCGGGAGGCGATCCCGCTGCTGACATGCAATCAGTAGTGAAAAAGACCTTCCCTAGAGGTTTCGCCCGGTAAAAATTCTGAAGAACGAAGCGAGGCAAATGGATTCCGTCCGGAATCAAGCAGGCTATCAATTCGTCGCGAGCGAGCAGTCGCTGAACCACGTTGTCATGACGATGCATCTCCAGCGGAACCGCGTTTCCCAAATGGGTGGCCAGAGTCGCTCCTGCCTGAATCGCACGATCGATATCGGATTCCGAAGCGTTGGTATGTCCCAGTCCAATACGAACGCCCCTAGCCGCAGCTAAGGCAACGACCTCTTCGGATCCTCTCCGTTCCGGAGCTAAAGTCACCAGTTTCAACTTGCCTCCTGACGCATCGTAGAGACGCAGAAAGTCTGCAGCCTTGGGATCGCATGCTAGCTCCCTCGAATGAGCTCCGTGATAGCCAGTCTCGCAGGAAATCCAAGGTCCTTCGAGATGATACCCCTTCACAACCGCGGCGATACTTGGATCGCGGTTTCGCAAGCGTTCGAAATTCTCCAGCTTCCAACAAAGGCTGTCGATGCTGTCGGTGATCAAGGTTGCCAGAATTCCTACCGTATCATGCCTCTGCAAAGCCTCCACGACATGCAAAAGCTGCGGCAACTCTAAATCCGGGGATTGAAAATCAACTCCCGCGAATCCATTTACCTGCAGATCAAAAAGCTTCTGTTTCGTTCGTGACATACAACACCTTCACGTTCTCCAAATCCGCAAACCTGCAGCGGCAACTAAACCGCTGCAGGAAAACGACTCCATTGATCTGTGAACAAAAAGAAAGAGCCTCCGAACTACTCGACCCCAATCACGCCGAGATCGTAAACGTAAGCTCCCATCAGACCTCCCTCATTCCAGTTGCGACCGAGATTATCGGAATGCACCGTGCCCTCCTCGAAGGTAGACACCCATAGGCGGCCCTTTTGCTGCGGGTCGAAAACCATGGAGGTGACATTTTGAGAGGGCAGCCCCTCTCCTCTCGCCCTCCACGTTTCGCCCCCGTCGTTGGAAACCCAAACACCGGTTCCCCAACCACCAGCCGCCATCCTCGAAGCGTCAAAGGGATCCACTGCGACCGCGTATATATTGTTATTCGCTAGAGCGGGAGCTGTCTGGCTCCACGTTTTTCCGTCATTGCGAGACAAATACACGCCTTCGCCTTCCGTACCAACAATCCAAAGATCCAGGTTCGCCTCGCTGCGAGCCATACGCAGGATGACGGAACGAGGCGTGCTACGAACGCGCTTCCATGTATGAGCTCTATCGATACTTTGATAGACACCATCGGCTGTTCCCAACAAAACCCGTTTCGGATTCCGCTCGTCTACGACAACGGTGCGGGAAAACTTCTCCGCCAGACCTCGGTTGGCTGGCTTCCAGCTTTCGCCACCATCGTAGCTCACGCTCACGCCCCAGATCGAGGAGGCATAGATGTTGCGGCCGTCCTGCGGGTCGATCGCGATCTTGGTGAAGTCGCTTTCCCTCCAGCCCGAGGTCATCTTCCAGGTTTCTCCGCCGTCGAGGGAGCGGACAATTCCGTTTCCGCAGGCGAGAAAAATGCGCTCCGGATCCGCAGGGTCCGTCGTGATGCTGCTGATCATTTGGATCACCGGTCCGGTGCGTATCCAGTCGTCCGCCTCCCGATCATAGAGGAAGACTCCCGAGTCGGTTGGGATCGGGCTGGATTCCTGGGCCTTCGTCATGGCCAGGGCCGCAAAGATCTTGGTTTCCTCTGCCGACTGCCCCTGAACCGCAATGGCTACCGCAGCCAAACCGGTCGCTAGTTTGAGAATTGAGTGCTTCATTCTGCTGTTGAAATAGACGTTTCCGTAGTGAGGTTTTCGAAATCAAGCGTGTAGCGCTCCTGGCCAAAACGGATTTCCAAGCGCTCGCTCTCACGCTCCGCATACGAAAATGGCCCGTCGAACAGCTTCCACTCGCTGTGATCAACCGCCTTTCCGTTCACGGAAAGATGACCGCCATAGGTCGCAGAGAGCTTTTTTCCTGCCAGGTTGGTGAAAGTAACCTTTGGGGTTGGCTCCAAGGAATACACCATGGGAAGGGAACGAATCGCATTCTTGAACGCTTCATAAGATGAAAACTCCGATACCGGAGCCACCTCCAAAATGTAACCATTTTTCAACGACTCGCTTACCAAGCATTGGCTACCGCGAGCCAGTTCCTCGAAGTTCGTGCTGAACCATGCTCCGGCCCCGCTCTTGAGCAAACCGGTCCAGTCTACTTCTCGCCATTCTCCGGGAGCGAAAGGACGATAGGCCACGTACACAGCCCCGCCTTGTCCGAAGATCCACCCTGACTCGTCCTCAACCCGCTGCTTCAGGTCGCGGGAGAAAAGCGTGTGGATCAACGGGAAACGCGTTCCTTCCGGGATATCGTAAAGGGCGATCAAGGTCGATTCGTCCTGGAAGACATGCTCGTAAGGCGATCCTCCTTCCAATTTGTCTGGCGAGTCGTAATCGACTTTCGAACGGGCTATCAGGTCGGTCACCGTATCCCAGTACTCACCAAAATACATGGTTCCCTCAAGAGGCGAGGAGTACGGCTGCACGCCAAACATCGTATTCGTTTTTCCTGACGCATCCTCTTCTCGCCAGATCAAACTCCATGTCTGCTGCTGGATGGGCTGGAGCAAGCCTCCTTGGGAGGAACCGAGAATAAAGTCGGGGTGCACGTAACTGTATTTGTAGACGGGTGCGGTGCTTTTGCCGTCGATTTCGAAGGCATCTTCGCCCGCATGGCGTACCCGCCAGCGCGTGCGCTTGAGCTCCCGCTGCACATAGGCCTCGTCAGCCCGACCATGGGCAATGCGATACAAGATCGGAGGCGGCGTGTATCCGCTCAGGGCAATCAAGGTATTGCCTGCGTTGGGTCGATACTCGCCTTGATTGAAGAAAAGCCACCCGTGGGCCGCCCCCGCCGTCAAGGAAGGCTGGAGCAAGTAGCGGGGGTAGAGTCGGCTGTGGGCTCCTCCGTAAGCGCCCTCCAGGTTTTCCACCACATAGTCCAGCAGGATGTAGTCCATCATCATCTTGCCCTGCTGGCGAACCACCGGATCCTGAGCCCAGCCAGCAAGCAAGGCCATGGGCCGCGTGTACTCTTCGATGTAGTTGGGCGAATCGTATTCACCTTGCCCATACGAGGTCGTGATACGGATCCAATCGGTAATGTAGTCCTTGGCTTCCGCCATGTTTTCCTCCGAAGACTTTCCATTGTACCAAAACTCTGGTCCGGCATCGGGGAACATTTCGCAAGCGAGGTAGATACTCGCATAATACATGATCCAATGGTTCTCGGTATCGCCACGATACGGGAAGTAAGTTCGCCACAGCTCCCGGATGAATGCCCAATCGTCGTCGTTCAGGACGCCGCGGCCCGTCTCCATCATCAACACCATCGGGTGCATCCAAAACATAGCCCCTGTCGGGTTTTGGTTGGCTTCCCGGATGTGAGCCCGCGCCCATTCAATATTCGCGCCGCGGTGCAAATTGGCCGCTACTCGAAACATGCCTCCGCGCTTCGTGTTGCTGGTGTCGGTGCTTTCGACCTGCTGGTCGATCACGTATTCGCAACGCTCACGAAACTGGATAGCCAGCTCAGCGTCGCTGTAAAACGGCTCGGGCCCTTGCCCGTTCACTAAAGCCGGCAAAGCGACCACAGCCATCGCCACGGCTAACTTTCGTCTGATATTCATTATCCTGATACTCATGGGTTAAGTTGGCTCCAACATCTCTCGTTGGCTCTTCTATGGGGTAAAACAAATTTTGATCGCTTCCTGTTTTTGCAGCAACTCAATGCCTTTACGGTAATCGCTGAGTGGCATTGTGGCGCTAATCAAGGGGGCTAGCTTGAGGGAGCCTGACTTGATATGCTGCAATGCCCGCTCCGCCGCAAACCGATTCTGGTTGCCGTAGCCCACTAGGTGCAAGGCTCCACACCAGTGGAAAAAGCCAAATCGCACCTCCTCCCGCAATACGCCGAACAAGGCCACCACTTCGCGCGTTCGCTGCATCAGAAACTCTACCGAAACCGGCAAGCCCGTGCAATCGACCGCGAGCTCTAGTCGCTCCGGCTTAAATCGGTTATACGGAAAGCATTCGGGATCCCGAGGGTCCAAAACTCGGTCTGCACCTAGGCTCAGGGCTAGGTCTCGCCTGGCCTCCACCGGGTCGAAAGCCACAACCTCGCTGGCTCCATAGGCTTTGGCCAACTGCACCGCCAGCAGCCCGGCCGGCCCCAACCCGCTGACTCCGAATCGCTTTCCTTCGATCGGTGCGATGTTCAGGATCTGGTCAAAGGAAACTTGAATACACATGGCGAGCTCCAACGAAGCGATCTCCTCGATGCTCAAGTTTTTGGGTACCGCTATGAGATTCGCTGTATCCGCTATAACATACTCTGCATAACATCCGTCGCGGCCTGCCCCCTGGTCCTGCCAAAGGGCGACCCGGTCTCCCACTGCGAAGCCCTCGGCTCCCCCGCCGAGGCGTTCCACGATGCCCACCGCTTCGTGTCCTGGATGGCCGATCGCGGTCGGGTAATCGATAACCCCTCCCGGAACCATAGACTCGCCCCGCATGAGATGCATATCCCATTGCGGGCAAGTGGCCACCCCTTCAACTTTCAACAGAACTTGGCCCGGGCCGGGATCCGGAATGGGCGCCTCCACCCATTCGGGCTGTCCCGCCGCTTCGTAACGAATCGCTTTCATCCTTATTCGACTCCCCAATCTAAAATCACGCCCATCACCGGTTCGCTCTTGGTCTCGATCAACTTCCATGCTTCGGCTGCCTTATCGACTGGAAAACGGTGCGTGATGAGCGACAGCGTATCCAAAGTTCCATTCGCGACGAGCTCCATCGTTTCCGCCAAGCGTTCCGGCGTTGCTCCAGAGACGAGATCGATACAGAGTTCCTTGTAGCGTGGCGGCTGCAACTGCAGCTGGTCGTCTGGTCCGTAAAAGCCTGCCGAAACGAGATGAGCGAAGCGTCGCAAAAGGCCCTGCAACCTATCCATCAGCTCGATACTTCCTACCGTGTCGACCGCTACCTGAGCGCCCTCCGGGAAAAGCCTGGCCACTTCCTCGACCCACTTCCCTCCCGCTTCCAGCAGCGTGACGCCTTGCTTGAAGTAAGCGAGCCGATCCGCGTGCCGGCCGACCAAAACCACTTTCGCCCCGCGGGATGCAAGCATTTGGGCAGTCCACTGTCCCACCAGTCCATCGCCGACCACGATGGCTCCATCGCCGGGTTTCAAGCGCGGCCGAATGCCAGCGTTGTAGCCCACTTGCGTAAGCACCAGTCCGGAAAAGGCTAAGGGATCCACTCCTTCCGGAAGCTTCAGGACCGCCGCTCGCGGGCAAACGGAAGGCGAAACATGCCCGCCTCGCGGCTCGAACATCCCGTCGATTTTTCCGATGGAAGCAAAAACGCGGTCGCCTACCTTCAGGTCGTCCACCTGCGCGCCGACCCATTCCACGATGCCGACCTTCTGGTAACCGGCTACGATGGGAAAGGGATGCGGGTCGCCGGGCCGCCAGGGCGTATCGCCATCGACCCTTTCTCCCCGCAGGTAAGAGCCTTCCGTCCCGTTGCTGATCCAACTGTGCGTCACCCGCACCAGCACCTGATCCGCCGCCGGATCGGGACAGTCTACCTCTTGAAAAGAAACCGTGTTCCGGTCTGTGAATACAACAGCTTTAGCCTTCATTTCTTATTTCCACGGAAGGAACGTCGCCTCTCGTATCCAAAATCCCTGTCATTCCATTCGCCTCGAACCGCCAAAGCGAACCGGACTTCCGGGCCTTGAGTTCGGGGCGGTTTCCACTTCCGGACTGTTCCGCAACCAAGACCGTCAGGAGCTCGTGACGTCGAGCTGGCGCACTCTTGGCCGACACAAAAGGATAGTCTCCCAATTCATTCGGCTCTTCCAAGCTCACCCCTTCCACCAAATCTTCCCTGAAATCGAGCGTCCTCCCCGTTACCGACAAAGGAGTATTCGCAGCGAAGGCGCCGTACAAGATCGCTCCCGGCCGCTTCAGTTCGAAATTACCGCCCTTTCGCGACACTTCCGCTAGACCATCACGATTGTCGGGGAAGTAACGGGCCTCAATCGACTCCGCCGACTCGGCCAACTGTACTTGGTCTAGTACCACAACGACCGTCGGTTTGAGAAAAACCATAGTCCGCAAGACCTTGCGTACATTGTCATTGGCAAGTTGATACGCATGCGTCGCGTCGCTCGTCCACCAAACGTGGTCACCCTTGTCGGTGAAGGACAGGATCTTGGCTTCCGCCTTTCCGGCGTTTACCCCTTCCTCGCCTTCGTGGTACTGGTGTCCGCGACCGCCGATCAAAATCGCGTTGTGGGCCTTGGTCATGCGCAGCGTCCACTTCGGGTCGCGGCGGTCGTAGGCCGCGCCGAAGGGATCGTTGAGTAGACGTTCTCCGAAGGCCTTGAAAAGAAAGCTGTTGCGGTCCGCGTGTTCGTGATTCGCCGGATTTCCGCTGCGAAAGGCCAAGACTGCGTCCTCCGCGCCCCAGCCGCTCCGGCAAATGACCCAGTCCAAATCCGTACGGTAATTCTTCAGCTCGTCACGGGGCGGCTCGCTGCTGCGTCCGGGCCTGTACCAAAGAAAATCGAGGAAATAACCCGGAGCGGCGAAGTTTTCGGTCGCGTGCTGAGCGGCCTCGTTCCCTGCGCGTTCGCGTATCCAAGATCCGACACAGGGATGGATCGAAGCCGACGCGTCGCTGAAGTTAACGACGTCCGGCGTACCATCCGATTTCTTGCCAGCTTGCATTACGGCCACGTCGTCGATGATCCCCGACCAATTAGCAGCCTTGGCCCAATCGATATCGCCCATCAGGCGGTAGTGGGCCTCGCAGAATTGCAGCACCAGCCGCAAGGCGTAGGCCCCGTAACTCAGACCTTCCAAATAGCTACCATTGGGAGAAAACTCGCTTAGCACTTGGTAGGTGCTGTCCACCGCTGTATCCATCCATTGGTCACAACGAGAGTCACGCCCCCGCAGTGCGAGCGCTGCCAATCCCAATCCCATCGTCGAGGTGCCGCGCAAATTGGTGCGACCAAGAAAATACGGCCAGTTTTCCAAGCTGTATTCGTTGATAAAAGGGTGCTCGGGATCGTAGCGCCAGCCCGCGACTGATTCAGGCTGGTTCATGCCTAGGATCGTACGCTCGCATGGAATCGCTCCCTTTTCCGCCAACACCGACAAGAAGCCTTCGTTCAACTCGTCGCCAAAGGCGTCGCCCAAGGCTTCCCGGGCAAACAGCAGGCGCGAAACCGCCATCGCCGCCCGCATCAAACCAATATCCTCCTCGCCATCCATCAAGTAGTCCCACTTCGGCAAAGCGACCACCCGCTCGAAGCCGAACAAAAGCGCATCGCGTCCTTCTTCCGTCGGTTCCACGATGTAGACCACCGAGCAACGCTCGAAAGCGGCCCAAAAGTCGCGCAAGTCGTAGACGATATTGCCGGAGGCCTCGAACTTCTTCCAAGCATCTACCACGGATTGCGGTCCCTTAGAGGCCCACTCTTCGTACTTCGAGCCAAGGAGCGCCGTACGCGCGTTCCGACGAATCCGCGGGATGTCCTCTTTCTCGAAGAAAATGCGACCGGACTCCTTCCCTCGATTCAGGCCGCCCCAAACGGGAAACGGCGGCAAGCTCGCTCCAGCGAGTGCGATTCCGCCTACCTTGAGGGCGTCTCGTCTGTTCATCATCATCTTTGGGTGGTTCGGGGGGAAAGTTCAAAAGCTACCAGCTACCCCAGACCTCGGAACCCTGTTCCGCGCTATATTGTAAACCAAGGCATTCGTTGGCCTCCTCCGCCTTTGCCCTTGGAATTGCCCTATGTTCAAAGCCTCCCCTTTCGCCCCCGCCTGCCTCGCCCTTTGCCTTGGCCTTTCGCACGTGGCGGGCAGCGAGAACGCCCGCGTGCTCGAGCACCTCAGCATCTACGAGAAACGGGACGCCTACTGCGCTTGGCCCGCCATCGCCCGGGCCGAAAACGGCGACCTCGTAGTGCTCTTCACCCGCACCGAGGAACACATGGCCCCCAACGGGGAAATCCTCCTCTCCCGCTCGACCGACAACGGCCAAACATGGCTGCCGCCCGCCATCGTCTACGACACTCCCATCGACGACCGCGAATCAGGCCTCACCCGCCTCGACGACGGGCGGCTGCTCACCCACCTGCGTTCGGTCCGCTTCGAGACTTCCACCTACCAAAATTTGCCCGACACCGCCTACCCGCCCGAGCTCATTGCCCGCTGGAGCGACTACGTGCAAAAGCCGGAATACCAAAACTCCACCGCTCTCAGCCGGGCCTGGCAAACCGTATCCACCGACCATGGCGTCACTTGGAGCGAGCCGACTCCGGGCGTGGACTCCATTCATGGCGGCATCCAGCTGCAAAACGGCAGCTTGCTCGTGGCGTCCTACCGCGACGACGGCGGAAACATCGGCGTGCACGCCACCCCGAACCCGGAAACGCCCTGGCAAAAGGTCGCCACCGTCAACTGCCCGCAACCGGAAACCATCCGCTTCGGGGAACCCCATATCCTGCAGCTCGCCAGCGGACGCGTCATCATGATGATCCGCGCCACCGCCAAGCCTTACGACGACGCTTCGCCCCGCTGCCACCTTTGGGCCAGCTACTCGGACGATAACGGCCAGAGCTGGACCCCCGCCTACCAAACGCCCCTCTGGGGCTACCCGCCGCACCTTTTGCAGCTTTCCGACGGACGCATCCTCTGTAGCTACGGCTACCGACGCCCACCCTTCGGACAACGGGCCTGCGTCAGCGACGACGGCATCACCTGGAAACTCGAAAACGAGTTCGTCCTCCGCGACGACGCCGCCAACAAGGATCTCGGCTATCCCGTATCCATAGAGCTCGACCCGGGCCGTATCCTCACCGTCTACTATCAACCGAACATTCCCGCCGGATCCAATCCGGCCACCCATCCCCCGCACCCCAACCGCAAAAAGCCCGGCATTCTCGGCACCGTGTGGGAACTCCCTTTGCGCACTAGATAAACCCGATGAAAACGCTTTCCCTTACGCTCTTCCTAACACTCGCCGGCACCGCCGCCTTCGCCGGAAACGGCGACCAAGCCGTTCGCGAACGCCTCATGGGCGCCGCCTTCCTCGACAACCAGTCCTATGCCCTGCTCGAGGAGATGACCAATCTCTACGGCGGCCGCCTCGCCGGTACCGAATCCAACGAGAAGTCCCTGCAACTCCTCGAAGACGCCCTCGC
This sequence comes from Pelagicoccus enzymogenes, assembly GCF_014803405.1. Classification (NCBI taxonomy): domain Bacteria; kingdom Pseudomonadati; phylum Verrucomicrobiota; class Opitutia; order Puniceicoccales; family Pelagicoccaceae; genus Pelagicoccus; species Pelagicoccus enzymogenes. The sequence goes on from NZ_JACYFG010000002.1 coordinate 22,891, forward strand.
TGCAAACGGCATCGCCCACCACCGCGAATCCTTCACCTTTCCCGGTTGGGAGAGACGCGAAGACCACGCCGCCCTCGTCCACCCACTCCAGCGCACGCTCCGCTCCATCGCCATGGGCTACGTCGACCAGCACGCGCCCTTCACCGCTGAACTCGTCTACCTCGGACGCGGATCCGACGAAGAAATTCCCGCCAACGCGCACGGCAAAATCGGCCTGCTCGCCGCCAACGTGAAACTGACCCAAGACAGTATCCAAGCCTTCGCTACAGAAAACGGGATCAAGGGCCTTCTGCTCACCAACCGCAAAAACGGCGGCCAACTGCTTGCCCGCACCGCCAACTACAGCGGCGACGCCTCTCCTATTCCCATCTACTCGGTAACCGAAGAGGAAGGCCACTGGCTCAAACGTCTCATCGAAAGCGAGCAAAAACCGGAAGTCCGGCTTTCCACCCAATCCATCGTTAAAGAGATTACCTGCGACAACCTCGTCGCCACCTTGCCTGGAAAAACCTCGAAGAAGATCGTGATCGGGGCCCACTTCGACTCCTGGGACCTCGGCCAAGGCGCCTTGGACAACGGCCTCGGCATCGCCCAAGCCTACGACATCACGCGCCTCATCCACAAAATAAATCCAGAAAACCACTACACTATCGAGACCGTTTGGTTCAACGCAGAGGAATTCGGACTCTTCGGTTCCTACGCCTACATGGAGCGCCATCAAGACGCTGAGATCGTAGCCATGCTCAACATGGACATGGTGGGAAATCCTCTCGGCGCCAACGCCATGGGATTCGCTTCCCTCATCCCGCCGCTCAAGGAGTTCTCCCAAGGCATGGGCGGCCTCTCCCTGCCCAAGCCCGTAGTCAACGCGCCTTGGCTCGGCAGCGACCACATGCCCTTCATCAACCAAGGCATCCCCTCCATCACCTTGAACGCGCCTATCGACCCCGAGGCCGTCGCCTTCTACCACGACTTCGGCGACACCTTCGAAAAGGTAGACAAGGAAGTGCTTTCCAAATCCATCGGCATCCTCTCCCTTCTCACCTACCAGCTCGCGAACGATCCCGAACTCGACCGCCCTCGCCTGAGCCAAGAGGAAACCATCGAGCTGCTGAAAAACGCCCGCCTCGACCTCCGCATGAAACGAGCCGGCATCTGGCCCTTCCCCGAAGAGTAACTCAGACCCGTTTGTGGGAAGCGGCCTTGTGCCGCGATAAACCGCTCTCCGATCGCGACGCAAGGTCGCTTCCCACTAGAACATCACCCAACATCACTCGCCCGGCACCCACCAGACTTCGTTGCTCAACTGGTCGCTCAAGCTTTCGCCGCGAACGCCCTTGGTGTAAACGTAACTTGGATACGCCAGCATTTCGTTGAACCCGGTCGGCCGTTCCATGTTCGGCATCCAACTGGGCAAGTCAGCGTCAATCTCGCCAACCAGCATCCCTTCAAAACGCGCCCCTCCATCTCGCGCAAGAAAGCAGACCAGCTCCGAGGTCGGGTCGCCCCAATCCGGGGCCAAGGGCTGCACCCGCATGGCAACTGCCGTCACCACCGCTTGCCCGGACTTCCCGAACGACACCCCGCCGTGCATGAAAAGGGCCCAATCCCGCAGCTCCTCAGGCAGGTACTTGTTGAGCTGTCGGTGACGCCATTTCCCGTCACCGTAGGGGCTCGCCAAATACGATTCGCTGCTGTCTTCGGTACGCACGCCATAAGGAACCCAAGGCCTGCCATCCGGCCCGACTGCGATTGAGCCTGCATTGAGGATGCGCCCTTCGATGCCTCGCCCGCTGGCGATCACATCCATGGTGTCAGCGGTTGCCGGCAAAGGCACTTCGCCGCCGTCCGAGCGCGTCCAAGTCACGCCCCCGTCCTCGCTCTTCATGTAGCCAACCGTCGTCAACGGTTGCTCAATCTCATCCTCCGGCATCTCGTAAATCCGAGTGGCAAGGTGTATCGTTTCATGATCGCTGCCCCAGGCCAAGGAAGCGGCGAACTGGGAATAGATCCCATGTCGCGAACTCACCAAGGCCCGCTCCCGCTGCCACGTCTCGCCGGGATTTTTCCGCCACATCTCCAACTCCCAAGGACGCTCGTCATAGCTCCGCCGCGCCGTCAGGATCAGCGACCCGTCCTTGGCGCACAAGAGCGACGGATAGGTCAAGTTATGCCCGAACGGCTCGTATTCGCTCCACTGCGACGCGTCGTTGGGCCGCAAGGATTTCCGGTAGCGGACGGGGTGATGGTGCGCGTAGTAGATGACGTGCAAGTACCCCTCGCCATCAATCGTCAAGGCTGGCCCGCCGTGATTGTCCTGAGCCTCTCCAATCGTATATTTCTCCGACCAAGTCTCCGACGCATGATCCAAAGTACGGATACAAACCCGAAAGCCTTCCTCCGGAGAGTCCAACCACGCCACATGCGTCTTGCCCTGAAAGCTTACGATCTTGGGAGATTCCAGGTAGGCCGTCGCCCTTCCCGAACCTTGCTGGGAGAGCAGGACCGCGTTCCTCGCCGACATAGCTACCCCTAGGCAAACGAACAACCAAGCAAATAAAAACGCCCTCATAGACCGATCTCCTTTTTCACCTCCGCAAACGTCTTTACTGCAAATTCCAGATCTTCCCGCGAATGGGCCGCCGAAAGCTGAACGCGAATTCTCGCCTTTTCTTTTGGAACAACGGGATAAGTAAAGGCTACCACGTAAACGCCCCGCTCCCGCATCCGCTCGGCGAAACGGACCGCTAGCGCCGCATCCCCCAGCATGATTGGCACGATCGGGTGCGTCCCCGCTACGAGGTCAAATCCCGCCGCAGCCATGGCCTCGCGGAAGTAACGGGCGTTTTCCACGACGCGATCCCGCAGCTCCGTCGACCGGCTCAATCGCTCCAGCACTTCCATTGTCCCAGCAACAATCGCAGGCGCCAGCGTATTGCTAAACAAATACGGCCGCGAGCGCTGCCTCAGGATATCCACAATCTCACGACGCCCGGACACGAATCCTCCACTGGCCCCTCCCAAAGCCTTTCCGAAGGTGCTGGTCAGGATATCGACCCGATCGCCCACGCCGCAGTGTTCTGGCGTGCCTCGTCCCGTCTTGCCTACAAATCCGGTCGCATGCGAATCGTCGACCATCACCAAGGCCCCATACTTTTCGGCAAGCTCGCAAATCGCCGGCAAGTTCGCGATCGTGCCGTCCATGGAAAAGACCCCGTCCGTCGCAACCATGCGAAAACGCGCTCCTGCGGCCTCCTTCAAGCAACGCTCCAAGTCCTGCATGTCGTCGTGGCGGTAGCGGAAGCGTTGGGCTTTGCAAAGCCTGATCCCGTCGATGATGCTGGCGTGATTCAGCGCGTCGGAAATAATGGCGTCCTCGGGACCTAGCAGGGTTTCGAAAAGGCCGGCGTTCGCGTCAAAGCAGGATGAATACAGAATCGTATCCTCCGTAGACAGAAAGGCACTGAGCTTTTCCTCAAGCCGTTTGTGCAATCGTTGCGTCCCGCAAATGAAGCGAACCGACGCCAGTCCGTAGCCCCACTTCCGCAGGCCTTCGGTCGCGGCCTCCCGCACCGCCTCGTCTTGGGCGAGCCCGAGGTAGTTGTTGGCGCAAAAGTTGACCACTTCCCGTCCGCCGCTTACCTGCAAGCGAACCTTCTGCGGCGATTCGAGCACCGCTTCCTCCTTGTAGAGTCCGCTCTCCCGCAGCTCCGACAATTGGCTCTTCAAATAGTCTCTAAACTCTCCGTACATTGCTTTTTGGATACGCTCTTTCGCTTACTCCCAATCGAGAATGACCTTGCCCGATTGCCCCGACTCCATGGCCGCAAACGCTTGCTCGAACTCCGTGTAGTGGAAGCGATGCGTGATCACCGGCTTCAAGTCCAAGCCGCTCTGCAACATCACCGACATCTTGTACCAAGTCTCGAATATCTCGCGACCGTAGATGCCCTTGATCGTCAACATATTGAATACCACGTGATTCCAGTCGATGCCCATCGCTCCGCTGGGAATCCCCAACATGGCCACCTTACCGCCGTGGCACATGTTGTTGATCATGTCCTGAAAGGCCTTCGGGTTGCCCGACATCTCCAGCCCCACGTCGAAGCCCTCGTGCATCCCGAGCTCCTCCTGAGTGGAAGCGACGTCGCGTTCCTTCACGTTGATCGCCAGGGTCGCGCCCATCTTACGAGCGAGCTCCAGCCTGTATTCATTCAAGTCCGACACCACGATGTAGCGAGCCCCCGCGTGCCGCGCCACCGCAGTGGCCATAATGCCGATCGGTCCCGCCCCCGTGATCAAAACATCCTCCCCTAAAAGGGGAAACGACAGGGCCGTATGCACCGCGTTTCCAAAGGGATCGAAAATCGAGGCGATATCCAGATCGACGCCTTCGTGGTGCAGCCAGACGTTGCTCATCGGCAGTACGATGTACTCGGCAAACGCTCCCGGTCGGTTGACGCCGATCCCTTTCACGTGGGCGCAAAGGTGACGCCGACCCGCCATGCAATTGCGGCATAGTCCGCACACCACGTGCCCTTCCCCGCTAACGAGGTCGCCTTTCTTAAAATCTAGGACGTTTCCTCCCACCTCTACGACCTCGCCCACGAACTCGTGGCCGACCACCATGGGTACCGGTATCGTCTGCTGCGCCCATTCGTCCCAAACGTAGATATGCAGGTCCGTGCCGCACACGCCCGTGCGTATCACGCGGATCAATACGTCGTTGATGCCAAACTCAGGCTTGGCAACGTCCTCCAGCCACAACCCACGGCGCGCGTAGCGTTTGACCAGCCCTTTCATTTGATTCGATTGCCTGACTACTTTGCGATCCGCTGGACGGCTTCACCCTCAGTCGGATCCTCGCAATAGGTGGCGAGAAACGCGTCATAATTCGCGACATCCGCCGCGCTGGGCTGCACCGCCCAAGGAGCGCCTACTTCCTTGAACGTTTTCCGCTCCCTAAAGGAACGGATAGCAAAGTACTCCAAGTCTGCCACCGTATCAAATACGTCCCCGCTTTCGTCGCGAATCGCCCTCCGGTAGGCTCGCGGAATGTCCTGGATCTCCGTCGTGTCATGCACCGTATTCACCCACTTGACAGTGCCCCTTCCAAGGTCGCTGGTGCAGATGCGAGCGGGTTTGCCCTCCATGCGATCCAAGATGTTGTCGAACATGTGATCCCGGACCGCGATCTGGCCGAGCTTCGGGTGACGCGTGCGTTCCCCGGCGATTTCCACCTCGTAGTCGCCAATGAAGCGCCAAACAATTTCGCCCCGATCGCCCACGATGCGGATCTCCGGGTCAAAGCGCTGATGGGCGCTGTGGCTGAGCACCACCGCAGCCTCGATCCCTGAGTCCATGGTGGCGACGCTACGCACCGTGTCGTAGCTTTCGATGGGCTTGGCCCGATAGGTCTCCGCCTGCATTTTCACGATGTTCGCCTCCTTGCCGAGCTCGTCGCCCGACCAGAAGAGAATCAAGTTGATCAAGTGGCAGAGGGCGTTGTGCAAGGGGGAGTCCAAGATCCAGCTCTCGCCGTCGTGCAGGCGCCCGCTCCACTTGTTGCGCGAGTAGTAAGCGCCGCCCCGCCCCCAAAGAGCGAGGCAATCGATGCGCCGCACCGTGCCGATCTCGCCGGCCAAAAGGCGTTTCTTGATATCCCACGTTTCCTTTTGATAGGCGTACTGGAAACCGACGCTGATGCTGATCCCTGAACGTCGCTCCGCTTCCTGGATCTCCGCTACATCTTGCAAGGTGGGGGCCAAAGGCTTCTCTACCGTTACCTGGTAACCTCGAGCAAGACTCTCGACAACCATCCGAGTATGCCAGCCAATGCCAGTCGGGATGCAAACCCAGTCAATCAGCCCCTTGCCCTCCTCGAGCATTTCGAGATAATCCCCGAAAACCGGGACCGAACGTTCCTCGAAAAACTTGATTTGTTCGGCCGTCTCTTCGGGATTGATAATAGTGACCGCCCCCCAAGCGACGCGTCCAAGATCGACCAGTCGGGTCAGGGCTTCAAAATAGGCTGAACCGTAGCCGGTTACACCGACGAGGCCCACGCGGACGGGTCCGCGCGGCGGTTCTGAAAAGGGAGAGGTGCTAGTGTTGATCATCCGCAGGAAAAAAGAGTCGAATCGACTCCGATAGTACGAGAAGCGCAGTCCTGCGAAAGACGCAGAACTGCCGATAATCAACAAGCTAGCCCATCACGTTCCGCCGGTCATGGAAAAGTTGTTTTTCCAGTAAAGCGGATTTCCGCGGACCACCGCCTTTTTGCAGCCTAAGCCGGGCAAAAGTCCTGCGTGTGCAAGGCCTCGCCACGCTCTAGAACGGCGGACGAATAAGGCTCCAGCTGGCTGGCTCGCACCGAATCCTCCAGCTCCGCCAAGGACTTCGCCCCCGACAAGGCTAGAGAGACGCCGGGCTGGTCCAATACCCAGCGATAGGTCGCCTCCGGCAAGGTCTTGACCGCTCCGCCCAACAAAAGCCCCTTCAAGGACTCAGCATAGTCCACTCGCTCCCCAATCTCCTCGCGGGAGTAGCGGGCGTTGAGGCTCCCTTGCGGAAACACGGTGTCGCGACGGATCGCCCCGCTCAGAAATCCGTTCGCCATGCACTCGCGGGCTACCACGCCACAATCGAGGTGACGGGCAATGTCGATCAAGGGACGCGTCTCCCGATTGAAGGGGCTCAGCACGACCTGGATCGCGTCAATCTTGCGATCTCGCATCCAATCCGCCGACATGTCCCGCGTGTCTTCGTACATGGAAACCGAATGCCCAAGCGAACGCACTTTGCCCTCCGCTTGCAGCTTGTCCAACTCCGCCCAAACGTCGTCTTCGATTTCCTCGGGACCGAAAGGCGAATGGAAAAAAAGCAGATCGATGTAGCTGCGGCCCAAGCGACGCAGGCTCGCCTCGCACGACTGGCGAGCCTCCTTCGCCGTAAAACGCCCAGGCATCACATCCGTCGCGGTTCGTCCAAACTTGGTTGAGATGATAACCTCGTCCTTGCGAGCTCCCAGGCCCGCACCCAAAACCGTTTCCGCGATCCCGTCCTCCGTTTTCGAACCGTACAGCGGAGCCGTATCGAAAAAATTAATACCCTTGTCGATCGAACCTTGAATGAGGGTCTCCGAAGCGGAGCGCTCCACGTCACCGTAGACCGAGCTCCCGAGCGCCCATGTTCCCAAACCGATCTCACTCACCTGCAGGCCTGTACGCCCAAGCTTACGCGTCTTCATTTTTCTGCTATCCTTGCTTGGCCCAAGCCCGAATCTGCGGCAGGGCATTTTTCAATAAAACTTCGAGCTGCTTCGCTCCTTGCGCCTCGCTGGCTTTGCGCGGGTCCACTCCCGTGATCCCGTCTTCGTCAAGCGAAAGCTCGCGATCCGGCAAGCGCGACACATCCACGCTGCCCTTCTGGAAATGCATTTGGTAGGAGGTCTCGTAGGCCCCCGCATGGTCAGCCGTGAAATCTCCGCCCTCCAGAAAATGGTTGTCCGCGCAAACCTGGAACACCGTGCCCTCGCACTTCGCCTGGGCCCGCGTGGCCCCCGCCTGCAAGGCATCGATCTGCTCCGGCGGATAGTGCCCGGTAAAAAGGATCACCAGGCGAAAGCCTTCGTCGGCGAGCTGACTGCAAACCTCCTCGGCCAAGCTCGTGATCAGGCCTTGGGATATATCGATCGAGTGGGGAAAGCCTTTGTATGGCTTAATCGTGTTGGCAGCGAGCGGTATCGCCGGAAGCACTACACCGCCCGTTCTTTGCGCGAGAGCGACACAAATGCCCTCCGCCTTGGTAGAGTCGAGGCCGATCGGGGCATGGGCGCTGTGCCACTCCAAAGCTCCCCACGGCACGTAAGCGATCGGGCTCGCTGCCAGAACGCCTTCTATTTCCCGTGGCTTCATGTCGCTGTAGCGACCCCACGCGACAGCTGTCGAAGATAAGATTTCGTTGGACGAGATACTCATAAAAAATCGAATTCTTCAGCGTCACACATTCCTCGTTGTGGGAGTGCGCTTGTCACGCGATAAACAACAACCTCAAGGCAAAGTCGCCCTCGCGCGACAAGCACGCCCCACCCTGTTCGAAATCTGACAGTTTTGTTCTCTAATTGCTGACGACTTAAGACTCCGCTTTGGCCAAAGCCAACAGATCACTCCCCGTTATTCTCTCTTGCGGACTTAAGCTGTGCGGCGTCTTGCCACCGAACGCTGCGGCTAGCTTTTCGAAGCGTATCCGCGTGGCCTCTACAAATTCCGGCACCGGTCGCGTTTCCCCAAAGAGTTTCATAATCTCTGGCAGCCAGCGATGCCCATAGCGAACGTGCCCCTGCTCGTCATTACGGTCGAACGCCAACAAGGTGTCCGCTTCGAAGTCGTTCAGCTCCCGCACCCGATCCATGATCTTCGCCTTCGTCGGGAAGCTACCCGCCTCGAATTCCATGGTCATCATCGCGTAGCGCTCGGCTGGCGACATCTGCACGAGGATGTTGTACAAGTCCAGAGAGTGCTCCAGCTTGGAGAGGTCCACCCCGAGCTTCGGCAGCTGGCGAAAGCCGAACTGGCTGTGCCGCGATTCGTCCCATAGATGCCTAGCCAAGTCGAAATGCAAGTCGAAGGGGGCATCCCGCGTGTCGTAGAATACCGTGGCCAAATAGTCCACCGCATCGAGCTCCATCATAAGCCAAACGTAGATCATGAGGCGGACCACCCGGGCATCCGTCTTGGGATCTTCCAACCAGTCACGCACGATCGGATCCTGTTCGGGATCATGGCCAAAGACGCTGGAGCACACTGGATACTTGCCGCGATTGCAGGTTGCCGGGTGCTGGTACGGCTTTTTGGATACGCTCCAGACAAAACCTTCCGGCAACGGCTCTCGCGTCCCGCTAAGCAACCAACCGCCGATCGCTCGCAGGCAGGCCGCCAGCCGCTCTTCCCACTCCCCGCAGTCTACCCCTTCCAAAAAGGGCTCGATCTCTTGCCCATGCCGCTTCTCGTCGGCGATGAACTCCTCTACCAGCTTGCTGGACGGCCAGTCGGCCAAGTGGTTCGTTTCCTCCAAATACCGCTCGTAAGCGGCCAAGAGCGCTGGCTTGAGCACCTTGTAGAAACCAGCTAAGGCCTGCATCGCGTCGCTTGGACTGATCGCTTCCTCGAAAATCTGGCGTATTTCCGCCCGCACCGCTTCGCCTTTTCCGAAGCCGCTTAGTTCCCGGCCTCGTTCGCGTATGAAGCGGGCATGCCCTGCTGCCTCCCAGACGTGCTGGCAAAGCAAATACTTCAATTCGATATCGCCGACCCGATACACCAAAGTCGTCGCCGTGGACACAAACTCGCGCTCCACCTCGAAAAGGGCCCGCAAGTAGCCAGCCATGTCCTTAACTGCAGCCATGCGGCCGCCCAACGGGCGAGAGCCCGATACCTTTGCGTTGGAAGAAACCATATCAATTTTGGGGGTGTAGTTATCTAGCAAATACGGCCGCGTTTCCCTGCCTTCGAGTGGCCTGGGGGACTTACGCCCACCCAACGTTCGTCGATCGGCTCGCTCGCCCGCTGGTAGCGACTGTCGCTGGAGATACGCAGGGTATTTTCGGTCATGTTGTCCACCGAGGCGTGTACCAAGAACATGCCAAAGGTCAGAAAGTCGCCAGCCTCGAACTCCGTGGTCAGCCACCGGCCGCCAAAGGAATTGCGCACCGCTGGCGGATTGTGCGAAAGCGTTCCCGTGAAGGTCCAGCCTCCGTTCTCCGCCCGCTTCTTCTGCTCGGGCTTGTTCTCGCAGTAGCTGTCCACATCCCGGTAAACGTAGCGCTCCAGCAAGTCCATTCGCTTGTGCGAACCTTCCAAGATCATCAAGCCGCCCAACTCGTATGAAATATCTCCATACGGCAGCCAACAGGTCAAATGCTGGTGCGTGCCGCGACCCATGTACGGCAAGTCGCAATGCGGATTCGTCCCCTTGCCCGGACGCATGGCTCGCAGCCACGTAAAGTCGTAGTGCTTGATCTCCTCCCCGTACAGCTGGCGGTAGAAATCCGTCAGCTTTCCTGAATACAAGAGTTCTTGCACGCTGGCGCTGTCGCGGGCCGCGTCTGGCATGAAACATAGCCCCTCTCCCTTCTTGCAGCGGGCTTCGAATTCGGGATAGGCCGGATCAAGGATATCGTCCGCCGCCAGCTGCGCCGTTATGGTAGAGCGGGCCGCTAGTACCTTGTCGCGATCGAGGTAGCCGCGCATGTAGAGGTAACCGTCCTCCTCGAGGCGACGTCGAAGCTCTAAAAAGTCCTCGGCGGCATCCGAAGAATCTCTCAACAAGCCAACCTTGTCCTCGTCCATCTCAAGTTTATGGCCGTAAGAAGTCAGCTGGGGAATGGGGTAAGTGGTTTTCATAGGCACTAGTAAGCTCGTTAATAGCAAACCCCTAGCATACGCGAAAAACCTGCCTGAGAAAATGGTTGTAATGGGATTTAACATGTAGATTTTGGGAAGCATGCCCCAATCCACAAGCGTCCGCTACGGATCCTGGCTAAAAGCCCCTGTACGCAGCCAACTGGGGACCATCTCCCTGGTAGGGAGCATCAAGGACACCCGTGGTATCAATCCGCAATCCATGCGTATTTTGGGTAGCTACGCCCTCATTCTCATCCGCTCCGGGAAAGGACGCTATCAAGACGCGAATGGCCGGGATCTGAGCTTCAAGGCAGGCGACGCGATTCTGGTTTTTCCGGATCTTCCCCATGCCTACGGCCCCAACGCCTCCCGCAAGTGGGAACAAATCTATACCGTTTTCAACGGTCCGCAATTCGAGCTGCTGCAGGGCGCTGGCATCCTCAACCCGGCAAACCCGATCTGGAGTCTCGGGGCCGTCGATCACTGGCAGCACCGCCTGGAGGAAATCTTCCAAGTCAGTCCGCCCCAAGGAGAACTCAGCTCTGCCCGCACTCTCGGCCGCTTCAGCGCCTTACTCAGCGACATGGCAGCCACGCAGGCGGAAACGAAGCTATCGCCCGGCGACGCCTGGCTAGGCGAGAGCATGCATCTCCTTGCCGAGCCGAGCAGCCAAGGCTGGCTCACCCCCCAAGAAGCTGCCCAGCGCGTCGGCCTCAGCTACGAGAACTTTCGCAAGCTCTTCGCCAAGCGCGTGGGCGAGTCCCCGGGAGCCTTCCAGAAACGGCGCCGCATCGAGCACGCCTGCGCCATGATCTACCAAAGCTCCCGCTCGCTCAAGGACCTCGCCGACGAGCACGGCTTCTGCGACGTCTTCCACTTCTCCAAGGTCTTCTCCCAAGTCATGGGCGAATCCCCCTCCGCATACCGCAAACGCGTAAACGGCAGCTAGTGCTGCTGTAAGCTAAGTTCCTTACCTTTATTTAATTTTGTAGGAAGCGACCTTGCGTCGCGATTGGAGGCCGCTCGATCGCGACGCAAGGTCGCTTCCCCCAGAAGAATCCAGATTGGAAATATGAAAGGACTGTTTTGACCTGTTCCCGTGAAGCTCCGCTTCCAGCTCCATTCCTTAGTAGGCGTACTTCAACTAGCTAGCCGGATTTCCGGTGAAGGTGTCGTACTGATAAGTCCAAACAGTCGTCAGTCAACTTACCGTCCAAGCCATAGGCCCCGCTGCCGTCCTTCAACAGCGCGTCTGATTTACCGAAAAGCGGCCTGCCCGCTGGCTCCTTTTTCGCCTTCTCCCTTACTTTAGAGAAGTAGCATTCAGACCCTTTTCCCGCTTAAAACATATGGAATTTTCAATCCTTTCCGACGAGATTTCGCTCGATATCGAAGAAGCCCTCGAACACGGAGCCGCCCTGGGCTTTCGCAAGTACGAAATTCGCTGCATCGACGACTACGAACACCGCCTTCCTTACTTCAAAGAGGGCCGCGAGAAATACCTGCAAGCCCAAGTGGACTCCGGCGCCATCGAGGTCTCGGCCGTCACTCCGGGGGTCTTCAAAATCGATCTCAGCGACCCGGAACGCGTGCGTAAAGAGCTGGACGAAACCTTGCCACTTAGCTGCGAAATGGCGGTCCGGCTAAAAGCCCCCACCGTAATCGTCTTCGGCTTCATGCGGGGACCGGGCTCCGAACGATCCGAGGTAATCTCTCTGCTGAAGGAAGCCGGAAAAATCGCCCGGCGACACAAGCTCAAGCTGGCAGTGGAAAACGAGCCGGGATCCTTCTGCGACACCGGGGCCGCCACCGCCGCCATCGTAAAGGAGATCGGCATGGACCACGTCGGCATCAACTGGGACCCGGGCAATGCCCTCACCGCCGGCGAAGTGCCTTTCCCCATCGGCTACGAGCACGTGCGCCCCTATTTGCAAAACATGCACATCAAAGACACCATCCCCATCCCTCCGGACAAGTGGGAAAACCGTCTCGTAGGCGACGGCGGCGTCAATTGGATCGGTCAACTGCAAGCTGTCATCAAGGACCGGGCCCTCTCCTTTCTCACCGTGGAAACCCACGTCTTTCCCGTGCTGGAATCCACCCGCGAAGAAATGCGCCGCCTGAAAATCTACCTCGAAACCATCAAGCAACTGGAACAAGCTTAGGGCCTTTTCTTTAGATGAACGCAAACGTTCAGCAGTTGACTCACTTTGGTAGGGCGGACTGGCCCAGTCCGCCGCTCCGCTGGATAGATCAACCGAACACTCGCTAAGCCCCGATTTCGCTGAAATGCCCCAGCCACTCCCTAACCCCGCGGGCGCCGTCCTCTGCCTGCTCGCCCTCGCAACCTTTAGCCACGCGAAGCCCAGCAACACTTGGATCCGCGCCACCGCGGAAGCGGGCCTTGACGGCATTCAATCTTCGCGACTCAAGTTCGTCGACCTCAACGACGATCGTCGCCCCGATGCCGTCATCTTGCCAAGCAGCCCAACCGCCACCCCTCGCGTCTTCATAAACGCACCCAAGGATCCCTCCCTCGGTTTCAAGTATATCGAAAAATCGGATACATTCCTTCCTTCCCTCAACAAAGCCGATATCCTTGCCTTCGCCGACCTCAACAACGACGGCAAGCAGGACGCAATAATCGGCCGCAACCTCGATATCTACCAGGAAAACTTCGTCCCCCCCGCCACAGGGCCTGCCTACAGCTCCTGGCTCCCGGGAAAGGGCGACGGATCCTTCGGCCCAGCCCAGCGGATTAGCAACGCCACCATCGCCACAACCTGCGCCATAGCGGTCGGCGACGTCAACGAGGACGGCTTGCCGGACCTCTTCATCGGCAACTGGTACGAGCGCTACTTCTCCGGCTACGAAGCCTACGCCAACGACCTACTGCTGCAGTATCCATCCACCCAAGACAAGCTCGCCTTCGCGCGCTGGCCTTTGCCCAACGAAACCGTCCCCACCGATTTCACCACCGATCTCGGAGGACGCCCCACCTACGGCACCGCCTTCGTGCGGCTCGACAATGGCCTGCCCTCGCTCGTGGAGCTGAACTACGGTCGGCGTTGGAACCGTCTATACAAAATGGATACACGCAGCCCGCTCCGATTACTCAAGAACTACCCGGCAACCCCCTTCGTCAACAAGGACCCCGCCGCCACCGCCGCGCACCTCGTTCGCCACTTGAAAGGCCGAGACATCGCCGCGGAAGCCGGAGTGGACGGTGACGCCATCCGGCACGGCCGCCACCAGAAATGGCCCGAGGAGCTCGCCCGCGACAAGCCTCGCTCCCTCCGCCCCGACGAGCCTCCTTTCCGAGCCAACGGAAACACCTTCGACATCGCCGTGGGCGATATCGACAACGACGGCGACTTCGACCTCTTCTTCAGCACCATCTATCACGCCTGGGCCGGAACCTCTTCCGACCTTTCCCGCTTTCTCGTCAACCAGCTGCAAGAGACCGGCAAACTTCGCTTCCAGGAATCGAAACACCTCTCCGTCGATCGCCTGCCTCGCCCGCCGGCTGCTGGCGAAAAGTGGCAATACCATCACGTTCGCCAAAACCAGGGCGACATCTTCGCCGAGCTCGCCGACCTCAACCAAGACGGGCGCCTCGACCTCATTCTCTGCTCCTCCGACTACGCCGACGAACCTCCTTACGAAGAGCGCCTGCGCCTCTTCATCCAACAAGACGACGGCAGCTTCGCCGACCAAACCGCAAGCTACGGCATCGACCACATCGGGGCCGGCATGCCCTCGCTCGCCGACGTCGACCTCGACGGCGACCTCGACCTCCTCGTCGGCCAAAGCTTCAACCGGCTGCCCACTGGCAAGCGTCAAGCCGCTTCCGTCGCAAGCGGAGCCTTGCCCGCAAACCACACCCCCGACGCGTCACCAGAACTGCGTGCCAGCCTTTTCCTCAACCCCGCGAGCGAAAGCAGCCAGTCCATCCTTGTCAGCCTCGAAGGCGACCCCGGGCAAAGCATTGCCCGCGACGCCTTCGGCGCCATCGTGCGCCTGACCGCTGATCTCGACAACGACCCAAGCACACCGGAAGTAACCCAAATCCGCCAGCTCATGGGTCCTGCCGGACACGCGGGCAAGCAACATCAGTTCATCCTCCACTTCGGTCTCGGCCAAGCAAGCCACGCCAGCTCTATCGAAATCGTCTGGCCCAATCCGGAGCGGAAAATCACCACCGCCGAAAATCTCCCCGCTGGCTACCACCACTTCTCAGCCTTATGAAAAAACGTATCCTCGCCACCGCCTGCCTTACCCTTACCTGCATCAGCTTCGCATCCTGCGCCGACACCCCTGAAAAACGGCTCCAGGAGCTCGACATCACCCTCGCCCAGTCGAACGCGCCCGTGGCCAACTACGTCAGCGCCGTGCGCTCGGGTAACTTGATTTTCCTCGCAGGACACTTGCCCAAGCGAAGCGACGGCTCGCTGGTCACCGGCAAACTCGGCCGGGACCTCGCCACCCAAGAGGGTTACGAGGCAGCCCGACTCACCGCCATCGCCCTCGTCAGCACCCTCAAGTCCGAACTCGGCGATCTCAGCAAAGTCAAACGCATCGTCAAAGTATCTGGCATGGTCAACGCCACCCCCGACTACACCGAACACTCCAAGGTCATCAACGGCTGCTCCGATCTGCTCGTCGACGTATTCGGAGAACAAGGACGGCACGCCCGCGTCGCCTGCGGCTACGTCTCCCTCCCCCTCGACGCAGCCGTCGAAATCGACCTCATCATAGAAGTCGAGTAGCGTATTTGTAGGAGCGACCTCGCGTCGCGATCCATGCGGTCCGATCGCCACACCCGCCCGCATCCCGCCCAACCATCACTAAAAGCTGGCAACTGTCGCCCGCACCGCCTCGACGTAACGTCGCGCGTCCTCCTCCTGATGATACACATGCCAGGAGGCGCGCACACCGTTGAGATCCTGCTCGGTCACTACGCGAGTGCGAAACTGATGCTCCTTGGAGAGGCGAGCGCTTAGGTCCATGCAGCTGACGCCTGGAACGCGAAACGTTAGGATGGAACTTCGCATGGCGGGATCGAGCGGACTCAGGATCTCCAAGCCGTCAATCTCCTGCAGCCCTTGCAAAACGAGTTGCGAAAGTCCCGCTCCGTGCCGCGCGATACGCTCCTTGCCGATCTGGGTTTGCAGCTCCAAGGCAGTCTGCAAGCCGAGGATGCTCGCGGCATTGCGGGTGCCGTATTCGTGGCGGCGAGCCGCATCGACATACTCGAGCGACGTCGGCAATTCATATCCGTCGTCTGAATACGCTCCCAGGTGACTGCAATCGACTTCGTCGTTCCGCTCGGCAGCGATGTAGACGATCCCCGTTTCGATCGGCCCATTGAGCCATTTGTGTCCGCTGGTCGCGTAAGAGTCGCAAGAGAGTTCCCTGAGATTGAAAGGGAACATGCCTGCGCTTTGCGCTCCATCGACGTGCAGCCAGATCCCGCGGCGCTTCGCTTCAGCTGCAATTGCCGGGATATCGAAAATCAGGCCGGTCGTCGCGGTCACATGGCTCACCTGAATGACTCGCGTCCGCTTCGTCACTTGAGCGAACAGCCGGTCCAAGTTCTCTTCTGGGCTCACAGAGCTAGGCTCGAAAACCTTCACCTTTACCCCATCGAGCTTCTGGCGGTTCATCCAAGCGAAAGAGCCGCCCGGGTGGGCGTGAGACTCGAACACCACCTCGTCCCCCTTGCGCAAGGACAGGCCGCTCGAGAGGATGGAATTCCCTTCCGACGCGTTGCGCACGAAGGCGATTTCGCTGGGCTGAACCCCGAAAAACGCCGCTGCCGTCTCTCTCGCTTCGCCGAAATACTTGTGGAAATGCTCGCCGATGCGGGCCTGCATTTGGTTCTGCTGAGCCATCGCGTCCAAAACCGGCTGCGAAGCGGGTCCAAGGCCACCGGTGTTCAGGTAGCATACCTCCTTCCGCAAGGGAAAGAGCGAGCGCACCTCGTTCCAGTTGGATGCCTTCCAAGCGCCTTCCTGCGCCCCGGAGGCGGCGGCTTGCGTCTTCCCAAGTAGCTTGCCGCCAAGCATCGCGCCCGCACCGCTGGCCGCAATCGTTCTAAGAAAGCCTTTCCGATCCATAAATCCCATGCCGGCAAGTTGAGAGAAGCCTAGAGGGAATTGAAAGAAACTTCCGGTTTACGGTAACGGAAACTTCGATTGGCAAAACCTCGCCCTCCGCCGTTCGCCTTCTCAAACTATTCACCCGACGCACTCCCGTTCCCAAATGCCACAAAAACAGATCATCGCCATGGGTGGCGGCGGCTTCTCCATGGAACCGGACAATCCCCTGCTCGACGCCTACATCGTCGCCAGCTCCCCCAAGCCTCTCCCGACAGTTGGACTGCTGCCCACCGCCAGCGGCGATTCGGACTGGCTCATCTCCCGCTTCTACCGAGCCTTCAACCAGCTGCCCTGTCGCCCCAAGCACTTGCCCTTGTTCCGCCAACCGGTCGACCTTCAGGCCGAGGTCGCCGCCTGCGACATCCTATACGTCACCGGAGGCAATACCCGCAACCTGCTCGCCATATGGAAAGCGAGCGGTATGGACAAGCTCGTGCGAGACGCCTGGGAACGCGGCGTCGTCCTGGCTGGACTCAGCGCTGGAGCCATCTGCTGGTTCGAAGAAGGACACACCGACTCCACTGGGGCCCTCACCGCTATCGACTGCCTCGGCTTCCTGCACGGGAGCTGCTCGCCTCACTACGACGGCGAAGCGGAAAGGCAAGGCTCCTACCATCAACTTCTTAAATCGGGATCGATCCACGATGGGCTGGCTCTCGACGACGGAGCCGCCGCCCACTTCCTCGGGAGCAAGCTCGACCGAGTCGTCACCTCCCGCCCTCAAGCCAGAGCCTTCCACGTCAGCCTGATCGGCCAAGACATCCAAGAAAAGCCCCTCGCCACCCACTACCTCGGCGACGCATCCCACAGTCTCTCATGATCCGCCTTCTCGAACAGCGTATCCACTTTTCAACGATATCGACGCGTATGCCCTTCCGCTACGGGATCGCGACGATGTCGCGACTCCCGATCGCCTTCGTTTTTCTCAAGTTTCAATTCGGCGAACCCCGCTCCGAAAGCGCTTGGGGAATGGCGTCCGATCTCTTGCCGCCACGCTGGTTCAAGAAGGACCCCAAGCAAGCGCCCGAGGCCGAGATTGCTGAACTCAAAGCCGTACTGAACAAAGCGATCGAAACCGCCAAGGGTCTGCGCACCGAAACACCGTTCGCTTTCTGGGACCAGCTCTACCGCGCCCAGTTGGAGTGGGCCGAGGCGAAGGAAATCCCTCCTCTCCTCGCCAACTTCGGAACCAGCTTCGTCGAAAGGGCCTTGCTCGACGCCTTTTCCCGACACCAGCAAACGCCGCTTTGCGATCTGATCTATCGCCGCAAGCTGGGAATCGAGCTCGGCCCCCTCCACCCCGAGCTCTACGGGCTGTCGCCAGTGGACCTTTTACCGAAAACCCCGCTTTCCAGTATCCAGGTTCGCCATACGGTCGGTTTCGGCGATCCCCTGCGCGATTCCGACATCACCCCCGAAAACCAGGTTGCCGACGCCCTTCCGCAATCTCTCGAGGCGGCGATCCTTCACTACGGGATTTCCCAGTTTAAGGTAAAGATCAACGGACGCTTGGACGAGGACCTCGCTCGCCTGCGTTCCCTCGCCCAAATTTTCGCAGAGCGCTGTCCGCAAGGCTACGCCCTTTCTTTGGACGGAAACGAGCAGTTCGAAAACTGGCCCCAATTCCGCGCCTTCTGGGAACAGGCTCGGGCCGAGCCGGCTCTCCAAGCGCTCCTAAACAGGGTACTCTTCATTGAGCAACCGCTTTCGCGCCACAACGCCCTTTGCGACAAGGGTATCGGAAAGCTTTCTGACGGCAGCGAAACGCCCCCGGTGATCATCGATGAATCCGACGCAGGTTCCGAGAGCTTTCGCGATGCCCTCGACTGCGGCTACCGCGGGATCAGCCACAAGAACTGCAAAGGCGTCTTCAAGGGAATCGCCAATCGATGCTTGATCGAATATCGTAACCAAAAAGAGAATACGGGGCTATTCATGAGCGGCGAAGACCTTTGCAACCTAGGCCCAGTCGCCCTTCTGCAAGATCTCGCCGCCCAATCCCTGTTGGGCAACGCCAGCGTGGAGCGCAACGGCCACCACTATTTCTACGGCCTCTCCCAATTTCCCGCTGCCGTGCAGGAGCTCGTCTGCAAACACCATCCCGAGCTCTTCGAAAATCGTTCCGACCAGACTGCAACCCTCACCATCCGAGGCGGATCGCTTCCCACCGCCGGCCTGCATGAAGCCCCCTTCGGCACTCGCTTCCAGCCCGAGGAACTGGCAGCCGCCCTCGGCCTCTCCCCCTTGAGCTAGGGCTGCGAGCCCTTCCCTTGCCGCGCTTCCTCAAGGACTTTATCGTAAACTCAAAACCCTCTCGATTCTCCCCCTCCACTGCAGTCGGATAGAGCTCCTCGCAAGGCTTCGGGCGCTCTCCCGACATCGAAAACTCCAACGAGGACCCTACGAAATGAAACTTTTAGAACGCTTTCAAAGCACCCGCGAAATCATCACGCTCCACGAGTCCATCCCCGTGGAAAAAACCGCTGCGGAACTCCTGCAAAGCCACCTGCCCGAAGCAAAGATCGCGAACGGCGGCACCAGCCAAGGCAGCAACCTTACCGTAGCCGTTCTCACGCCCGAGGAAGCCGAGGCACGCTCCGTCAACACCGAAGGTAAAGAGGAGTGGATGTACCTCCGCGCCACGGAAGAATCGGGCATCGAGCTCTACGCCTCCCACACCTGGTTCCTCTACCGCCTTGCCTACCAGCTGATCCACGACTTCGGCAACCGCTCCGTTGCTGAGCTATCAGAGGGAGAGCTGCGACAAGCCACCTTCAAGAACCTGCGCACCGCCTACGATTCCCTCCTCAACAACCACGCCCGTACCGCCAAGGACTTCGACGCGGAGGACCACATCCGCGAGATGGCTCAGATGGGCTTCACCCATGTCGAGGTCAACGGACTGGCTACCACCTTCCCAGCTGAAGAAAACGCTCCCGGCGAACTGCTGTATTTGTTCTACACCTACTGCGCGGCGCTCGACCAATTCGTTTACAGCAGGCTCAACAAGGGAATCTATCCTTACCACTACCTGCAGGCCAACCTCAACAAGCTGGTCCGTTCCGCCCAGCTAGCGGAAAAGTACGGCCTCCGCGCCGGACTCGTTTGCTTCGAGCCACGCTCCGTTTCGGAGAAGCTACTCGAGCGCTATCCCATGCTACGCGGGGCTCGCGTCGACCACCCGCTGCGCAGCTTCCGTCCCCGCTACAACCTTTGCACCTCCCATCCCGTCGTGCTCGAGCACTACCAGGAAATGCTGGAGAAGATCATGCGGGCCGCTCCCAATATCGACTTCATGTCCATCTGGTCGAACGACAGCGGAGCCGGTTTCGAATACACCGCCTCCCTCTACGTGGGACGCAACGGCGGCGGCTACGAAATCCGCGAGTGGAAGGGCGAAAACGAGATCGTGGAGGCGGCGGCCAACAACATCCTGCGCTTCATGAAAACCTTGCGGGCCGCCGGCCGAAAGGTGAATCCCGACTTCCGCTGCATCCTCAAGAACGAAGTCTTTTACGCGGAACAGGACCATTTGCGGGCCAACCTCGAGCCCGGCCTGGAGTTCGAAACCAGCACCCTCGACACTAAGGGATTCGAAGGCGGGTATCAGCATCCTAAATACGATTGGGCGGACGACTTCATGTTCACCGGCCTTTTCAACCAGTTCCACGAAAAGGAGCGCCGCCACATGGACGCCATCGAGGCAAAAGGCTCGAACGTGCACGTCTACATCAACTCCGGCGCCTTCTGGAATCTGGAGCCGATCAAAGCGGTTCCCTACCCGAAACTCATGTGGGAAAAGCTGCGCGACCTGCGCGAGCAACGCGTCGACTACGTGGCCAACATGACTGGAACCATTCCCGATTCGCTGGCCTCCTACAATATCAACCAAGAAGTCCTGCGAGCCTTCCAGGCCGATCCGGAGCTTCCGTTGGAAACCGTGCTTAAACGGGCCGCTGTCCGTTGGATCGGCGAAGAAGACGCCGACCTGCTGGTCAAGGCTTGGCTCCTCGTGGACGAGGCCTACCGCAGCTATCCGCCTCCCGTCAGCGTGCTTTCCTTTTGGAGCACTTGGTACCGCATCCTCGTTCGCCCCTTCGTTCCCAACTTCGAAGCGCTCAGCGAGGAAGACCGGGCCTTCTACGAAGACTTCCACCTCGGCCACGCCAACAACCGCGTGCGCACCGACTTTCGCCGCGAGGTCAACTTCGACTTCTGTACGCCCGAATACGGAAACAAGTGCCGCCACGCCATCACCGACAACGTCTTCCCCCCGATCGAGCAAGCTATCGAGCTCGCTCGCCAAGCCCGCGACGCGGCTCCGGACGGCTCCCGACGCCAAGAGGTTTGGACCACCCTGCTGGAACGTTTCATCCCCATGAAAAACTGGTTCCGCACCCAACGCAACGTCGCCGCCTGGATCGAAGGCGTACACGGTTACCTGGAAGCCACCGACGAGAAAGCCAAGGCAGCAGCCCGCGAGCTGACCAAGCTCACCGTGCTCGACGAAAAGGCCAACGCCACCGCCTTGCTCGAACACGTGCGCTCCGCGACGACCGAATGGATGATCGCGTCCGCCGTCGGCGAAACGACCTTTATCTACGGATCCAACCTCGCGGAACTGCTCGAGAAGAAGATCGCCCTCATGGAAGGTCGCGAGGACGACGAGCCCTTCGTCGATCCCGACTACATGTGGCGCGTTCCCGGAATCAACTGCTAGCGCTATTCTAACTGAAACACGCCGCCCCTTTTTGATTCGTTCGAAGGGGCGGTCTCCTTTTCCGCCCTCGCCATGCTACAATCGACCAACCTGCTCGACACTCCGGACCTCGATCCTCCAATGGGGGACCTCTTTTCCTTCCGCACCCTTTCACAGTGCCGTTCCGTCTGGACTGAGCCCACCGATGGCGAAAGCGGAGCTCCCCAACGCCGCATCATCCACAGCCGCGTCTTTACTCCCACCGGCAAGGCAACCGTCAACCGCATCGGATTCCACAACGCCCCCGGCTACCACAAGTGCGGCAGCCATCAGGAAGACGACTGGATCGTCGATCTCCGTATCCTCACTCTGGACACGCCAAACTCGAATTGGCGAGAGCTCGAGTACCTTCGCGACCTTCCTCCCCAAGAAGCGGATAAGATCCACTGGATCGAACTGGGCGAACAAGAAACCTACGGGCTCATTCTGGAGATCCGCCGCTGCGGCATCGACGATTGGTGGACTCCTTGGAACCTCGCGGCCAACGCCTTTGTAGTGAAAGGCAAACTACACGAACCTATCGCGCCACGAAACGAGTCCCTCATCCAAGTTTCCCAAATTGACCTTTCCACCTTACCTGCCGGCTTGCAAGCAAGCCAGCGAGACGGAAAAGTCACCTTTAAGTCGAATTTCCTAGAAGTAGGATTCCTGCTGAGCCGCACCGGGTTCTCCCACCTCGGCATCGACCAACAAGGTCAAGGAAAGACCCAAACCAACCTCTTGCAGGTCGGCCCCGGATCCTTCCACCAAGGCACCATGCTCAGCCCTGTAGGCGACATCCCAGTCGCCGACCCTGCAGTGCGTTTTCGTTTCACCGGGACCGTATCGGTGAACGGAAACAAGATCGTCTACCAGCTGCAAAACCAACGCTGCGAGCAAAGCTACCGCTTGGAATGGACTGTCTTTCCGGAACGGATACACTTCAGAGTAAATCGCAACTCGAAGCAAACGCTCAGGGCCTGGCACAGCGCCGCCTGGCGCATGAGCTTTCATGCTCCCACCGCAGCCAGCCAGATCATCGCCATGATCGATCCCCAAGGACAGAGCGGCAGCTTCACCTCCCCCGCCATTCTGCATGCCCCCGCTCACGGGAGCTTCGCCCTGGAAGCGAAAGGCCAAGCTCAAGCTCGCCTGGAAGTCTTCCGTCCTCGCGACCGTATCGAACTTGAACTCAAAGTGGGAGAGTCTCCCCGCCCGGAAGGCGATTGGCAGCTGGAAGCGGGAGTGAACGAAGCCAGCTGGACATTCGCGGTAACCCGCCCCCACTTTCCGCTTGCTGAAAACACACCTGACGTTGTTCGCGCCGCCATCCAGCAAGCAGGCTTCACCGGATTGAACTTCCGACCGGACACCGCGACGCTCAGCAACAACGGGGCTTCCATGCACTGTCCCATTTCCATGGATACATGGTCCTGCCAATGCCTTCGCATGGGCGAACTTGTTCCCTCTCTACGCAGCGAAGAGCTTCTGCGCCTTTCTCTCGAGCGGTGGCTCGACGGCGGCCCCGGCTACGCAGGAGGAAACCTGAAACAAGACGGCGCCCTTCACTCCGGAGAGGACGAGTACCTCATGACCGGCACCGCCGCCTTGCTCGGGCTTGCTGAATACCTAAGCAAAGCCGCCTCCTCCGAATGGATTGAACGCTTCTCCCTCCAAATCGAGAGAAAGCTCCGCGAGATGAAAGAGCGCGACCTTGACGGAGACGGATTGATCGAGAGTCCCTACCGCACCGGCACCTCCGGATCCCAGCAATGGAGCACCTGCTGGTACGACGTGATCTCCTACGGCTGGAAAGACGCCTTCGCGAACGCCCTACTCTACGAGGCCCTGCAACACCTGTCCGACGCCCTGCCCAAAACCTCGCTCGCCCATTGGTCCGCCCCCCTCGCGCAATGGAAGACGCGGCTGCGCGATTCCTACTTCAACACCTTCTACAATCCGGAAACCGGTTGGCTCGCCGGCTGGGTTTGCCGCGAAGGCAAACGTCACGACCACGCCTTCCTCGCCGTCAATGGAGCAGCCGTCGCCGTCGGCCTCGTCCCGAAGGACTCCGCAAAAGAGCTCCTCCAAGGTTTGCTCGAAGAGGCGAAAGCCGTTGGCATGCCATCCGCCCAATTAGGACTTCCGGGCAACCTGCGCCCCATCCCCGACGAGGACCTGTCCGATATCATCCAAGGCTACCCGTTCGGCTACTACCAGAACGGTGGCAGGACCCACGCTCAAGCTCGCCATTTCCTGCGGGGGCTCTACGCAGTCGGACTTCACGAAGCGGCCGACGCTATGCTGCAAGAGCTCTGCGAAGGATTCGCCGACGCATCCGTCTTCGGCGGCTGCAAGAGCGGGCTGGACTGGCGCTACTGGGACGACCGCCCCTGCGGCTACGAAGGCTTGTTGACCGACCAGTTCGGCATCATCGGTCTCATCCTCGAACGCTACGGCGTCGATCCGACTTAGCTCTTTCGATCCCATGCGCGTTCAAAAGGGCACCAATCCTGTTCCGTCCTCCGATTTTAAGTTTATCGGGGGCCTGTTGGAGAAACGAAATGCGCCGTCTCATACTGGGACGGAAGCAAAGCCGTAGAAACAAGGAGAATCCCGATGGAACGATTTCTAGTCGTTTATTCAGATTTCGGATACACCATCCGTGAACTCCGGAACAAAGAAAATCCGCGGCCGATACCTCATCGCACCATAACCTGGACCACACAGCCTACCGCGCCGATCCCTGCGCACCCTTGAGCTTCGCGAATACGTTTAACCGACTTGGCGAGAGCCTCGCTTTACTCTTCGATTTATCGAGTCGAGAAATCCCCCATACATCCCATGTCATCACTTAACCGAAGACGCTTTCTTGCAAGGGCGACACTTCTAGGAGCAGCTGCCATTCTCCACAGAAATGTATCCGCGAATACACACCCCTCACCATCACTGAATCTGAAAATGTCACGCATTCCCCTCATTCATGTCACCGATCTCTACCACTCTCCGCAGGATCCGGACGACCAGCTAGACTTGCTCACCGTTGCTGCCTTGCCGGAGTTCGACCTCAAAGCAGTCATCCTCGACTGCACGCAACCCTTTCTCGAACCAGCCCCCGCTGGCTGGGATGTACGACGCGACCCGGGCTACGTACTGGTCGCACAGTTGGGTCATATCCTCGGCCGTACCTTCCCTTGCGCCCTCGGTCCTCTCGAACCGCTATCGTCGCCAAGCGACGATGCACGCTCCCGACCGCGCAGCGAACAGGCCGGGATCGACCTGCTTCTACAAAGCTTGGAAGCGAGCCCAGAACCGGTCCTCATCTCTTCCGTCGGTTCCGCCCGCATCATCACCGCCGCCTTCAACCGAGCGCCTGACTTGGTCCGAAACAAAACGCGGGCCGTGCTGCTCAACGCTGGCGCCACCGCTGGAGAGAAAAGAGAATGGAACGTAGGCCTCGACCCACATGCCTACACCGGACTTTGGCGCTCGGGCATTCGCATCCATTGGTACCCTTGCGCCACGGAACACAGCGCTTTCAACCGCAGGGACCCTCGCGGCACCTATTGGAAAGCCAGCCACGAAACCCTATTCCACGACATTCCAGAAGCAATCCGAGCATGGATCGCCTACGGCTTTTCTGGTTCCGCCCGTGGAGATATCATCAGTTCCTTGACCGATCTCGGCAAAGGCGCCGTCTGGGAACACGTGCTTGCTGGCGAGCGCAATATGTGGACGACTGCCTCCCTTGTCATGGCCGCAGGTCGCAGCCTCGCTAAAACGCCGCACGGTTGGCGTTTTTTGCAGGCCCAAGCCGCATCCGGCCTGGAAACTTGGCCTTGGCGACTGGACTCCATAAACGCCGCGGTCGATAACGAGACGCTCGTCAAATGGAGCGTAAGCGAATCGGAAACGCCGCACAAACTCTTCGGCCGAAAAGAAGGGGTCGGCTACGGAGAGGCAATGGCCCAAGCCTTGAACGCCCTCTTCCAATCGATTCCCGTATGAACAATTCTTATACAAATCCCGTTGGAGACGACCTCCTCATGGGAGATCCCTTCGTCCTCAAAGCGGAGGGCAGCTACTACCTTTTCGGCACTACCGATCCCGACCGCGGCTTCCGTTGCTACCAGTCCGAAAACCTCCGCGACTGGCGAGAGCTGGGCTTCGCCCTTGAGAACGGACCCAAGGATTGGGGCAACGCGCCGTTTTGGGCGCCCGAGGTGATAACGTATCAAAATCGCTACTACATGACCTACAGCGCCCAGCACGGCGACACTGGACGCCTGCTCAGCGCAATCGCAGTGAGCGACCGCCCTCAAGGCCCCTATAGGAACTGGCACGCGCCTTGGTTCGACCTCGGCTATTCCGCCATCGATTCCCATATCGTCTGCGACACTGAAAACAAACCGTTCCTACTCTTCAGCCGAAACGGGGAACAGGACGGCTATTCCTACGGCAAGGTCTACGGAGCCCCCCTCAAAGCCGACCTATCCGGCCTTGAAAGCGAACCCGTTCTCCTACTCGAAGCGGACCAAGCCTGGGAAAGGATCGCCTGGAACTCCAACCGCTGCAACGAAGGGCCATTCGTCATCAACGAGGATGGAACATATTACATGACCTATTCGGCCAACCATACTTTCCGTCCCGGCTACGGCATAGGATACGCCACCGCCGCTCACCCCTTGGGCCCTTGGACCAAGGCCGAGGAAAACCCCATAGCGGGAACCGATCTCGCGAACGGCTACTCCGGAGCGGGTCACAATTCAATCGTCTCTTCGCCCGACGGAAGCGAGCGCTTCATCGTCTATCATACCCACCAAGACCCTGCGGATCCCAACAACGAAAAACGCAGCGTCAACATCGACCGCATATTCGTGGAAAGCGGGCACTTGCGAATAGAGGGTCCAACCCGTTCTCCGCAAGCCCTACCTTCCGGCAGCTGATAAACTGATCCTGTATCTATCGAATTTTTACAGCGGTTTGCTGGTGAGCAGACCGATACCGCGCCCCTTTTCCCCAACTGCGTTGTAGTACATATAAAACGTTTCGTTACTCGGGTTCCATACGATGGAAATTTTGTGGGCGTATTGAGAATCCAAACCGGCTGGATGACCGCCACTTTTATAAAGCGGCTCCGGATCGATTGTCCAGTGCTCCAAATCGCGCGAGTAGGCCATCATGATGTGAGCTCCCCCTCGCCCCACTCCAAAAAAGAACATAGACCAATGGTCCTCGTCCCAGAACACCTTGGCATCTGAACAGAAAACCTCGTGGAACGATCCGTCTTCTCCGTTGCTCAGAATAGGATTTCCGGTGTAGCGGTTCCACTGATACAAATCTTGAGAGGTAGCCAAGCCCATCTGTTCGAACTTCCCTTTCGCAGCATTGTAGAAATTGTAGAAACGACCATCATGCTCCACAAGCCAAGGAAGGAAGATGCAGTCCTTTTCCCAATTTCCGCACTTCTCATCAAAAACGGAGAGAATAGGATCTTCCTTCACTCGCTCCCAAGCAATCCCGTCAGAGCTCGCGGCAATCCCTTGGCTGCCGGGAGGAAGTTCATACCCGCCCTGCCTTGGAAAGGCTAAATAGAGAGAGTAGTAGAGCCCGTCCCGCTTCTTGAGGATGCGAGGAGCCTTCAAGTCGTAGTCTTCATACTGATACGCTCCGATGACACGACCGCCGAAGTCAAATTCCCCTTCCGGACCGTAGCTCATGGCCAGTCTGATGTTTCGCCAATTAACCAAGTCCTCGCTGTCAGCGATGAACGACTGGTAGCCACGGCCATCGTAACCGAGAAAACTCATGTAATAAAGTGGATCATCCGGTAATTGGAAAACGGTCGGCACGTCCGTCATGTGCACGTTCTCGACCCCCTCTATCTCTGGGACAGCTGGTATCACATGCTCAGGATAATAGTGCCAGTTGCGAAACTTCTCAGACCATTCCTCGGCTTGTTCAACGGAAATGCGAGAGGCGACATTCTTAACGGAATCGTTCGAGTTGTTATTCATGATTCAGGGTAAAGTTGCAGGCCACCCGAGGACACAGGTCCAGCGGCACCCAAGGCTTGATTCTGTGATCCAAGCAATCCGAAGCCACAGACGAATTCACCGCGATTCCCGGTTTACAGTAAATGCGCAAGACCTGAAAACAGGCCTGCCAAAGCCCCGTTTTTCCGCACCATCGTGAGCGCAATCCAAACTGATTTTCGCAAATGCATACCCCCCAAAAAAAACTACAATACCCGGCAACTGCGCGGACCGCCTCCGTCGCCAATCTCAACGGACGACCCAGCATCCATATAGACGGAACTCCCGTCTCGCCGCTGATCTACGCCCTCACCGATGTACCTTCCGGGAGGTGGTCATGGGAAGAGCTTCCCCAGCACAACATCGCGCGTTTCTGCGAGAGAGGGATCAAGCTCGTGCAACTGGACCTGTCCCTCCAACATATCTGGAAGGAGGACGGAAGCTTCGACCTCAGCGTCGCTCAGCGCCAGATCCAAGGGGTGCTCGAAGCCTGTCCCTCCGCTAGCGTGATCTTCCGTTTCCACGTGAGAGCTCCCTTATGGTGGCTTAAATCCCATCCGCAGGAATGGGTCGCGTATGCGGATACCGACTACGTTGACGAGCAAAGCTGGGGACTGCTTCGAATCATAGAACACGACAACAATCCAGTCCGCCGGGTAAGCATGGCCTCACGTCTCTGGCGAGAGGAAATTACCATCCAGTTCAAACGCTTTCTCACGGAATTCTCCGCAACCCCAGAAAGCCGCGCCCTCGTGGGAATCCAAGTAGCCAATGGCGTCTACGGAGAGTGGCACAATTGGGGCTTCTTCGACAACGAACCGGATGTCAGCGAGCCGATGACCCAGGCCTTCAGAGACTGGCTCAAAAACAAGTATGGAAACGTGGATACATTGAGACAGGCCTGGGGACAACCCGATGCCGATTTCGCAACCGCTCAAACGCCTGGCGTAGAGCAGCGCCGGACCGACGGCATTTTCCGCGACCCCAAGAGACAAGCAGCAGTGGTAGACTTCTACGACTGCATGCACCAGGTCACAGCCGACGCTATCATTCACTTCGCCCAGACGGTGAAGGAAGACTGGCCCCGCCCCATCATCGTGGGCACCTTCTACGGCTATTTCTTCTCCTGCTTCGGGCGCCATGCGGCCGGCGGGCACCTTCACCTGCAGCGCATCCTCGACTGCGATGCGATCGACTACCTCAGCGGCCCCCAAGCCTACGAGCCGGAAGCCATCGAGCTGGGCGACCCCTACCGCTCCCGCAGCCTCATCGACTCGGTTCGCATGCACGGCAAGCTCTGGCTCGACGAAATGGATTGCGAGCCCAAGACCCCGATCCTGAAGGACTCCGACTACTCGGAGCGCGTGCAGCAAAGCGTCGCCGACCTGAGACGCAATACCGCCTTTTCGCTGACAAAGGGAATGGGGCTCTGGTACTACGACTTCAACGTCTCCGGAGTAGATCTCGATGGCTATACGCACCCCTTGTGCGGCTCCCAGGGCAATTGGGATCATCCCGTGCTGCTACGCGAGATTGAGCGTTTGCGCGAATTACAGGCCGCCTACGCGAAACAGCCACACAGCAGCATGGCAGACGTGCTCATGGTCTACGACACAAAGAGTTTTTACTACACTGCTAGCTTGAAGCACAGCGACCCCATCAGTCCGGCCTTGCTGGACCACCTCACGCTCGCCGCTTTCCGCAGCGGCGTCGTATTCGATACCATCCACTTGGACGACCTGCCGCAGATGGACCTCTCGCCCTACCGGGTCATCGTATTCGGAAACACCTTTGCGCTGAATGCTGACATGCGTCAGTGGATACAGAGCAAGGTCGCCTGCAACGGGCGCCACCTGATTTGGAACTACGCTCCCGGATACATTTCTCCGCAAGACCGATCAGCGTCGCTGCAAAACGTGGAAGAGCTATGCGGCATCAAACTGAAGGAGATTTCGATCGACGCTCCCCCGACTGTGGAGTTAGGCGATTGTTTCGCAGAGGCCACCTCTTACACCGTGGGCGACTCGCCAATTTCTCCGCTCTTCGCAGCGGAGGACGTCAAGGCAGAAACCTTGGCCCGTTTCGCAGGTAGCGATAGTGCCGCGATTGCCCGCAAAACCTTTCCCAACCATACGAGCTGGTTCGTCAGCCTTCCCAGCAAAGCGACCGAGCCCTTCCGCACCCTCCTCGAGCGCTGCGGCGCCCATTGCTACGGCGAGCCTGACGCATTCTTCTACGGTGGTAGTGGAATTCTCGCGACGCACAGTTTGAGCGGAGGGCAGAGAGAGATTCGACTGCCCAACGGCAAAACGATCTCCCTCCCACTGCCTCCAGGACCCGCCACGGTCATCCTCGATGGCTCAACAGGCGAGATTCTTCTCAACGAGTACGGCGTCGATCGCGGGGAGCTCGTCGAGGCTTACCCTGAGTAAGAGGGCGTTCTCCCCAGTGTGAAAGGGCTTGGGCACTTGCTCAAGGCCCCTATTCCCCCAAGCGAATCCTTCTTCCACCGATTCGTGTCGCTGGATTTTGGATACCTCACAGAGCCATCCCCTAAAGCAGTATACTTGCGAACGGCACGCCTGTTCCTTGCGGCAAGCTGCAGCGAGCCAAAATTTTGGTCGCTCTCCTGCAAAGCGGCATGCCGCAAGCGGCAGCCCTACGATATCAATTTGGGGCACAGCCTGAGACGTCTCGCTCTTGAGAGTGCAGGTAACCGTCCTTGTTCGCTAGAAACGAAAAGAGTTTATCACCATTTTGCCGGGAGACGCTTTCGAGCGTAGGGCTGGCGCTCGCGCCAAGCCGACAATTGAGTAGCGAGCTGCGGCACGTCGCAAGCGACGGTTCTACAGGTAAACAGCAATTCCACTGCTTTTGGCGATGAACCAAAAAAAGCCGGCTCCCCAAAGGGAGCCGGCTTTGAAACAAGAGGCTGAGCTCGAGCGATAGGAGCTTAGAAATTAAGCGTAGCCGAAGCTGAGATCAAACGGCCTTCCTCGATACGGTAGAGAAGACTGCCGTCGGGATTTGCGACGAAGGGAATCAGACCATCATGGTTGGTGAGATCCTTGATGTTGATCTGGAGATCGAGGGAACGATCATCCTTCAACTGGTAGGACGTGCGAGCGAACACATCGAGGTATGTCTTCGAGGGCGCGTAGAATGGCTTGTCGATGTCCAGGGCGTAATCGCCCAGTTCGTTCGTGCTCACTTCGAAGCCAATACCCGTCTTGTCCTGCCAACGGAGGCCACCGCCAACGGTCAGGTCCCCCAGCCAACCAGGAATGACTCCGCTGTCGGAACCGAATTGGTAGTTGGTATTGAGAGCGAAGCGCCATTCAGCCTGTTCCTTGGCAGGGTTACCGTCTTGCAGGGCCGCACGTTGGACGGCCTCTACGATGGATGTCTGCGCCCGCTCAGCGAGAGTCTGAGTGGCACCCTCATCGATGTAATAGTTCTGGGCGAAGGTGCTGTTCACCCAATTATCGAGGACGAACTCCTCAACGTATCGCCGCATCTCGGGGTAGGTGTTATCGGCAATCGTTTCCTGCTGACCCGCGGTGAAGAACAGAGTCCACTTGCGGGTTGGATTGTAACCGATTTCGACTTCCATCCCCTCTGCCTTGAAGTCCTGCGTTCCGGTGTCGGAAGAGTTACGAAGAGTGGTCGCAGCGTCGGGGTTACTCCAGTCAACTTGGAAGCCATTCACAGCGATCACGCCGGCGGGAGGCAGTACCGCTTGGACATCCGCGACAGTGAAGCCGGCATTGGCAGGATTGTTCAGCTCATGAGCCAGACCACGCAGGATTCCTTCCGAAGCGTAAAGGGCACCTTCTTCGAAACGATTATTGACCACGGCGGATTCAAACCAGTTGAAACGAGCGGAGAACTTGCGGTCGAGTCCATCGATGATGAATCCCATTTCTTCGGTGGTACCAGCAGTCGCGCCGACGGTATCGTTGAAGATGGTTACATTGCTGCCTGTTGGACGGAAGTTGTCTGCTTCGCTCTTGTAGACGGAGAGTTCGAAGGGAAGACGATCCCGCAGGAACGGAGGCGTGTGGATCATGACCGAATAGGAAGTCGTATCGTCGTCAGCGGTGACCTCGTAAGGCCCCTGAGGTCCGGCTAAGTAGACGGGATCAAGGGTGTCTCTGATGTCCTGACGGGCATTCGCGACCGAACGGCCAGGTCCTGTGGCTGTAGTGGCTTTGTCGTTACGCCACGTTCCAGTGAGGACCACTGTATTGTCCCAGAGGGAATGCTGGCCAATGATCACCTCTGAATCAACCGTGTTGATATCCTTGTTCGCGTGGGACGCGGCAGGCCAGCTGTTGGGTTGATAGAGCGTGTTGATCACGGAATCGAAGTTGACGAATTCTCCGTCCGTCGGATTCCATCCGGTGAAGTTAGCGGAGATGGGCACAATGCTCATGTTGCTCCGTTGGCGACCAAAGGAAACACCCTGAATCCCCACTCCAGCGAGATCGTTGATGGAAGTGATGTTGAGGAAGTTCGTGTCGTTCGTAACGGGGAGCGCGAACTCCTGACCGCTCCGCTGAGTCACCGCGTGGTGGCCTGGGAGGTAGGTGTCGAGGTCATACGAATCGATAGGATCGGCTCGGGCCGAATAGAGCGTCTGATTGTAGTGGGTGCTCTCGTCGATCAAGCCGGTCAGGGTGAACTTGCCCAAGAGGCGGGTCATCCAGCTGTCCTCGTCCATAAAGTCGTTGAAGCGAACTTCGACATAACCTTGGAGACGAGTGGAGTCGCGATCGTTGTAGATACGATTGCCGCCTGAACCGCCACCCATTATCGGACGGCCGAAGGTCGGGTTTGGAACCAAAGTTCCTTGGGCCGAACCATCCGTGGTGGCCAGCATGTACTCGTTGATATCGATGTAGATAGTGCGCTGCTGGACACCTTGCAGGGAGTTGTTACCCGCGCTTTCGAAGGTCTGCTCGTTGTGGGAGAATTCCAAGCCTAAGCGATTGTCGAACCAGTTGCCTTCGAGGCTAGCGGTATAGTTTTCCCACTCGCCGTATTGTTGAGCCGTGCCTCCGCTGAACAGATTCTTCCGGTAGTCGAAGATGCTGCGATCCGTGATCTGGTGAGAAACGAAACCGTTGCTGAAGAAGGGGGCCGTGCCGGGAGCAACGGGCGTTCCGTCAGAATAGTAACCCGAGCGGCGAATGATGTTAATTTCGTCCCAAGCCTTGATTCGCATCCACTGACCAGCAGGGGCGCCGGGCTCGGTGAGGCGTTGGTTCTCCGGAGGGAGCGCCGAATCGGCGGGAGTCTGGACGAGGTAATTGTGGCCGCCAAAGGTCGGATTAGGATCGTTCGGATCCTGATAGAAGCGGTAAAGACCAACGGATGCTCCATTCCCAGAGGAGAGATGCATTACGTTGGAGTTGGCCACGCCGGGGAAGAAAGTACCCGTGCCGCGAAAGATGGCCGCGCCTTCAGCCGGAGAACTGGAGATGGGCTTACCCAAGTTAATCCACGGCGTGATGCCATCGTTGGGCAGAACGTAGTCTGGGTTGGAGGAATGGCGCTCGGCAACTTCCGCGCTTCCGCGAGCGGTGAGGTTAAACGGTAGCTTGCCAGTTACGGCCACGAAGAGGCGGTCGTCTTCCAGAAACGCCTGCTTCTGTTCGTAACCTTTGTCCTCGGATAGCGCCGCGATACGGATGGCAACTTTGTCCGTTACCTCCTTATTGTAGCGCAAGGAGTAGCGAGCAGTGCCGTGTTCGTCGGTTTCGAAGCGAATGCGGCCACGGTCGCCATTGAAATCGGCGCGAATGGTAGAAGCATTGATGATACCACCCGGGCTGCCAAGACCGTAGAGGGCCGAGTTGGCGCCACGCTGGACTTCTACACGATCGGTGTTGAAGGTATCAAACGGGATGTTGGTGAGAAAATAGTCACGAGTGAGGTCGGCGCTAGCCAAACCACGCACGCGGGTCAAACCGCCGCTAGGGTCGTCACGCTGTTGCTCAGGAATCGGGTTGGCGCCTTGAGAACCGGAGTGATTACCGCCCAGGCCACCGATCTCGGTGTTGGGGGTAAAGATGAGAACATCTTCGAGGTTGGTGGAACCGGTATCCTGAAGAAACTCCTTGTTCACGACAGATATGGAAGAACCAATGTCGCGCATTTCCGTTCTCAGTCGCGTTCCGGCAAGGGTGGATGTGGCGCGGTAGCCAACGTCGTCGTCGCCAATGACCTCGAAGGGCGACAGCTCAAAGACCTCATCTTCATCAGAGGCAGCGTCTTGGGCATACAGTCCCGAGAGCGCGAAAACACTGCATAATGGCAGTGACATTCTTAGTAGTTTCATAAGGCGTATTTTTAGAGGTGTTCTAATAGGGGTAATTTGACGGCCACTAAGCAAATCCAAGAAACGAGTCTGCGTACCAAATAAGCGATTCCAATAAGGGGAGCTTGCCTACTTTCTTCGATACATGAAATCAGGTCTGTGGTGGATTGATGCTTCGTTTCTCGCGAAACAGAGAGTGGCTGACCTTACAAAAAACCTATCCGATTTACCTCAATTTCATCTACCCATTTGCTGTTTTACAGTAATCCGTAAACCGCCCCTTCACGAGCTTCCTTGGGCCTATAATATAGCTGCAAATAAGCGGTCGCGGCGAGAAAGCTACCAGACCGGGGATATCTTCAAGCGAACGGAAAACCCTAAC
Organism: Pelagicoccus enzymogenes; assembly: GCF_014803405.1. NCBI lineage: Bacteria > Pseudomonadati > Verrucomicrobiota > Opitutia > Puniceicoccales > Pelagicoccaceae > Pelagicoccus > Pelagicoccus enzymogenes. Next base: position 56,932 of record NZ_JACYFG010000002.1, read on the forward strand.
TCCAAAGCGGTTCAGCCGCAAGCGAGCACACGGTTTTGCGCCCCGTAGCTCGATCTGAGCAGAACACGCTAGCCTTCCCGGCAACCCCGCGCTTTACTGTAAAGCACCCTGAGCTTTCTCAAAACGGCTCAACTTCGGACACATTCGTTCATACCCTACCCCCCTCACCTTCAAACTTGCCAAATCACCTTGTGAGCGAAGCGTTTACACCGATCAAAACGGCGATCGTCGGCTACGGGCAAAGCGGAGAGCTTTCCCACGCCTACGGCATTCAAGCCAATCCAGAGTTCGAAATCGTGGCCATCTGCGACCTGTCGCCCCAGCGACGCCAATTCGCCCAAGAAAGCATCGGCTGCCCGGCCTACGCCGACCACCGCGAACTCCTGGATTCGAAGGCAGAAATCGAACTCGCTTCCATCGTCACTCGATCCGACACCCATTGCCAAGTAGCCTGCGACTTGCTAGACGCCGGCGTCAACGTGCTGATCACCAAGCCGTGGGCGGTCAACACCAAGGAAGCAGATCTCCTGATCCGAGCTCAGCTCGGCAGCGGCAAACTGATTTTCCCTTGGATACCGATGTATTGGTCTCCCGAATACTGCAAAATCAAGCAACTCGTAGAGGAGAACGCCATCGGACGCGTCTTCACGATTCGCCGCTACATCGCCCAGTTCAGCAAACGCGAAGACTGGCAAACAGAGCTCAAGTTCGGTGGCGGCTACCTCAACAATTGGGGAGCCCACATCGTGCAACCGCTCCTCGAGCTGGCAGGCAGTCCGGTAACGCGAGTCGGCGGACACCTTCAGCAGGTCATCAACGGCGGAGACGGCGACGACAATTTCCTCGCTCTCCTGGAATTCGAAAGCGGCATTCTCGGCATCGCCGAGTACGCTCAAGCCACCGAGGGGCTCCCATCCTTTCTTGTACAAGGCACTCAAGGTACCATCGTATCGGACGGAGAAACGATCACCCTCGTGCAAAAGGACCCAGCCTCGACCAAGGTCCCCCGACGCAACGAATTCCCCATCGAAGGAAAACGTTTCGGCGACGAGGCCCACATCTACCGCGACGTCGCAGCAACGCTGCGCCAAGGCTCGCCCTTCCGAGCATCGCTCGAAGATGCCTATCAAGGCACGCGAGTCCTCGATGCAATCAGGGAAGCTCACCACAAAAAGAGCTTCGTATCCGATTTCCTATCACTCAACAGCAAGCTGGAAACGTAGGACAAGCATCCCCACGAGCCAACGAGCGTGCGGCCAGACAGCAGCGCCGAGATCCACCCTAATACGACACCCCACTTTCACCCCAATTTCCATGTAAGCCCTAAACCTAGGAAAAACTGGATACATCGATCAAACACCCCAACAAACCAGCCCCCAAGCCGATGAAAAAGATACAACCCTCATGCAAGACCATCGCGAAGGAAGCCGGCGTCAGCCGCATGACTGTCTCAATGGCCCTTCGAGACCACCCCAGAGTGGCGCCTGAAACGAGAGAACGCATCAAGGAAATCGCCAAGCGACAAGGCTACACCCCCGACCCCAACCTGACCGAACTCATGCGCTACTTGCGCAAGCGGGATATCAGCAAGGAGGAGCCCGTCATCGCCATCCTTAACCCCAAGCGAGCCCCGCTGAACAAGCTGTGCAAGGACTCCCTTCTCATCCGGGAAGGCGTTAAGCGACGGGCGGAGGAACTGGGCTTCAAAACCGAAGACTTCTGGCTGCACGAACCGGGCATGAGGCTCAAGCGCATCGTACAGATCCTCGAGACCCGCGGCATTCGCGGCATCGTGGTATTGCCAGTGGAAAACCTGCAAGACGTCTTTTCCCTGCCGCAAGAAAACTTCACCGGCGTCGCCACTTGCGGCGTGGCAGCAAAACTTGGATACAACCAAGTACACCCGCACTTCTACCAGTCCATGCACATGGGCGTATCCAGCTTGATGGAGCAAGGCTTCAACCGTATCGGTTTCTGCATTACGCACTCGGAAGACGAACGCTCCAACCACCTGTACCAAAGCTACCTCCTCTGGCACCAAAACAATACACCGGCCAAGAACCGCGTGCCCATTCTCTCGAGCGAAGAGATCACCCGCGAGCAGTTCATCGCCTGGGTCAAGAAAGGAAAGCCCGACGTCGTTCTCAGCCCCAACATCGAGCACTACCAATGGCTCAAGGACGCGGGCTTCAAGGTCCCCGAAAACCTCAGCTTCGCCGCACTCAACCCTGCAACCGAGGAAACCGGCGAGATCGCTCAGGTTCGCATCGGCTTCCGCAAAATTGGAGCCACCGCCGTCGACCTGCTCAAGTCGAAACTGGCCAACGAGCAAGTCGGTCCCATGCACAACCCCGCCGTCACCTTGATTCGCGGCGAGTGGGTCGAAGGCAAGAGCGTCAAGCCGCCCAAAGGTTCCCCCAAGGCCCAAGAGGAAAAGCCCGTAAACCTGCAAAAGGTGGGATAGGAACGAGCAGTTCGAAACACATTTAAGCACACCGCAAAGCGGCCTTCCCTACCCGGGGAAGGCCGCTCTTTTTTAACGATCCTCAAACGTAATAAAAGAAGGCGGGAGGGACCGGTTCCACCCGGTCCGCTCTGCCTCCTTGAAAAGACCCCCCAAAAAAACAAGGTTCACGACCAAAGACAGTGGAAATTGCTGGCTATGCATTCGGTCCCACTGTGGGAAGCGGCCTTGTGCCGCGATTGGACAGAATCGATCGTGCCACAAGGGCACTTCCCAATGAAAATCACTATCCCCGCAAAAGGGTGAATCCCCCCCAAAAAAAAGCTCAGCGAATCGAAACCATCACCCACAGCAGGAAGATCACGCCGCCCACGGCCAGCCAGCTTCCGCCGAAGCCGAGGATGTCCATCTTGTCCGGCTTGGCGATTTCCCAGTTGCTGTTGGGGAACATCTTCTTGGCCTCGCGCTCCTCGGGGTTCTCCGCCGCGTAAGCGACCGCCCTTTCGTCTTCCTCCGGCGTCGCTTGTACCGGCGTATAGATTTTGCCGAAGAAGTAGTCGAGGCGACGCTTGCTCACCGGCTGCGTAACGAGCGATACCACAATCAAAATAAGGAACGGGAAGAAGGCGTTGAAGAAGAAGCGGGCCGCGACCAATTGAGACTTCTTGAACTCGGTGAAATCGATGCCGAACCAGCTCATGACCCACAGCTCCGACTCGAAGCGCCCGATGCCGATCAAAGGCGAATTCGGATCTTCCGGATCCTGGCGGACCACCTTCTCGAAGAAGATGCCCTTGGGCTCGACGTAGACCTCCTTTTCGATGGTGTCACCCACCTGCTCCGCTCGCCCGAGAGCAACGTCTTCCTTCAGGGCCGGAGCCTTGTAAACGTGGGAGAAGGACTCCGTTTGCTGCAGGAACGCCGGGTTGGTGCGGGCCCAATCCAAGGACATGAAAACGTTGGGAACGATGGCGAAGATAGCGAAGCAAATCGCGACCTCCACGATGACGGCCACTTTCGTCAGCCTCCGCCAAATGAAGCCCAACCAGATGGGTGCCCCGAATATCGCCGGAATCGAGATGAAGTACTTGAAGAGCTCCAGCAGGTTGTCGACGTAGATCGCCGCTCCGATGCCTCCGAACAAAGTCACGCCGATCACGACCCGGCCAACCTTGATGTAGTGCTTTTCCGACTTCTCCGGACGGAACGGCTGGTAAAGGTTCTTGATGAAAAGCGCCGAGTTGGAAACCGAGAGCGCGTCCAAGGTAGACATGTTCGCAGCGAGGATTCCCACCAGCATCAGGCCAATCGCCCCCGGAAGCAGGAGGTCGCGGCTCATGTGCCCCCAAGCCAAATCCGGGTCGTGCAGCTTGCCGGCGTACAGTCCTACCGCGATCAGGCCTGCCAAAATCCACGACAACATGAGCAGCCGCTTGAAGAACATGCCGCCGATGATGCCGAATCGCGCGGAATTCTCGTTGGTGGCCGATCCCGCGGTGAGCATGGCTTGAGCCACCGCCACAATCGCCACCAACTGCGAACAGGCCATCGCGAAAATGGTATACCAACCGTACTCGCTTAACGAAATCGATCCGAACAGCTCGAACTTAAAGGCGGGCACCGCCGCGTGCAGGCCGGAGAAGCCGCCCAGCTTGGAAAGCCCCAGCGGAATCAGGATCATGGAAAACAGCACGATCAGGAAGCCCTGTATCACGTCCGTGATGGCAGCCGCCCTGAACCCTCCCATCATGGTATAGATGGCCACAATCAGGCCATAGCCGACGTAGAACACCAAGGGGTTCGTGTAAGAGTAGAACGAACGCAGCTCGCCTCGCAGGTTCTTTTGCCGCAGCACTTCGTAGCGCTCCTGCTGCACTTCGCTTCGCTCGGAAACCGTCAAGGCATCGAGTTCATGGTACTCGTTGAATTCCTCAACCGTCGTACGCTCCTCCACTGTGAGAGCTTCCGCCGGCTTGGGAGTGATTGCCATCATGGTCTTCCCTGCAACCATGTAGCCGACTCCCCCGCCCACGAAGGCCATCAAGAGGGTGAACACTGCGTAACTGCCGCCGAGAAAGGGACTCTTGAAACGCTCCGTAAAGAAGTCGCCCAAGGTCGTCAGGCGCACACGACGGAAAAAGAGAGCAGTAAACCAGTAGAAAGGCGTGATGAACAAAACGAGGAATTGTATCCACATTCCCCCTACTCCTTGCCGGTAAGTCTCGCGCGTGACTGCCACCGCTTGGTCGGCGTTGGTCGACGCCCCGAAATTCAGGAAGAACTGGTAGAACTTTCCAAGCGATCTCCCGGCCAAGAAAAACTCCGAGGTATCGTCATTCGATTCGCCCGCCTTTTTGCCGAGCCAAAGGATCACTACCAAGTAGATGAGTAGTACGATTATGTCTAAAACGTGAAGTCCGAGAAATTGCATGAGGGGTGGTAGAAGGTATAACAAACAATGCGACCCGCCCCGCTTGCCTCCGCAAACCGAAACGAATCGCTCAATTACAACACAGTGTCACCAATCCAACCTAGGTAAACAACCGATCTGAACGATGTACGGTAAAACGGGGGCCGCCTTGGGATTGCTCCCGATTAGAGGGAAAAAGAAACGTATTCACCTGAGCCTATGCAAAATTTGACCTACACTAAAACCGGCAAACCGGAGTTCGATACCCTCGTCCCCAAAATCCGCGCCTTCCTGGCGAAAGACACCATGGACATGCTTATCGACGGCGAACCGATCCGCGGCTACCGCTCGCCGGACACCCCCGCCGTCTGGATCCGCGACCACAGCGACATCATGCGCGGAGCCCGATTCTTCGAGCAAGACCTCACCTCCGCCGTCACCCATTTCGCCAACACCCAAGCCCGCAACGGCCGCATCTTCGACTACTTCACCGTACAACCGGAAAAGGTCCCTTGCGAAAAGGAAAACTGGACCAAATACGTGCGCGTCCCGGTGGAGGCCGATGTGGAATACCGCTTCATCAAGGCCGCCTTCCTCGCCTGGCAGGCAACCGGCGACGACCTTTGGATGAGCTCGCTGATTCCCTCCATGGAAAAGGCCCTCAACTACGCCTTCACCCACCCGTGGCGCTGGGATCCGGAGCGCCAGCTCGTCAAGCGGGCCTACACCATCGACTCCTGGGACTTCGCCTACACGGCCGGCAGCCACGACTGGCTGCAGTTCCAAATCGACGACAACACCTTTTGGGGCATCATGCACGGGGACAACAGCGGCTTCTACGAAGCGTGCCTCCTGCTCGCCAAAATGCTCAAGCGAGACAAGCAAAGCGAAAAGGCCGCCCACTGGACCCGCTTCGCCCAAAAGCTCAAGAAGCGAATGAACGAGGTTTGCTGGAACGGCACCTTCTACACCCACTTCGTCAAGCAAAACCCCGTGAAGATAGAGGGGGTCGACGAAGCCAGCCAATTGAGCTTCAGCAACCCCATGAACGTCAACCGCGGCGTGGCCAGCCACGAACAAGCCGTGTCCTTGCTGAACGAATACCTGAAACGAAACGCCGACGGGAACGCCTTCGCAGAGTGGTACTCAATCACGCCCGCCTTCCCCGACGGCATCTTCGGCGAGGAGAAAATCGTGGCCGGCGCCTACTCCAACGGCGGGATCATGCCCTTGGTCGGTGGCGAACTCGCTCGCGCCTACCTCGAGCACGGCTTCGAGTCCCAAGGCGTCGCCACCCTCAAGAAATACCACGACCTCATTTCGAAGAACAACGAGACCTACCTCTGGTACTTCCCGGACGGCACCGCCTCCTCCATCGAAACCAGCTCCAGTCCTGACGCCACCCCTACCGACGGTTGGGGATCGAGCTCCATGCTGCACGGCTTCGTCGAAGGCCTCGTGGGCGTCCAGGATCAGCAAAGCCTTTGGGAAGACATCGTTTTGAGCCCTCGCTGGCACGCCGCCGGAGTCGCGGAGGCGGAAGCGAGCGTCGGATACGAGTGCTCCGGAGCTCAATTCCAGTACACGTATCAAGAAAGCAACGACAGCATTTCCCTTTCCGTCGCCAGCAAGAACAGCCGCTGCAAGTGCCACTTGATGATCCCGGAGAGCGCGAAAGTCGCCTCGGTCCAATCGCAAGGGCAGTCCATCGAGTTCGAGCAATCGAAGGTGCAACAAAGCAACTATCTCGACTTCAAACTCGCTGTGGCCGACGGAGCCGACATCCAAATAAAATTTAAATAGAGCGACTTCACTGCTTAACGCTTGAACGACGAAGGCCGGAGCCCCCGCTCCGGCCTTCCCCATTTTGGACGCATCCTCCCATTCGCGTCCGACCCAATACCTAGTACCCTTTGAAATGCACCGGATCGTCCGGCTGGCGAAAGCGCGTTTGGTAAGTCTTGTTGCTCGCAGCAAGCTTCAAAAAGACGTCCAGCGGCTTCACCTCGACCGGCCCCTCCAAGTTTTCCACGACCTCCACCAAGCTGTTCACGTCGTTCGACTCTCGCACATGCACGAGCAAGAAATAGGGTCGCTTGCTGTTGAGAACGATCAGCTCGTTCAAATCAGCCGTCACCTCCTCGCGCGGCCGTTTCGGGTCAATATAATAGTCGTATGACAGCATGGGACGCGTATCCCTCAGGTCGAACGTGCGAGCCGGTCCATAGCCATTGATGAAACCGATCACATCCGGGAAGGCTTCATAGTATGCGTCCACCGTTTCCTTGAACAAGTCGGCATTGCCCACGTTTCCATCCGCTGCCGAGTTGTCCATGATCTCCATCACGCGTTCGTCAAGCACCGCCATCAACTCCTTGGCCTCCTCCATCAACTGCGGAAAACGCTCCTTCGGAATGTTATTTGGATACATGTAGCCTGGCCCGGAAAGCCCGCCGATAAAATAGTCGTTGGGCGTGGCCGACTCGTGAAAATACTCTAGCGCCGCCGGGGAGAACTTGGTCCAGTTCATCGTCACCTGCCAGGCAAAGGGGAGCTTGCCCCGACCGGGCTTGGTCCAAACGCCGATTCCAATGCTGTCCGACTGCACGAAGGAAATATAAACCTTCTCCTCCGCGACCAAGGTCTCGTCGAGGCCCACATGATGGTTGTTCGTAAACCTGAAACCGGGAGTGAAGCTGAACTGGCAGTTGTAGCTCAAGTTCGGCAAATTGTGCAGCCCTTCCATCTTCAATCCGTAGAGCGAGAGCAACATCGTAGACTGCTCTTCCGTATCCTTTCCATAAGGATGCCAGCCAAAAACCGTCGCCCCCGGATTCAAGTCCTCCAGTAGTTGCCGATTCAATACAAGCTCGTCCGCCTCGTTCGGATCCGCCGACAAGTCGTGAAAGAACATGCGCTCGCGAATCCCCCAGTCCGCCATGGCTGGCATCATCACGCGGCCGCGATGTCCGCCCATCAACATGATCTTGTCCCGGTTGCAGCGATGCCAGTAGCGCTCGATCGCGTCTCCGTAAATTTCCGCGTCGGACTGCCCAGTGTAGCGCCCCCGCAAATCGTCGATCTCCTTCAGGCCAACCTTGCGCACCAAGGGAATCAGTTCCTCGCTCACCACGACCGCGTCTTCCAGGCCAGCGATCGTGAAGGCCACATTCAGGGAGGGCCCCACTTCCTTGTCCCACACGACATAACCTTTGGCCGCAGACTTGAAACGCTTCAGCGCCGCCTTCGCATCGGGAATCTCGCTAAACGCCACCCCATGCTTCCGCTGATAGAAGTCGTAGAGCGGCTCCGTGATCTCCCACTGAAAGTCGGCCGGATGGATAATGTACAGCTGGGCTTCCTCGCGGTTGGCAAGGCCTTGCAGGCTCACCAGCATCGCCTTTTCCGGAAGCCCGCTTGCGACCTTCCAATCCAAGTCGAAGCGCATGACCCAAGCCTTTTTGGACGGTTCAGCCAACGTCGTCAGGCCCATTGCCAGCGACAGGACGGCTGCGAGAGAAATCTTTAAAGTACGTGTCATGGCAAACTAGGGACGTGAGCTGTCGTTGGCGGGAAGCTTCTTGAAACGGTAGACCAAGGGGTTGTTGCGCGAGGAACGTAGCTCGATAAGCGTGAGCGTTTCTCCGCCTTCGCCCACTCGATACTCGTAATAGGAACGGATCGTCGCCGTGCCCTGCGAAACCTCCACAGGCGATAGGGCTTCCACCCGAAGCGTGTCCCCCTCGTCCAGCCAAGCAGCCTGCACCGACGAGACTCCCTGCTTCGGAGCATACACCGCCATGTGACGCTGCTCGATCCGGAAAAAGTTATCGATCTCCTTCGCCCGCTTCGTATCCAAAAGATTAGATTCCACCACTCGAGTCGATCGCCAGCGCATGTCATGGGTGACCTCTACTTCCGCTCCATCGATCGCGATCTCGAGGTCCATAGCCGTCCAACCGTCGAGAGCCGAGCTACGCTCGCGATCGAGACGCCAACGACCTTCGAAATCTGGGTTCGCGCTGAACGCCATCCATTGAAAAACGGAGACTCCCACCAATAGCTTGATCCAAAACCTTTTCATAACGGGTACACACAAACCTAGGGACCGCAGGCTGCAGGGCCATGCATTTGCTGCTTTACAATAAAGGCGTGTATCGCGTCACGAGTCGAAGGCGACAACCCTCACTTTAGCCAGCGGCCACAGAGGACTGATCCTGCGACGCTACGTTTGACGCATAATACCTCACTGGGCTCAACGGAATGCGTTGCGGTCAACCGGATCCGACTCCTGCAAGAAACGGCGTTCATAAGTCTGCTCGCTCGCGGCCAGCTTCAGAAAAACGTCCAACGGAATCACTTCCATATCCTCCGTCACGCCATCCAAAATATCGGCGACCCGATCGATGGTGGTCGATTCCCTCACATGAATGAGCAGAAAATAAGGGCGTTTCCGGTTCATCTGGATCAGCTCCTCCAAGTCCGCGATCGCTTCCGCGGTGGGACGATTCAATCCAAGGTAATAATCGTAGGAAAGCATGGGCCGCCGCCCGCGGAGATCGAAAGTGCGAGCGGAGCCATAACCATTGACAAAGCCGATCACATCGGGGAAGGCCTCGTAGTAGCGATCCACAAGTTCCTTTGGCAAATCGGTATTGCCCACATGGCGATTCCCTTCCGAGTAGTCCATAATCTCCATCACTCGCAAATCCAGCGTATCCATCAATTCGTTCGCCTCCTCCATCAAGGGCCAAAAACGCGCTTCCGGAATAGGCTTGGGGTACATGTAGCCCGGACCGGAAAGGCCTCCGATAAAGTAGTCGTTCGGCGTGGCCGCTTCCGCGAAATACTGCAAGGCCCCCGGCGAGGTGCGACTCCAACTCATGGAAACCTGCCAAGCGTAAGGAATGCGGCCGCGGCCCGGTTTCGTCCAGGCTCCGATCCCCATGCTATCCGTTTGAATCAGAGAAACGTAAACCTTTTCCTCCGCCTTCAACACGTCCTCCGCGCCCACATTGTGGTTATTTTTGAATACAAAGTCATCGGTAAAGGGGATCTGGCAGTTGAAGCTGATATTGGGCAGGCTGTTCAAGCCTTCCATTTTCAAGCCGTAGCTGGATATCAAGCTGACGTGTTGCCCTTCCGTATCCTTGGCGTAGGAATGCCATCCCATGATCGTGGCATCGGAATCGAGTTCGCTCAAAATCCGCTTGTGCAAAGCGAGTTCTTCCTCGTCTTCCGGACTGGCCGACAAGTCGCAAAAGAAGGCCCCTCGATAGATTCCGTAATCGGCGATTCCCGGTTCCATGCGGGATCCATGCACGCCTCCCATCCAGATAGCGACCTCCTTGCTGCATCGCTCCCAGTAGCGATCGTAAGCGATCTGGTAAATCTCCGCGTCGTCCATGCCACGAAACGCTCCGCACAGGTCCGCTACCGGCTTCAAGCCTGCCGCCTTCGCCAGCGGAATGAGATCCTCGTTCACCGCAATCGCATTCTCCAAACCGCAAACCGTGAAAGCTACGATCAGAGAAGTGCGCACTTGCTTGTCCCAAACGACATATCCGTCCACCTGCGAAGCGTAGGCGCTCAAGGCTCTTTCCGCATTCTCGACTTCAAGAAAGTCAAAGCCATGCCGGGCTTCGTAAAAGGACTTCAATTCCCCCGTTATCTTCCAAGGCCATGACTCCGGATAGCGAAAGTAGAGCTTGGGCCCCGCCTTGTTGACCACCCCCTGCAAGCTGATCAACATGGCTTTCTCGGGCAGGTCTCCGTCGAGGCTCCAGTCCGCATCAAACTCCATGTAGCTCGCTTCCTTAGCTTGGCCGAACCCTAGGCAGCCTCCAATGATGCCCAGCATCGCAACGGCCAAAAAACGCTTCCCCGTATTCAATTCCATAACAAATTTCCTTCTCTCTTCCGCCAATCAGGCTCCTAAAAGATTCCGTTCATCAATTCGCCTTGTTGAAGACTTGCAGGATGGGTCGCGGACGGGTGGATCGAAGCTCCATCACTACCAATTGATCCCCGTCTGAAGACACGCGAAACTCCTTGTGAGACCTTACCGCCGTCTCTCCCTGGGACGTATCCAATAGGTAACGACAGTCTAGAACGAGCGTACGACCGCCATCGTCCAAGCGAGCATCAATCCTCATGGCGCGATCCCCTCCGATGTACGCCCCGATGTGCCGATTCCCAGTCCACATCTCGATTGGCACCACGTTTTGAGAACTACCAAGCTTCAGCTCGTACCGCTGCGTCGACCGGCGACGTCCCGTGGTGCACAGTTCCTCAATCACCACTCCCCCCTCGACAAGCTCGATATCCAGTTGGATGCTACGCCACGGGTCAAAGGCCGTGCTCAGCTCCGAATCGATCACCCAAGTCCCTATGAATTGGCTCCCTGGCTGAGCCGATGCAGTCGCGAACATCAGCGAGACAAGCGCCGAGATGAAAAACAGTTTCAGCATAACGACAGACCTTCACCCAATACCATCCCCACGCACACCTTCTTCCCAGTTTACGGTCAAACAGAGAAGCGGTGTCATGTGCCCCCGATCCCCCTCATTCTCATTCCGTTCCCCGCATGAAAATCATCGACGTCCACACTCACCCAGTCTTCTTCGGCAAAGGAAAAACGAAGCCCGAGGTTGACCAGCTCGTCGCCTATAGCAAGTCGCTCGGAATCGAAAAAATGGTCTGCCTCGGCGACGTGCTCGTGCACGGTCCCTGCCCTTCGGCAAAAGAGCTGCGAGCCATCAACGAGCAAACCCGCCAGCTTCTCGCCTGGTACCCAAAGTTCTTCATCGGCTTTTGCTACCTCAATCCCACCTTGGGAGAAAAAGCCATACGCGGAGAATTGGACCGCTGTCTCGCCGAGGGCTTCCAAGGCATCAAACTGGAAATTGCCAACAACGCCCGGGACGCCGTCATGACCCCGCTCATGAGAGCGGCTGCCGCGCACGACATCCCCGTCCTCCAGCACACCTGGGACACCCTGGGAAAACCCATGCGCAAGACCCACAGCGACCCCAAGGACACCTGCCTGCTTGCCCGGCGCTTTCCCGACGTGAAAATCATTATGGCTCATCTCTACGGGTTCGGCTTGCGGGGCGTCCTCGAAGCCCAAGACCTGCCAAACCTCTACATCGACACCTCCAGCTGCCTTCCCTTCGCCGGGCTAATCGAATACGCCGTCGAAAAGCTCGGCCCCGAACGCATCCTCTACGGATCCGACATTCCCATTCGAGAGCTTGGGCAGTGCATCGGCAGAGTAACCGGTTCCGACATAGACGAATCTGCCAAGCGCAAGATCCTGTATTCAAACGCCCATACCTTTCTCAATCTCGCCTAGAAGTCATGACCTTCATCGACAGCAACCTTTCCATCGGACGCTGGCCTTTCGCTCGCCTCCCTCAACGCAGCCCCCAGCAACTCGCCACCCACCTGCAGAAGCATCAGATCCAGACTGGACTCGTCTCCCACCTAGAAACGCTTTTCCTCGCCGACCCCGACCCCGCAAACCGAGAACTCCTCTCGGCATGCAAACGTATCCCTGAGCTCGTGCCCGTCCCGGCCCTCAACCTCGCCCTGCCAAACTGGCTAGCCTCCCTCGAAAGCTACCGAACAGCCGCCGAGATCAAGGCCGTCAAACTGTATCCAAATTTCCATAACTTTCGCCTCGCCAGCCGGGCCTGCACGGAACTCGTCCAGCACCTGCAAACGGAAAAAATCCGACTCATCGTAAACGTCCGGGTGCAAGACGAGCGGCACCAGTACCATGGCCTCAAGATCCAAGGCGTCCGCACCCAACAGATCCGCCGCCTCGCCCAACGTTTCCCTGACTTCAAGATCCTCTGCACCGGCCTCTTCCGTCCGGAGATCCTGGAACTCGCTCCCGACTGCCCCAACCTCAACTTCGACCTCTCCTTCGCCGACTGGCACGAGCTCGTGAACGGCCTGCTGGAAACCATCACCCCAGACCGCCTTTTCTTCGGCTCCCACACCCCCCTGATGGTCACCGAAGCCAATACCTACAAGCTCCAAAGCTCCACCATTTCCCAGTCGCTCAAAACCCAAATCGCCCGCGGGAACGCCCAACGCTTCTTCGAGCTTTAACCCGTTCACCCTAGAATTTTTGAAAGGTGGGGCGGCCGCTCCGCGGGCGACAAAAAATCGCTTTCCAAACCATTACTCATCGCCCGCGGAGCGGCTGATCCACCTTCTATGGCAATTTGCGTTTTTCCCACCCCATAACTCATCACGACAAGCACGCTCCCACATTTATTGGACAGCATCTCAGTTCCAGGCCTACCGCTTCCGATTTTACCATAAACCGCCTACTCCATCACCGTTAAGCCGGAACTACGGTTTATTGGTGATCCGTACCCCTGAGATCATCATGCCTGAACTCCATTTCTTAAACGCGCTCGACTATACGATACTGGCTGGATACATGGTCATGATCGTGGCCATCGGAATCTACGTGGCCCGCTTCAACAAGAAAACCACCGATTACTTCAAAGGCGGCGGACACATTCCATGGCAACTTTCCATGGTCTCTCTTTTCATTTCGGGCTTCTCCGCCTTCATGTTCGTCGGCGCCTCTGGAATAACATACAAAAACGGCGGCGGCGCCATCTTGCTCTTCAGCCTCGCCCTTCCAGCGTATTTGCTCGGCTACTACGTCTTTGCCATCCGCTGGCGCCGCACCCGCCTCGACACCCCCCTGCAATTCCTGACCCGCCGCTTCTCCCGCGAAACGACCTACTTCTACACCTTGCTCGCCGTCGTGCCCAACACCCTCGTGCTGGGCATCATGGTCTACACCCTCTGCATTTTCACTTCCACCGCCCTGGGCATCAGCGAGCAGGTCTTCGACCTCGGACTCTTCACCATCAAGGGATTCGAACTTTCAATCCTCATCACCGGCAGCGTCATCGTCATCTACACCACTCTGGGTGGGCTCTGGGCAGTCATGGTAACCGATGGTATCCAGTTTCTCATCGTTCTGCTCGTCACCCTCATCATCACGCCCCTGTCCTACTCCTATATCGGCGACGGAAGCATTATCGACGGGCTGAAGCGAATCGCCAGCGATACTCCGGACGGCTACTTCGATATCAACCTCGAAGGCAAGCCGCTGCTTTTCTGGCCGGTCTACTTCGTGTACATAATATTCGGATACAACGTAAACTGGCACATCGCCCAACGTTACTACAGCGTCGCTGACGAGCGCGACACTCGCAAGATGGCCCTCTGGTGCGCCGGACTTTCCTTTGTCCTCCCCATGCTCTGGATCCTGCCCATCTTCACCACACCTATCATCTTTCCAGATATCGCATCCCTCTGGCCTAGCCTCACCAGTCCTGAGGAAGCCTCCTTCGTCACCCTCGCCCTTGCGGTTCTGCCGCACGGCATGCTCGGCCTTCTCACCGCCGCCATCTTCGCCGCCACCATGAGCTCCACCGACACGCTCTTCAATTGGCTCGGAGCCGTGCTGACCAAAGACGTCTACGTCCCGCTCACAACTTCCCTCAAAGGAAGAGCCCCCTCCGAACGCACCCAACTTTGGTTCGGCAAGGCCTCCGTGGCATGCCTAGGCCTCTTCTCCATTTTCGTCGCCCTCAACATCAAGCGTTTCGGCGGAGCCTTTGACGTCTACATGAAGGCGGAATCGCTCTACAAGATCACCCTCTTCGTTCCCGTATTCTTCGGACTGCTCTACACCAGAACGCCTTGGTGGTCCGCCATCGCCTCCGTCAGCGCCGGCGTTCTTGGCGTGTTCTTCGTCGGAATCGCCGCCGCGTCCGGAGCCGAGGACGGAATCACCGTGATGAACGTTCTTTTCGCCGACATCCAAGCAAACTGGTTCGGCTTCGAGCTTACCCGCTACGAACTCAACGCCATCGTCGGCATCCTCGCCAGCGGCAGCGTCTTCCTCGCTACCGCCTTCTTCGATAAACGTGAAGGGGCCTTCAAGAAGCGTATCGAATCTTTCGAGACAGACCTAAAAACGCCTGCCTACGCCGAGCCAGACGCCAAGATCGGCCCAGAAGGGCTGATCGCCTACAAGCTGCTCGGCTACCTTTCCCTGCTCATTGGAGCCGTGCTGCTGCTCGTCACTTTCCTGACCCTCGAACGTAGCGGTTGGCTCAATACAATCGCAGGACTCATTTCAGCCACCATCGGCATCACTATCGTCAAAGCCGTGCGCCAATACCAAGCGCGCCATCACCCCAACCCTCCCGCCCCTATCCAGCCATGACACGACGCGACCTCCTACGCTACGCCAGCGGCAGCCTCCTGCTAGCCAGCCTGCCCGCTTCCCTCGGCGCCAAAAACACCTCCTCCCAACGCCTCTTTTTCGAACGGTACGAGATCGGGAAAATACGGGCCAACGCCCGCAGCGCCCTGCTGGCCCCGACCTACCGAGAATGGGCAAGCCGCGACTTGAGCGAATTGCAGGACGCCCTCCACGCCTTCGAGCAATCAGGCGACATCGTTCGCGACTTCGCTACCATCATCAACCGCTTAACCGAATTTTCCCTCGTGCAGCTCGTGGAACCGAGTTCCCAAAGACGCGATGCTCTGCTTTCCGCCCTCAAGCGCTTGATCAGCTACCCGAAATGGGACTACTTCCTCGACGGCGACAAGGAGATCGGAATCCAACGCTCCTCCCTCGCCACCGTGCGAATCCTCTTTGCTCGCGAAGTGCTGGACGACGCCATCGACGACAGCCTGGACAAGAAGATTCTCGACGCGATTGCGGCCAAAGGATGCCTGCCCTGCTACCGCGCCGTCTACGGTATGGACCATCCGGATACCGTCACTGGCTGGAGATTCGACGACCGCCATGAAGGCTTCTACCAGCTCTCCATGGAGCGATGGCCCATGATCCTCGGCGACAACAACCTCCGCTCCGCTCCAAGCAGCGCCTTAGGGATCGGAGCCATCGCATTGCTCGGGCACGATCCGCGGGCCCAGCAGTGGCTCGACACCGCTGTATCCAGTTTTCAACGCGTCCTTCGGCTCTTTTCCCCGGATGGCAGCTACTTCGAAGGCCTCAGCTATGCGAACTACACCCTTCGCACCGCCCTTAATTTCTTCGACGCCCATGCTCGCAGCGTCGGCGGCATCGACTGGAGTAAAAAGGCCAACTTCGACGGCATGCTCGATTTCATCGCGAGCATGCAAGCCGGGAAAAACGCCGACGGAACTCCTGACATCGTCAACTTCAGCGACGCCCGCAGCAGCGTCTACGCCTGCGTGCCCGCCTGGATCGGAAAACAAACCGGCAACCCCCTCGCCCAGTACCAGGTCGAGCAAATGAGCCTCCCCACCTACTTTCTCGACTTCCTTTGGTACGAGCCCGGCAAAGCCTCCAGCCCGCCGCCGCCTGCTTTGCTAAACGTCCGCAACCAACTCGACTGGGTACTCTGCCGCAGCGGCTGGGACCCTGACGATGCCGTGCTGGCCTTCCGCAGCGGCGGCCCTTGCAACCACGAACACGCGGACCGAAACCATATCACCTACAAGTTTCACGGCGAACGCTTGCTCACCGACCTCTTCGGCGCCGCCTACGACAGCCGCCACTCGGGCTGGGAAATGCGAAAAACCAAAGCCCACAACTCCGTCCTCGTGAACGGCATGGGCAACCATTACCACGATGGGCAAGAGGGCACCAACGACAGCAAGTCCTACGCAGCCATCACTCAATACCAGATACAAGGCGACACGGTCTGGTGGACCAGCGACGCCACCGCCGCCTACTTAATCGAAAACGACCACATCACAAAAGTCCTTCGCACCGTTATCTTCCACAAACCGGATCTCGTCATAGTGATTGATCAAGTACGCCTGCATTTCGGCGAACAGCCCATGAGCATACGCTTCTTCCCGGATAACCGTGACGCCAAAGCGAAACTGAAAACCGGCAAAAACGATTTCCTCATCGAGCGTCCTCAAGCCCAGCTGCACGGCACCGTCTATTCTAAATCCGACGCCCCTAGCATCACTTCAACACAACTGGACGTGACTCCCGAAACCGGCGACTTCCCTTGCATCGAAATCGAGACCTCGCCCGCCTTTACGCACGAGATCGTGACCGTGCTCAGAGCAAACCCGCGCGGCAGCTCCCCCGCGAAGGTCAATGTCACTTCCACCGAAAAAGGTTGGAAGCTCAACAGCAAGCAAGCCACCTTCCACATCGACACCCAATCCGCCACTCCCGTGATCCAGCTTTCGCTCGCTTAAGCAAATGAACAGTCAAATCGACCTATCGAAAATGACGCCCGCTCACGCGGCCCACTACGCGAACGCGTCCAAGCGCATCCCCTGGGCCACCCAAACCAACGCTAAACGCTACGACGGTGAACTCATCCCCTCACGCCCTCCCTTCCTCAAGAAGGCCCAAGGCTGTCGCGTCTGGGACCTGGACGACAAATCCTATATCGACTACAAGGCATCTCTCGGTCCGATCATTCTCGGGTACCAGTATCCAGAAGTTGACGACGCCGTCCGCAAGCAGATGCAAGACGGCGTGCTGTTCTCCATGGCAAGCCCTCTCGAACTGGAAACGGCGGAAGCCATCCTCGATACCGTAGGATGGGCCGACAAGATTCGCTACATGAAAACGGGAGCCGACGTCTGCGCTTCCTGCCTTCGACTCGCCCGCAGCAAGACTGGCCGAAACCACTTTCTCACGAGCGGCTACCACGGCTACCAAGATTGGTTCGCCTTGGCCTGGCCCAACAACGGCATCCCCACCGACTTGCATAAATTTTCCCACGCCATCGAGTACGGAGACCTGCGAGCCGTCGACGAAGTATTCGACTCCATTGGCCACGAACTCGCCGCCGTAATCGTCTCTCCGGTCGAATGGCACAAGGCACCGAGCCCGAAGTTTTTGCAAAAACTGAGAGATAAATGCGACGCGTATGGCACAGTCCTCATTTTCGACGAAGTCCTCACCGGATTCCGTCTCGCTAAAGGAGGAGCCGCCGAATACTTCGGCGTTACACCCGACCTATCCGCCTACGCCAAAGCGATCGCCAATGGGTATCCACTTTCAGCCTACGCCGGAAAGTCAGAGTTCATGGACGCCCTCGACCGCACTATAATCACCACGACCTACGCTGGCGAATGCCTTTCCCTCGCCGCTGCCAAGGCAACCATGGACGTGCTCCGCCGCGAACCCGTTAACGAACATATCGCCGCGCTTGGACAAACGCTGCGCGACGGCTTCGATTCCGTCTTCCAAGAATTGAGTTTCCCAGCAAGGACCGAAGGACTCCCCCACGCTCCCACCATCCAGTTCGCCGGCAACGAAGACGAGCAAAGCGCCGCTCGCATCAAGCTCTTCGACCAGCTTTACCAGCGAGGCATCTTCGCCAATAAAGAGTGGTTCATCACCTACTCCCACCAAGAAAGCGACATTGCCGAAACGCTGGAAAAGTTCCGAGACTCGGTGAAGTCGATAGTCTGACCCCGCGGGAAGCGGCCTTGCGCCGCGAATGAAACCGCTCCAATCGCGACACAAGGTCGCTTCCCACAGTAAGTCACCCAGTACAGAACGACCCGCCTGCAAGCCGTTCAACTCAACCACCGATCCAAGTTCTCACGCACGAACTCATCGTCGTTTAAACTTGGATACGCCGCATGAATACGGTCCAGCTCCTCCATCTGTCCGGGGGAAAGCTCTTCCTGCGGATCTAGGCACCAGCGTCCCTCCAGCAAACCTTGTCGACGCAAAATCTCATGTATACCGGGGATGCAACCCGCAAAACCGTTCGCTACGTCAAAAATAGCCGCGTTCGCGTCGGTCAGTTGGTGAGCACGCGTCAACAATTCCTTCGATAAACCGCTGCGGCGCTCCGCTTTCACAGCTTGCAAATCCTTGACCGCCTGATGCGTCCAAACTGCCCACTGGCCAAGCAGGCCGCCTCGAATGCGCAATGGCTCGGCATCCTCCGAAAAACGAAACTCGCTTGCGAGGTCGACCAATATGTTGTCGTCGTTGCCTGTGTAGAGGGCAATCTCGCCCGCTCGGCCAGATTCATAAACGGCCCGCAGCACATTCAAGGTTTCATAGCGATTGAATGGAGCCATCTTGATGCCAAGCAGATTCTCGATCTCGACAACTTCCCTCCAGAACTCGAAATCGAGACGACAGCCGCCCACCGATGGCTGTAGGTAAAACCCAAACACAGGAAAGACCTCAGCGATCGCTCGCATATGGGTGATCCGTTCTTCGTTCGAAGCATCGCTCAGGGCAGCGAGACTGACCAAACCGAGGTGGTAGCCGAGTTCCGCCGCCATTTCCGCCTCCGCTACAGCCTGTCGGGTCTTGCCAGCAATCCCGGCGACTCGTATCAATCCGCGATCCTGATCCGCTTCGCAGGCGTCCATCGTCTTAGCGGCCAGTTCCAGAACAGGTTGATAAAGACCGTACTTCGTTTCCCGAATCTCGAATTGGGTCGTGTGCACTCCCACCGCAATGCCACCTGCTCCCGAATCGCAATAGTATCGGGTCAAGGCGACTTGCCGGCGTTCGTCCAACTTTCGGGAACTATCAAGCGCCAATGGATGAGCCGGGATCACCACCCCATCCATCAAGCGTTCACGTGTAACGCTCCTAAGAGCTTTCGTAGAACTCATGTATTCAGAATTTAAAACTTTCCATCTCGCTTCTCGAATCCGGTGGGCTTGCCGTAGGTGCTGCCTCCTCCAGACAACCAAGCCACCACCCAATCGATCATCGTGTCGATCTCGACGGATGGCTCGCCAAAGAGGCGGTGGGACCGACCCGCATTGTTCAGCCAAGCCGTCTCGCTTTCCTCCCCTTCGATCAAAGCCTTGCGACCAAAGCGACGGCCGAACTCCTCCGCGATTTCCCGCACGCTCAAGATATCGGGTCCGGTAATGTTGAGGGGAATCGCTGGCGACTGGGCCAATGGCAGCGCTTGCACGATTTGGCGGAGGGCATCGCCTTGCCAGATGACGTTCACGAAACCAGTCGAAACGTCCACCGGCTCGCCAGCCAAAACCTTGCTCGCGACATCGACTAACACCCCGTAGCGAAATTCCACGGAGTAGTTGAGTCGGATCAAAACGACCTCAGTGCCTTCCTCCTCGGACACTTGCTGGAAGCGCCGCTCCCGCTCGAGGCAAGACCGCGCGTACTCGCCCACCGGTTCCGTTGGCGAGCCTTCGTGCGATCCACCGCATCCTGGAGTGACGAAAGAATACACGCAGCCCGTAGAAAAGGCTACGATACGGGAGGAACGGTAACGTAGGGCCAAGGACCGCGCCAGATCCACGTTGGTTTCGCGAAGAATTTCAGGCCGGTCCGCTGTTCCGAACTTGGCTCCCACCAGGTAAAAAACTGTCGGAGCATCGGGAAGCTCCGCCACGAATCGCTCCTCGCGCAAATCGCCCGCCACCGTAAGCACCCCCCGCTCCTCGTATTCACTTTTCGACTTCAAATTCCCGAATCGCGACACCGCGATGACCCGATTGTCCTGCTCGAGCTCGTCCAAGGCGAATCGAAGCATCAAGCACAGGTGCAAACCCATCTTGCCGCCCGCCCCCAAAACCACGATGTCGCCTTCCAAGTTCCGTAAGGCATCGCACACCGCCTCGTCCGGCCGGGCCAGGAACAAGTCGATCTCGGAACGGGGCACAGGCAGTTGGGGCTGAGTCTCTGGATGGGGCATAGCCACATTCTCCGCCAGGCTCAAGCTGGGGCTCAACCGCCGGCTCGGTTTACCGAAAAACAGGGCTATTCGCCCATTCCAGCCACCCAGCGCCTCAAGGTTGCCGCGTCTCTGCGGAAGCTCTCGAGCTCATGGCCCTTCACGTGCTCGATACTGATCCAGCGCTCTCGCCCGTCGGACCGCAGCACCTCCAGGAATTCCGACCACGCGTCCTCGCCCTCCTCCAGCAAAAGCGAGTGCGGCCAACCTTCCTTCGCGAAGTGGTTGCAGTGGATGTTGCTCACTTTTCCCAACAATTGTCGCAGTCCGCGAAGCCGATATCCCTGCTCCACCGACAAGTAAGGTTGCCAGAGCGTGAATACGTTCGGGTGAGCGACCTCATCGAGAAAAAGAGCCGTCGAATCGTTCGTATCGGTCAAGGTGTTGTCATGAAACTCCAGGTCGACGGTGATTCCGCGACCCTGAGCTTGCTCGCCGATTTCGCGGCAGCGTTCCACGATGCGACTGCGGTGTTCCCCGGAAATCGCGGCCGAGCCGAGCCGCCCCGCCCAAACTCGGACTGACGGTGCCCCCAATTCGCAAGCAGTATCCAGCACCGCGTTCCAGGAGGGCTCATCTTCCGCGCAATGGGAAATGCAATCGTCGAAACGATAATAGGAACCGTAGGCCGATACTGCGAGACCGGCATCTTCCGTAAGGCGTCTCACTTCCTTGGCCCGCAGCAAACGACCATGCGGCACATGCACGTCGCCACCCCACTCGATTCCCTCAAGTCCGGCCGCCGAGACTTGCCGTACGATTTCCTCCGGACTCAAAGCCCTAAACGTTATGGATACCAAACCTGCTTTCATAAGATCGAAATTTCAAAGCGGAAATTTTAAGGCTCACAGCCGCTTGAACGCCGAATAAGCTCAAGCGATGCGAGGAGAACAAGGTCCCGCCAAGCTTACGATAAACCAGGCGGCTAGGCGACAGGGCTCCACAAGCCGAGCATCATTCAGCCAAAAGTCCGATGACGGTTCCAAATACAAACGACGGCTCCAGCAACCCACCCGCTCTGAAAGCTTTCCTAAACGCGGGCACCCTGCGAGATCTCCCCAAGGGCAGCGAAATGGCAGGCAAAAGCTTGGATCAGCAATACGAGGCGATCCGGATTGCCGGCTTCCTCGGCTTGCAGGACGGCGAGACAGCGACCTGCGAAAGGCAAAACCTGGCCCGCTGCGGAAGCGGCAGGATAAACCATCCTTCCGACGTCGCCCCCCTAGTGGAGAAGCATTTGAGCGAAGGGATGCTCGCGACCACCCTGCACGTGGGATGGGGAAGCGAATGCGACTCTGAGGTGGACAAGCTCGTCACTGCAATCATTCAGGCCTCAGACCACTATCGGTACCCGCTTTACGTCGAGACACACCGGGCCACGATCACGCAAGACAGCTGGCGAACCGTACAGATCGTGAAACGTTACCCCGAAATTCGATTCAACGGCGACTTCTCGCACTGGTACACGGGACACGAAATGGTCTACGGAGACTGGGAGGAAAAGCTTCGCTTCATTCAACCCGTTCTCGAACGCGTACGCTTCATCCACGGCCGCATATCCACTCCCGGGGCCATACAGGCAGCCCTGCAATCGAATCCAAACGGTGAATACATCGAGCATTTCAAGGAGATCTGGAGGCGTTGTTTCGAAGGGTTCCTCTCAACCGCCGTGAGCGGGGACTACCTCATCTTCGCTCCAGAGCTGCTCCCTCCATGTATTTACTACGCTCCCACCTACCTCAATTCCCAAGGGGAACCCACAGAATCATCAGACCGTTGGCAGGACGCCCTGTTGCTCAAGCTCATCGCTCAAGAAGAATTCTCCAGCGTGCAAGAGCTGCTCCGTTCCTAGTCGGCAAAAGCGAGTCGCTCCAGGCTGCCTTCGGGAGGACCATGCGCCAAATTAGCATTCGGGACTTTCCTCCCTCGACGCGGCCCGACTTCTGCTTGAGAGTGGCATTTGCACGCCAACATGCCTCCATCTCGCTATGTCTAACGTTTACCCAGAGGAATTCGACGCCATCATCCTCGGTGGCGGCTTCGCAGGAGTTTACGCCGCTCAAAAGCTGGCCCGCGCCCTACGCCGATCCGCTTCGTCGGCCAGCGTCGCTCTAATCGCGGAAGAAAACCACATGGTATTCCAGCCCATGCTGCCGGAGGTAGCCGGCGCCGCCCTCTCCCCAAGGCACGTGGTCAACCCCATTCGCAGCCTCTGCAAGGGCGTGCACGTGTTCAAGGGCAAGGTCGATTCGCTGCAGCTCGACGAGAGGAAACTAACCATGCACGCGGGCGACTTCGCCGGTCCCGTTACTTTCTCCTACCAAAACCTAGCCCTTTGCCTCGGGGCCAAGGTCGACCTCAGCCGCATTCCCGGAATGCAAGAGCACGCCCTGCTGCTGCAAAACGTGGGCGACGCCATGCGTATCCGGGCCCACTTCATCTCCCGGATCGAGGAGGCGAACCTCACCTCGCACCGCCCCACCAAACGCCGCCTGCTCTCCTTCGTCATCGTGGGCGGTGGCTACTCTGGCGTCGAGACGGCCGGCCAGCTCATCGACTTGGCTCAAGCCATCCACAAGCACTACCAGCACGTCGATTGGGCCGACTTCTCTTTCACCCTCGTACACAGCCGCGACCATTTGCTGCCCACCCTCCATCGCAATCTCGGCGAATACACCGCCGCACAATTGAAGAGACGCGGACTCGACATCGTGCTCAATCGCAGAGCCAAGGCTGTCACCGCGAATCGCGTCTATCTCGACGACGGCAGCGGCATCGACACCAACAATATCATCTGTACCGTCGGCAACGCCCCGCATCCGCTCATCCTGAACCTTGAGAAAACGGCGCCTGCTCCCGTATCCATAGATCGAGGACGTATCACCACCTTGCCGGACTGCTCCATCGAAGGCATACCTTGGCTGTGGGCCGCCGGCGACTGCTCCAGCGTACCCCAAACCGATGGTACGCCCAGCCCTCCCACCGCCCAATTCGCCCTCCGTCAAGGCGAGCTCATGGGACGCAATATCGCTCGCCGACTCAAAGGGCAAGAAACCCGCCCCTTCACCTTCAAGGCGATCGGCGAACTGGCCACCATCGGTCACCACAGCGCCGTGGCCGAAATAAAAGGGCTCCGCTTCTCTGGAGCCTTCGCCTGGTGGATGTGGCGCACCATCTACCTCGGCAAACTCCCCGGAGTGGAACGCAAGCTGCGCGTGCTCTTCGACTGGACTTTGGAGCTTTTCTTCCCCCGCGACATCAACCTGCTCAACCCTAGGTTCACTACCGATATCAAGGAAACGCATCTCGAACCGGGCGATACGCTCTTCCACGCCGGCGATCCCTCCTTCTCCTTCTACCTGGTCAAGAAGGGAGCGATCGAGCTGCGAGACAAGGGACGCCTCATCAAAAAGGTGGGCGAGCACGAACACTTCGGGGAACGGGCGCTGCTCGAAAATCGCCCCTACCTCTTCCAAGCCGTCGCCACGGAAGCGACTACCCTGGTCACCATCCGCAAGGACGTCTTCCAACAAATCGTCTCCGCAGACTCCGCCTTCGGAAAGTCCCTGCAACAGAGCGCCCGATCCTACCTCACGACCGAGGAACTCGAGCTCCTTCTGAACCGACTTCCCTCCGAACAGCTCGAACAACCCGTCAGCGCCTACATGAACGCCGAGCTCGTCAGCGTTTCCTCCCAAGCGAAAATCGAGGACGCCTTGGACATCTTTTCCGAATCTTCCCGCAACTACCTACCTGTCATCGAGCCGGACGGCGCTTGCTCTGGAGCCGTGCACAAAGAGACCATCTATATGCGCATGCTGACTTCGAAGCTCGATCGGCAAGCGACCGTATCCACCCTGCCAAAGGTCAACTTGCCGAGCATCGAACAAACCGCTTCGCTACGCAATGCCCTCACCTTGATGACGCGTTCCAATTCCAGCAAAGCCATCGCAACCGACTCGGACAACCGCCCTATCGGCATGATCGCGATTATCGACCTACTAGAAACGATCCACTAGGGAGCGTCCTTCCGACCTTGCGCAGGGAGAGCTCCCTCCGCCTCCTGCAATCGCCTGAGCGCCCAGAAGGAAACCGCCCAAACCAGGGCCAGCAGCAAAACGGATCCCCATTTTTTCAATACAAGCATCATCGGCAACATAAAGGTGCTAAGCTGCCAGACCAGAGCCGCGCCAAGTCTCAACCAGTTTTCTTTGAGTTCCTTCTTGTAGCTGACTTTCCACGCCCTCGGCCACAGTCCATTGGGCCGCGTCTGAAAGTAGAACGACTTCAATTTCTGCTCTTGCTGGGGTTGCGAAAAATAGGTGCCAGCAATACAGCCCAGCAAGGAGACTCCCATCACTCCAAACAAGGTTTCAATTTCGTTGAGCAACGCCCCTGCCTCCGTCAAGGCCATCCAAGTCGAAGTGCCGAAACCGGCCAAAATGCCTAGGCTGAAGCCTTCGCCGGTGAAACGCCCCCAATACCAACGCAAGGCGAATGGAACCAGGAACGCCGGGAAAAGCTGGATCACGATTACCACCCAAACATCGACTACCGACTCAACTCCCAACAACGAGATACCAAGGCCCAACAACACTACGGCCGTGGATGCCGCATAGCCGAACCAGACCTGAGCACGTTCAGAAGCGCTTGGAAAAAGCGGAACGAACAAGTCTCGCGTCGCATACGAGGCTCCCGCGTTTATGGTGGAATCGAAGGTCGACATCGATGCCGCAAGCAAAGCCGCTATCGTCAATCCACGTATCCCCTCTGGGAATACATCCGACAAAAGAACGTGTGGCAGCAAACGCTCAGGATCTTCCGCCCCTACCCCCAGAGAGATTCCGATAATCGCGAAACCGAGAGCCATCGGCCAGCGAAAGGAGAACAGCACGATCCAGAGCATTCCAACTTTCTGACACTCGGCATCGGAGCGAGTCGCGTAGAAACGTTGGGCCATGTAAGCCGACCCGCCGCTGCCGCCCAGTCCTTCCAGCAAGCCCTTGCCAATCCAAGCCAACAGGAACGCGATAAAAAACTCGTACTCGCCCAGTCCGCTATCCGCCAACCGGGGCAAGAGCGAATTGTAGCGAGCCCCCTCCCACTGAGCCAGCAAGTTAGCATCGAGAAGCAGAGCGCCGCGCACCGCGACATAGACCGCTGCTCCCGCTATCAAAAAGCCTTGCAGTACGTCGGTCCAAACCACCCCATACAACCCACTTAGCAAGGTGTAGACCAAGGCGATCGTCGCCATGCCAACCGAACAGGTCGTCGCATCGAACGGCAGCAGCGTAGACAGAAACTTACCTGCCGCCGCCAAAAAGAAGACGATCATCCCCACTGTGATTACCAGATAGGTCAAGGCCGCCAAGGCTCGGGCCGATTTGCCACCGAACCCGCTTCCGAAACGCAGGCCCATCCATTCCGCTGTAGTTACGACTCCACTACGGCGATGCCACTTGCCCATGAATGCCATAAACACGGCTATCGGTAGCACCACGCCACCTCGCATCTCGATGAAGAAACCGTGCACCCCGAACAAGTACAGCAGGGTTACGATCGTCATCGTTCCCGCAGCATCCAAGTTGCTCGACATTCCAGAAGCGCCGAGCGCCCACCATGGCAGATTCCGGTCCCCCAGAAAATACGCCTCTGAGTTTTGGCTCGCCTTCCGAGCCAGCACAAAACCGCAGCCAAGAAGGCCCACCAAATAAGCTCCTACTATCCAATAGTCGACGGATCCCATGCCTCACCACCCTAGCACGTCCGTCAAGAAAGACACGCTCTAGTGCTGGTTCCCCTTCCGGTACTGCAAGGGTGACACTCCCATGATCCGCTTAAACACGCGCGAAAAGTAATACGGATCCTCGTAACCAAGAGCCATCGCCACCTCTTGTACCGCCATGTCACTAAAATCCAAATACTGGCACGCACGTTGGATCTTCAGCCGAATGAAGTAGTCGATCGGCGCCTGGTCCATGCGCTTTTTGAACAAGCGGCAGAAGTAGGTGCTCGAAAGCCCAACCTCTCTGCTCAGGTCCGCTAGAGAAATCGACTCTTCGACTCGCGCTTTCATTATTTCCAAGGAACGATCGATCGCTCGACCCTCTCCTCCCAAGTCAAAGCGGCGGCGATAAACCATGTCGCCAAGAAGGTGCCACAGCCGGGCATTGGCAAAAGAATAGGCCTCTCTCGAAGCCTCCTGCTCCAAGTCGGAAATCGTCTGCTGGAACAGTTGCAGCAACTCCCGGCGGGGAGAGAGCAATATCCCCGTTCCGAAACGGCCATCGCACAAGCGCTCCGCCATCAGACTCGATTGCTCGCCCTTGAAATGCACCCAGTATATCTCCCAGGATTCGCCCAATCGATTTCCGTAAGCATGGGCTTCGCCGGCGGGCAAGACCACGAAGCTGTGACGCTTCAAGCTCTGACGCCGATTCCCCAAGCGACACCATCCCTCTCCTCCCACGCAATAAATCAGCACGTGGCTCTCCAGCGGCGACTCCCGCTCGACGCGATGCTTGTCCACCGGCGGGTAAAATCCGATGTCCGTCAAGTAGAGCTGCCTCGACATCTGCCCCTCAGCGAAACTGCGCTCCAGATCCGCCGGAATACGGATCAGCTTTTGTCCGCGAAACCCCTCCATGCGCGTGAGCGCGTCATCGGAGGAAGCAGGGCTCTCTGGTTCCGCTTCGTTTAAGTTATCCATAACTAGAATGGCGTACAACTAGGACAATTTATTCCAATCCTTGTCCACCAGAAAACGATCTGAATTCCGCTTCGAGAGCGACCCCCTCCTGAGAACAGGTCCAAAATCCCTTTATTATAAGCTGATAGCAAATCCATCAAAGCCCGAAAACATGCCTTGAACAGGAGGACCCTCGCTAATTGAGCAAGAACGACATTTCATATTGAGGTGATAAAAGTCAAATACACATCCAAATACTCATTTATACATCACTCCATGTAATAGTCTCTCTGAACTTCTCTTTCTGTGCAAAATAATCCATTAGAATCCAATTGATCGTCCATTCAGTTTTTCTGCAACAAGAGTTATGCTAGCCACCGACCGCCCCCCAATAAACCTCGATTCAGGCTGCCGGATATCGCTCAACGCGAAAGGTCTCCCGTCGGTCAACACCTGCCACCCCACGCCCATCGAGTTAAACAGGCTCACAAAAACCCATGAAACCTATGCAAACTCAAACCAAACTGAATACCTCCAGCACGAGTATCCCGCTCTTGCGTGGGATTCTATGCCCCTTAGCAATCCTTTCCCTGCCGCTGTTTTCCTTTGCCCAAGAAAGCGAGGAGGATGAGGTCTTCGAACTCAGCCCCTTCACCGTCGACGGATCGGAAGACTCCGGCTACCGCGCGTCCAACACCCTCGCCGGCACCCGCCTGAACTCCGAGATGAAGGACGTCGCCGCAACCGTTACCGGTTACACCGAGCAATTTCTCGAAGACATCGGCGCCACCGACCTCAAGTCCATCCTCGCCTACTCTCCCAGCGCCGAGCTCGACATCGGCGACAACAGCCAGAATCCCGGCGGCAACAACGTCGTCGACTCCCGCCCTGCCGCGAATTTCCGCGTGCGTGGACTCGGCTCGACCCGCGCCCAGAATTTCTTCAACTACGGCATGCCGATCGACGTCTACAACATCGGACGTCTCGACGAGTCCCGCGGCCCCAACTCGCTATTGTTCGGAGTCGGCGAAGCCGGTGGTATCATTAATTCCACTACAAAGCAGGCTGGCATGAATCGAGATTTCGCCCACCTGCAACTCCGCTTCGGCTCCGAGAACTTCAAGCGGGCGAGCGCCGATATCAATCAGGTCATCATCGATGACAAATTCGCAATCAGAACCAATTTCCTCGTCGAGGATTCGGACGACTGGCGCTACAACCTCGGTGAAGAGGATCGCCGCGCCCACATCGCGGGAACCTTCAACTTCAATCAAAACGCGAAGTTGCGAGCTGAATACGAGATCGTCTCCCAAGACGACATCGTAGGTCGCCCCTACCAGATGCGCGACGACTACTCGCAATGGGACGGCACCTTGCTGCAAAGCGGCCACTGGAACGCCGTGACTCCTGGCATCAATCGTAGCCAGTGGTGGGGCGCTCACGTCCTCAACTACGTCGGTAACGACGGCACTGTCGTCGACACCAAGTCTCAAATGAGGACCGACAACTGGTTCTACGAAGCCGCCGACTATTACAACAACAACTACACGACCTGGTGGCGCGAAGCGCAATCCGCGTCCGCGGTGGCAGATCCCGACGTGGTCCCCACCTCCGTCGTTACCTCCGGTACAGGTGGTAAACGTTTCCTCGACCTCGAGGTTCTCTCCGCCTACTACGAGCAAAAGATCGGCGACGACTTTTTCCTCGAACTGGCAGCCCGCCACCAAGACTCCGAATGGGTTAGCCACTGGAGCGGAAACTCGGAAATCCGCCGCGATCCAAACGCCAATAGCCTCGGCGGCGCCGAAAATCCCTACGCGGGCCAATACTACCTCGAAGGGGGCTGGGACCGTCGCACCAGAGACATTTCGGAAAACACCCTGCGGGCAACGGCTTCCTACAAGCTCGACCTAGAGAACTCACGCCACAACTTCGTCGCCATGGCGTCCATCGCCGAAGAAAAGGTCAAGTTCACCAACGAAGCCCTCTACATCGTCAGCCCGGACATCCTAGGCAACACCACCGACCCGACCAACGGAATCTACCGCGGAAGCTTCCGCCAGTACTTCCCCGAGCTTGGCGACTGGGAGAACTTCCACATCCCGAGCTGGGAAGACGTCATGAGCAGTTCCGTCATCAACGGTCCTACCAGCGGTTCGGCCGTCGCCTACGACTGGCGTAAGCACCACTCCGCTCAAAACGACGACACCTTCGACAAGACCGCGGCCCTCATCGCAGCCCAAAGCTTCTGGCTCGGCGGCGACCTTGTAACCACATTTGGATACCGCTACGACAAGATCGACTACTCGACCTACGACGTCATCCGTCCGTTCTACTATGAGATCGACTACACCAGCCCGAACGACAAGAGCAACAGCGCTCCCACCATCACTGCTGGCGCCGTCTACCACGTAAACGAAAAGTTCAGCGTATTCTACAACCAGTCGGATAACACCAACAATCCGGACTATCTCATCAACGTTCTGCCACGCGACCTCAGTCCCGACGGCGAAATCCCCTCCGTCACGCCTGATCCCACCGAAGGTCAAGGCTGGGATACCGGCGTCATGTTCGACTTGTTCGACGGTAAGATCAACGGTCGCCTCACCTACTTCGAAGCCGAGAACATCGGCCAAGCGAACTGGTCCTACGGATACGGCATCACTACCGGACAAGTAAACCAGCTGCTTTCCGCTATGGAAACCAAGGGGCTCATCGATGTAGCCACAAAAGACCTACGCACCCTCGACAACGTGCAAGGCACTCTCCTCGACGACAAGTCGGACGGCTACGAGTTGAGCGTCACCGGCAACCTCACGCCCAACTTCCGCATGCAAGCCAACTTTTCGATCACCAATCGCGATCGCTTCAACACCTACGTCGACGCGGACCGCCTCATCGAAAACTACCGCAACTGGTTCCTTTCCCTTCCCAGCACCCAAGCTGAAGGACTCGACACCGAAATTCGCGATCCTGTCGGAGACCAAACCGTCGGCGAGTCTGCGGAAAGCTTCTTCCTCGCATGGTCCGACGATGTGCAAGGTCACCGCATCGCTGAGGAAATCGGTCGTGGCCTTCGCAAGTACAAGGCCAACCTATTCGCAACCTACGACTTCAAGGACGGCCCCATGGACGGCCTATCCGTAGGCGGCGGCGTCCGCTACAACAGCGCCAACATCGTCGGCGTGGACCAAGACGGGAACGTCTTGAAGGGCGAAGCTCTCGAATACGTCGACCTCCGCCTCTCCTACAAATTCTCCCAGAAGCTCTTCGACAAGGTCGCTTGGGACATCGGCCTCAACGTGAGCAACTTGTTCGAGCAAGACGGCATCATTCCGATCCGCTACGCGACCATTCCTATCGAAAACGCGAACAACGCCAACGAGAGAAACCCATACAGCGATCCATCCATAATCGACGCTGCCAGCTTCTTCGAACCACGACGCGTGATCTTCACAGTAAACTTCAGAATGTAGCCCTCAACTGCCTCGCTCACCCGTCGTAGTGAGCGAGGCACTACATATCTTTCCCAAGAAGCCCGCAGCAATCGCAGTCGTCGCTCGCGGGCTTCCTTATGGGTTTCTCCAAGTCCAACTATTAACGAAAAACGGTATTCCCTGGAGGGACCGGTTCCACCCGGTCCGCTATGCATGAGATTGGCTCCCACCAAACCACCGCCCGCACCCCCCCAAAAAAACATGCTGAAAAAACTCGCGCTACTCGCCGCCGCGAGCGCCGCTCTTAGCCTAGCCTGCCACGCATCGCTTTCCCCTTTCATGGCCTACCACCGAGGTCCCGAACGCTCGAACGCCAACAACGTCGTCGGCACCCGCTTCACTGCCGCAGCCGACGCGTCCATCACCCACCTCGGCTTCTATGACGCGCACGGCGACGGACTTCTCAGCTCCCACCGAGTCGCCCTCTTCGATCTTGCCACCGGCCAAGCGTCCGCCACCGCAACCATTCCTGCGGGCAATGAGACACTCTATTCCTATGCCTGCCGTTGGGTAAAATTGGATACGCCGGTCTCTATTGAGGCCGGCAAAACCTACCTCATTGCCGCCGAGGTGTTCGCCGGAGGCGACCCTTTTTTAAATAGCGATCCCAACGCCCTCGCCACAGTTTTTGCTCCCTACGTTTCGGGCGATGCGATTCCCGCTTGGGGCCCGCTAGGTTCCGAAATTTCCCAACCGCCCAATCTCCTTGGCTCCAGCCACTACCATCGCTCCTACCTCGCCGGAAACTTTGCCACCACGGTCGAAACCTCCGCTCAGACCATCAGCGTTCAACCAGAGCAACGCTACCAAACCATCGAGAGCATCGGGTCTTCCACCGGCTGGAATATGGAATGGTTGGGAAAGCACTGGCCCGAATCCACCCGAGAAGAAATCGCAAAACTTCTGTATTCAAAAGATATGGATGAAAATGGAAACCCGCTCGGTGTTGGATTTTCCCTCATCCGTTTCTACATCGGAGCTGGCACTTTCGAGCAGGGCGAAGCGTCCCAAATCGTCGATCCCAACCGCCGCACCGAAGGCTACCTCAACGACGACGGCACCTACGATTGGTCTAAGCAAGCAGGCGTGCAATGGTTCCTCCGCAAAGCCTGGGACTATGGCGTCGAGAAGAAAACCGCCTTTTCCGTCAGCCCTCCCGTGCAGATGACGAAAAACGGTCTCGGCCACCTCAGCGAAGGTCAGACCCGTGTCACCAACCTGAAAGAGGACGCCTACGACGAATTCGCCAATTTCCTCTCCACCGTCATGAAACACTACCAGGACGAAGGGCTTCCCTTCGACTACCTCAGTCCCCTCAACGAACCCAACTACAACTGGAACGGCAATACCCAGGAAGGATCCTACTGGTCGCAGGAGAACGCGGCTCGCGTCACCCAGGAGCTCGACCTTGCTTTCAATCGCGACGGCGTATCCACCCAGATCATACTGGATGAGGCTCCCCAGTACGACTATGCCCTCACCGGCAGCCACGGAAACCCGGGCAACCTCCCCGCCCTCTTCTCCCCAGATAGTCCCAGCTACGTGGGCAACCTTTCGAAGGTCGCGCCCCAATTCGCTGCCCACTCCTATTGGACCTACAACAACAACCAACAACTCATCGAACTGCGGGAAGCGATTCGCGAGCAAACCGAAGCCCTTGGTCTTTCCTTCCGCCAAACCGAGTACAGCCTGCTGGGAATCGACAAGATCACGGAAGACACCCCCGACAGCTACACCGATATCGCCCTATTTCACGCCAAGGTCCTGCAAGCCGACCTCGTCGCTGCCAACGCCGTATCCTGGGCGTTCTGGTCCACCGTGGGCCCGGAGCGCTACGGACACAAAAACCGCTTCGCCCTGATTCGCATCGAACCGCCGGAAGGGGAACTGGACCTACGAATTCCGGGCACTTATGCCGCTCACAAGTCGCTCTGGACCCTCGGAAACTTCAGCCGCTTCGTGCGTCCTGGCTACCGGCGCATCGAGCTGGGAAATGCGGACGACCCATCCGGTCTATTCGGATCCGCTTTCCTCTCCCCCGACGAGCGAAAGCTCGTTGTCGTCATGATGAACATGTCCTACCAGGAAAAGCCCACACGTATAGACCTTTCGGATACGGCTTTCGCAAAGGCAAAAGTCTACCTTACCGACCGCGAACGCGACCTCCGTTTCCTAGGCCAAGTTTCAGCCACAGAACAGATCGCCCTGCCGCCTCGCTCCATCTCTACCTTCGTCTACGACGCCAGCCCTTGGGCTCAGTGGGTGGAAACTTATCTCGGCGACCAAGCTGCAGAAAATCAAAGCTACGACGCCGACCCCGATCGCGACCAAGCGTCCAACCTTTTTGAATACGCCACCGGCACCCACCCGCTTTTACCCGACAACGCTTCTCGGGTCTACAGCGTCCAACGAAATCCCACCTGGTCCCTCCAACTCAATCCGGAAGCCTCGGACTTGATACTCGAGATTTTCACTTCCAGCGATCTGGAGAACTGGTCGGCGAGCGGCCATCGCCTCTATCGCGGAGAACAAACGTGGAGCATCGAAAGCGACAGCCTCTCAATCGTGGAGCAAATAACTGGCGAGAACTCCGATATCGTCACCCTCGAACTAAATC
The DNA here is from genome assembly GCF_014803405.1 of Pelagicoccus enzymogenes. Lineage (NCBI taxonomy): Bacteria > Pseudomonadati > Verrucomicrobiota > Opitutia > Puniceicoccales > Pelagicoccaceae > Pelagicoccus > Pelagicoccus enzymogenes. The sequence goes on from NZ_JACYFG010000002.1 coordinate 90,363, forward strand.
CCGACCAACAAAAATTTTACCGCCTCAGCGTATCGCCCGTCGAATAGTGCAACGCCGAAGCCCAAACCAACAATCGTCTTTTCTCATGTCTAAAAGAAGATCACTCATCACCTTGGCCGCAATCCTCGCCACCAGTATTCTAAATTCCGCTACGCATGCAGAGCAAAAGCGTCCAAACGTTGTTCTCATCGTCGCCGACGACCTTGGCTGGAAGGACCTGTCCGTTCAGGGCAGCACTTTTTACGAGTCCCCGAATCTCGACCGCTTGGCCAACTCGGGAGCGCGCTTCACCAACGGCTACGCCTCCTGCCAAGTCTGCAGCCCATCGCGGGCCAGCCTGATGACCGGCCAGTCACCTGTCCGGCTCGGCATCACCGACTGGATCGGCGCCCCGGAGGAAGATGAGTGGAAACGCAATACCGCCATGCTCCCGCCTACCTACAAGCACGAACTCCCGCACGAGCGCACCACCATCGCCGAGGCCATGAAGGAAGCGGGCTATGCCACCTTCTTCGCAGGCAAATGGCATCTCGGCGACCGCGAAAGCGATTGGCCGGAACACCACGGTTTCGACATCAACAAAGGCGGCTTTGACCGCGGAGGTCCTCCGGGCGGCTACTTCTCGCCTTACCAAAATCCGCGTCTCGAAGACGGCCCGGACGGCGAATACCTGCCGCTGCGCCTCGGCCGCGAAACCGCTCAGTTCATCGAGGAAAACGCGGACCAGCCCTTTTTTGCCACCCTCTGCTTCTACTCCGTGCACGGCCCCGCCCAAACCACGGAAGCGCTCTGGAGCAAGTACCGCGACAAGGCCGAAAAGCAGCCCCAGCCGACCCACCGCATGGGAGTCGAAGCCCGCAATCCCATCCGCATCGTACAAGACAACCCAATCTACGGCGGCATGATCGAAGCCATGGACCAAGCCGTCGGCATCGTCATGGAAGCCCTCGAGAAAAATGGTCTATCCGAAAACACCATCGTTGTCTTCACATCCGACAATGGCGGCGTCGCCTCCGGAGACCACTGGGCCACCAGCGCCCTGCCGCTGCGCGGCGGAAAAGGCTACCAGTGGGAGGGCGGCATACGCGTCCCCTATTTCATCTCCTGGCCCGGCAACATACCTGCCGGATCCGTGAGCGACCTGCCGGCCATCGGCATGGACGTCTATCCTACCATTCTCGATTTGGCAGGCCTCCCGGCTCGCCCCGAGGAACACCGCGACGGCATCAGTTTGGCCCCTGCCTTGAAAGGCGAAAAAACTCCCGCACGCCCACTCTACTGGCACTACCCGCACTACGGCAACCAAGGCGGCGACCCGGTTTCCATCATCCGCGAGGGACAATGGAAACTCCTCTTCTTCCACGAAACCGACAACTCGCAGCTCTACCGCCTCGACGAGGATCCAGGCGAACGCTCCGACCTCTCCGCCATGTATCCAGAACACGCCCAGCAGCTGGAGCGAAAGCTGCTCGCATGGCTGGACGAGATGAAAGCCAAGATGCCTTTCCCCAACAAAAACTTCGACGAAGAACGTTTCCAGCAGGCTCAAAAGCGTATCCCTGGCCCCGCTAAAGAACGGCAAGAGAAGGCCGCTGCCCAAATTCTAGACGAGAACTGGAAGCCCAACCCCAGTTGGTGGGGAAGCCAACCCTAGAGCGGAGAAAACCCGAAAGGGCAATATAATCCATCCAAAAACGCACCTTAGGCCATTCAACACCAGCATCATTTAGGCTAATATTGTCCTATCGCCCACTTACAGCCCCTCAGGCGACCCAACCTAATTTTACAACTAATCGCATGAGCACTTTCAAATCAGTCGAAATCTGGGAGGAAACCGTATCCCTCCCGACTTACGGAATCGGAAAGCCCAACCGCAATCCGATGTTTCTCGAGAAGCGCGTCTACCAAGGCAGCTCCGGCGCCGTCTACCCGCATCCGGTCATCGAGAAGATTTTCGACGAGAAGCAGGACAAGGACTACCAAGCCGTGTACCTAGAGAACGAATACATCAAGGTCATGCTGCTTCCTGAATTGGGTGGCCGCGTCCACTCTGCTTACGACAAGACCAACGACTATCACTTCGTCTACCAAAACGACGTCATCAAGCCCGCTCTCGTCGGACTCACCGGTCCCTGGATCTCCGGCGGCATCGAGTTCAACTGGCCGCAACACCACCGCCCCAGCACCTTCGACCCGACCGACCATCGCCTCGAAAAGCACGACGACGGATCCGCAACGGTCTGGATAGGCGAAATCGAACGTATGTTCCGCACAAAGGCCCTCGTCGGCTTCCGCCTGTATCCAGGAAAGTCCTACCTCGAACTGGACGTCCGCCTCTACAACCGCACCAGCGAACCGCAGACTTTCCTCTGGTGGGCCAACCCAGCCGTCGCCGTCAACGACGACTACCAATCCGTATTCCCGCCCGACGTCCACGCGGTCATGGACCACGGCAAACGAGCCGTATCCGATTTCCCGATCGCTACCGGCGAGTACTACAAGATGGACTACTCTCCCGGCACCGACATTTCCCGCTACAAGAACATCCCAGTGCCGACCTCCTACATGGCCTACCACTCGGACTTCGACTTCGTGGGCTGCTACGACCATGGTCCGCAAGCGGGCATGCTGCACGTCGCCAACCACCACGTCGTTCCGGGCAAGAAGCAATGGACCTGGGGCAACGGCGACTTCGGTCGCGTGTGGGATCGCCAGCTCACAGACGAAAACGGCCCCTACATCGAGCTCATGTGCGGCGCCTACACCGACAACCAGCCTGATTTCACTTGGCTCATGCCGGGCGAAGAAAAGCGCTTCACCCAGATCTTCATGCCCTACAAGGGCATCGGACCGGCCAGCAACGCCGACAAGAGCGGCGCGCTCAGCCTCGACCGTAACGGCAACTCCGCCAGAATCGGCGTGTATCTAACTTCTAAGGACAAGGTCACCGTCACGCTCACCGCTAAGGGCGACCAGATTTGGCAGAAGGAACTGGAACTTGATCCTACCTCCCCGTTCGTCGAAACCCTTGCCGTCAACGAAGCGCTCGCCGACCAAGATTTCACCCTCACCGTTCGCTCAGCCAAGCGGAAGCTCAGCTTCACTCCGCTGTCCGACGAAAAGCCGGACGTGCCCGCTCCCGCCACGCCCGCCAAGGCGCCGCAGGACATCGAATCCAACGAGGAGCTTTTCCTCAACGGCCTGCACCTCGAGCAATACCGTCACGCCACCTACCGTCCCGAGCCCTACTACGAGGAAGCCCTTCGTCGCGATCCAGGCGACAGCCGCTGCAACAACGCTATGGGACTCCTGCTCCTGCGCTCCGGAAAGCCGGAAGCCGCAGAACCCTATTTCCGCAAAGCCGTGGAGCGCCAAACCTTGCGCAACCCGAACCCTTACGACGGCGAAGCCTACTACAACCTCGGCCTCGCCCTGAAGCGCCAAGGCAAGCTGCAAGCTGCCTTCGACGCCTTGCACAAGGCGGTTTGGAACGATGCCTGGCAGTGCGCCGGATACTTCGAGCTAGCCCGTTTGTCCTGTCTCGACGGCGACTTCGAACAAGCCCTCGAGCAAGTTGACCGCTCCCTCAGCCGCAACATCCACCACCACAAGGCCCGTCACCTAAAAATCGCGGTCTTGCGTCAGCTGGATCGCGAGCAGGAAGCTAAAGCCGAAATCGAAGTGGCCCTTTCCCACGACGCCATCGAGTTCGGTGCCCTGCGCGAAAAGCTTCTGCTCACCGGCGAAAGCGAATTCACGTCGCTGATTCGTGGATACGTACACAACTACATTGAAATCGCCCTCGACTACGCGGAAGCCGGCTTCTTCGAGGAAGCCGTTACCTTGCTCTCAGAAGCGCCGCAGGACTACCCGATGGTCAACTACTACGCCGGTTGGATCGAGCTCAAGCGCGGCAAGCAAAAGGCAGCGAGCGAAGCCTTCGAAAAAGCCTCTATTGCCTCGCCCGACTACTGTTTCCCGAATCGCTTTGAATCTGTGGCAGCCCTCAGTGCCGCCATCGAATGCGACGCGGAGGACGCTAAAGCCCCCTACTACCTCGGAAATTTCTGGTATTCACGCCGCCAGTACGACGACGCTATCTCCAGCTGGGAACGCTCCGTCGAACTCGACCCGAATTTTGCTATCCCATGGCGCAACCTTGGGCTCGCCTACATGAACAAACGCCAACATTCCGAAGCTGCCCTGCAAGGATTGGAGACCGCGTTCAACCTGGCCTCCGACGATGCTCGCATTTTCTTCGAGCTCGACCAGCTCCGCAAGAAAACGGGCTTCTCCCTCGAGGAACGCCTCGCCGCCATGGAAGCGAAACGCGAGCTCGTGCTCGAGCGCGACGACCAAACCGTTGAACTTGTATCGCTCTACAACATACAAGGCCGCTACAGCGACGCCCTGGAAATCCTCGAGTCTCGAAACTTCCATCCGTGGGAAGGCGGAGAAGGCAAGGTCGCCTACCAGTTCACCGCCAGCTTGATCGGCCTCGCCAAGCAAGCCTTGCAAGAAGGCAAGTTCGCCGACGCGCTCGCCCACTTGGAAAAGACGCGAAGCTATCCAGACAACTTGGGCGAAGGCAAGCTGCACGGGGCTCAGGAAAACGACGTCCTCTACTTCATGGGCTGCGCCTACGAAGGCCTAGGCGAAACGGAAAAGGCGCAAACCTGCTTCAAGACCGCCTCGACCGGCCTATCGGAGCCAACCTCCGCCATGTACTACAACGACCAGCCGCCGGAAAGCATCTACTTCCAAGGGCTCGCCAACGAAAAGCTCGGGCAACACGAAAAAGCGCAAACCATCTTCGAGCGCTTGGTCAGCTACGCCGAGGAGCATATCGACGACGACGTTAAGATGGACTACTTTGCCGTTTCCCTTCCCGACTTCCTCGTGTTCGATGAAGACTTGAACGAGCAAAACCGCATCCACTGCCTCTTCATCTCCGCTCTCGGTTACACCGGTCTGGGCGAAACGGAAAAAGCGGCGGCCGCTTTCGAAAAACTCCTCGAAGCCGCCCCCTTCCACCGTGGAGCGATCCTGCAGCAGTTCCTACCCAACGCATCAACTGTCACCCCTTAAAAACCCCGTGCAAACAAACCACTCCTTCAACGGTAAATACATCTTCTGCATCTCGCTCGTAGCCGCCATGGGCGGACTGCTCTTCGGCTACGACTGGGTCGTCATCGGCGGGGCCCGCGCCTTCTACGAACCTTACTTCGGGCTCACTGGCGAGGCCAACGCTTGGATGGCGGGTTGGGCCGCAGGTTCCGCCCTGCTAGGCTGCTTGGCAGGCGCCATACTCTCAGGTGCGATCACCGACCGAATCGGCCGTAAACGTATCCTAATCCTGGCCGCCGTCATGTTCACCGCATCGGCAATCTGGACCGCCTTGGCCGGCTCTCTAACTGGATTCGTCATCGCCCGCATCCTTGGCGGTATCGGCATCGGCCTCGCTTCCAACGTGTCGCCGATGTATATCGCAGAAGTCTCGCCCTCCAGCATGCGCGGCAAATTCGTATCCATTAACCAACTCACCATCGTCATCGGCGTACTGGCTGCCCAGCTGGTTAACCTGGGTATCTACAACTACGCTCCCATCGATACCGACGCCACCGCGGAGCTCATTCTCGACTCTTGGAACGGGCAACAGGGGTGGCGTTGGATGTTCGCTGCCGAAGCACTGCCCGCTGCCGCCTTCCTTGTATTGGCCTTCTTCATACCGGAATCGCCTCGCTGGTTGATCAAGCAAAAGCGAGGCGCCGAAGCGGCCTCCATTCTGGAAAAAATTGGTGGCAAGGCATACTCGGACTTCGAAGTCGACGACATCGGCAAAACCCTGTCCAAAGACACCGAAGGCTTCCGCTTCAGCGACCTGCTGCAAAAGAAGCTCTTCGGAGTGGTCCTCCTCGGCGTCTTCATCGCCATGTTCCAACAGTGGTGCGGCATCAACACCATCTTCTACTACGCCAGCGAAGTCTTCGCTTCCGCCGGTTACGACCTAAGTGACCAAATGACCAACATCGTTTGGACCGGTGGCGTCAACCTGGTCTTCACCTTCGTCGCCATTTCCGTAGTCGATAAGCTAGGACGCCGCCCGCTCATGCTCATCGGCGCCGGAGGCCTTGCCGTAATCTACGCCATCATGGGAGCCCTCTACCTCTTCGAAGTGCAAGGCGTATTCGTACTCGTCATCGTGCTTGCCGCCATCGCTTGCTACGCCATGACTCTGGCCCCTATCACTTGGGTACTCCTTTCCGAGATCTTTCCCAATCGCGTCCGCGGTGCCGCCATGGCTATATGCGTATCCAGTCTCTGGATCGCCAACTTCCTGCTCGTGCAAACTTTCCCGCCCATCAACGCAGCCCTCGGCGCCTCCGGCACCTTCTGGCTCTACGGAATTATCTGCGCCGTCGGATTCTTCGTATTCGCTTTGAAAGTACCGGAAACCAAAGGCAAGTCCCTCGAAGACATCGAACGCGAACTCACCTAGCCCCCAAAGGTGGCGCCTGCTGTCCCAGCAGGCATCCACTACTCCCTGAATCCCCCTTTCCCAACACGCTTATGAAAACGAAGCTCTTACTTTGCCTTCGCTGCACCGTCGCCATTTCCATTGCCATCATCGCTAACTACGTGGCGCACGCCAAAGATACGATCGACCTTTCCGGAACCTGGGAAGTTCGCCTCGACACCGACGACCAAGTGGAGCCCACCCGCTGGCCGAAAGACCTAAAGTCGAGTCCGATCACCCTTCCCGGCACCATCGGCGAAGCGGAACTCGGCACGCCCCTCGCCCTCGAACCAGCCCTCACCAAACAAGTCTTCGAGTACCTCCATCAACGGAACAGCTACATCGGGGCCGCTTGGTACTCGCGCGAAATCGAAGTGGACGAGTCTTGGGCCAACGCTCCCGTGGAGCTTTTGCTCGAACGCGTGCTCTGGCGCAGTGACGTCTGGCTCAACGGCGAAAAGATCGACACCCAAAACTCGCTCATCGCCCCACACCGCTTCGACCTCGGCACCAAGCTAAAGCCCGGCAAAAACACCCTCATGGTCCGTATCGACAATCGTATGCAAGTCGACATCGGCACCCTTGGCCACGCCTACACCGAGCAGACGCAAACCATCTGGAACGGCATCCTCGGCAGCATCGAACTGCGCAAGCAAGCCCCTCTCTCCATCGCAAAACTCTCCGTCGAACCACAACCCATCGATGGCAAGGTACACGTCACTTTCGAACTCTCCAACACCACTGGCAAAGAGCAGAAAACCAACATCCAGCTCTCTGCGGCCCCCGAGGGAAAGAGCAAGACCGTCGCCTCCACCTCACTCTCTCTCACCGCGCCCGCCGGAACATCTCATCACTCCGCCACCCTCCCCGCCGACAAGCTGAACCGTTGGTCCGAATTCAACCCGCAGCTCTACAGCTTCGAGGCACAACTTTCCGCCGGAAAGCTCTCCGACAGCGAAGGCATCGTATCCGGTATCCGCGAAATCCTTACCGACGAGCGCCACGTCACCATAAACGGAAACGTCTCCTTCATGCGCGGCACTCTCGACTGCGCTATCTTTCCCAAGACCGGCTACCCGCCCACGGACGTGGCCAGCTGGGACAAAATCTTCCAAACCGTACGCGACTACGGACTCAACCACGTGCGCTTCCACTCCTGGTGCCCGCCGGCAGCCGCCTTCGAGTCCGCCGACAAACTCGGTGTCTACCTCCAACCGGAACTCCCGAACTGGACCTTTAAAAACGGCCAGGATCCCGTGGTAGACGCCTGGCTCGAAGAGGAAGGCTACCGCATCTTGCGCGAGTACGCCCACCACCCGTCATTCGTCTTCTTCAGCATGGGCAACGAGCTGACGGGCGACTACTCCTACCTAGACGGCCTCATCCGCCGCCTACGCGAAAAAGCGCCTCACCTGCTCTACACCAGCACCACCTATTCTTTCTCCGAACGCGGAGCGAAGGAAGGCCCGGAGGACGACATCTTCATCACCCAACGCAGCAACACCGGCTGGGTACGCGGTCAGGGCTTTATCAATACAACTTGGCCTACCACCGACAGCAATTACGCGGAAGGCATGTCCAGCATCGACGTCCCCCTCATCACCCACGAAGTCGGACAATACAACGTGTATCCAAATCTCTCCGAACTCCCAAAATACGACGGCAACCTTCGCGCCCTCAACTTCGAAGCCATCAAAGAAGATCTCGAAAAGAAAGGCCGACTCGACAAGGCCGACGACTACACGCTCAACTCCGGCAAGCTCGCCGTCATCCTCTACAAGGAAGACATCGAACGCGCCCTGCGTACCAAGGACCTCTCCGGTATCCAACTTTTGAATCTCAACGACTTCCCCGGCCAAAGCACCGCCACCGTAGGCGTCCTCGACGCCTTTTGGGAGTCCAAGGGATTGGTCACTCCAGAAGAGTTCCGCCAATTCACCTCTCCCGTCGTACCTCTCATCAAAATGCCGAAGATGGCTTGGAGCAACGACGAGACTTTTACTGCTTCCATTGAGATCGCCAACTTCTCCGACGCCACCCTCAAGAACGCGAAGATCTCCTGGTCACTCAAAACCGAGGACGGCAAAACCGTCGCCAAGGCAAACCTCCCATCTCGTAACGTCCCTCTCGGAAACGGGCACGACCTCGGTCAGATCGAGGCTCCGCTCAAGTCTATCAAGGAAGCCACCAAGCTCAGCGTCGAAGTCGCCCTCAAAGGCACGGACTACAAAAACGCCTGGAACATCTGGGTCTACCCCAACAACGCCGAAACGACTCCCGAAAACGTCACCGTCATTCGCCGCTACGGCAAGCCGCTCTTCGACGCCCTTGCCGCCGGCGAGAACGTGCTCTTCCTCCCCTCCGTGGAAGAACTAACCAACCCACTGGCCGGTCGTTTCATACCTGTATTCTGGAGTCCACTACACTTTCCGAATCAAGCCGGCTCGCTGGGAACGCTCATCGATAGCGACCACCCGGCCTTTAAATCCTTCCCCACCGACACCCACACCGACTGGCAATGGTGGGAGCTGCTCGCGGATTCGACTTCCATCACCGCCGACTCCCTCGGTCCTGATTTCGAGCCGGTCATGCAATTCATCGACAAGTACAATCGCAACAGCCTCCCCGCCATCATGTGGGAAGCCAAGGTTGGTCCCGGCAAGCTCTTCGTCTGTACCCTCGACCTCGATTCCGATCCCGAGCGTCGCATCGTCGCCCGCCAGCTCAAGGCATCCCTCTTGGACTACATCGGCGGCAAGGCCTTCGCGCCTGACTTCGAAATCGACGCTAAAACACTCGCTAGTTTCTTCCAAGTGAAGCCTTACACCTTCGAGCTCAGCCGAGGTACCAGCCATCCGAACCACGACTTCAACAAGCTCTTCGATGGCAAGGCCGACACCTTCTGGCACAGCGATTGGAACGACAAGGACACCAAGCATCCCTACGTCATCACAATTGCCATGAAGGAACAACTCAAGGTCGCAGGCTTGAAGTACCTTCCTCGCCAAAACAGCGAGAGAGCCCGCGTCGCCGATTACAAAATCGAAACCAGCCTCGATGGTAAGAACTGGAAAACGGCCTCAAGCGGCACCCTTCCCAACAGCAAAGAGGTTCAGCAAATCAAGTTCAAGGAATCCGTATCCACGCTTTTCCTACGTCTAACCGTACTCTCGGACGTCTCAACAACCACCCATGCCGCCATCGCCGAACTCTCTCCCATCTTCGACGACGGAAATGCAAACGTAGACGACCTCGGCCTCATCGACGGCTTCAACAATTGATCGGCTTTCAGATGGAACTCAAAAAGAGCATCACAACTCTGCTCTTCGCCACTTGCCTAGCAGGACAAAGTCCCGCCCAAGAGGCCACAGAAGCGTATCGCAAAGCGCCCTTCGAGGAGCTTGACACCTTCGCCGTCAACGACTGGTGGAACCGCAACGAATGCTGGATCACGCCGATGAAAGTCGAGCGCGACGAGGTGCTGGCCTTCGGCCTCTACACCGTTGCCCGCCAGACCCTCAAGCTCACCGCCCAGCTCTACCCGCTCTATCCCGACGAATCACGCGACGTCTACCTGGACATCAAGGAAAACGGACGCTGGAAACAAATAGCCAAGGCGCCCGTCTACGACCTCGGCTGGTCGGCCCATTTTCGTATCGCCGACTGGGACGACACAAAAGACACGCCTTATCGCCTCCGCCATGGGGATGCGGCCAGCTTCGAGGGACTGATTCGAGCCAACCCCATCCACAAAGACGAAATTGTGCTCGCCTCCTTGTCCTGCAATTCCAACCAGGACCGCGGACCACGCGACAACTACGTTCGCAACCTGCGTATCCAAGACCCGGATATCCTGTTCTTCGCTGGCGACCAGTCCTATTTCCACAACCAGCACACAGCCGGTTGGCTGCTCTGGGGCAAGCAATTCCGCGACATCATTCGCGACCGCCCCACCATCACCATCCCCGATGACCACGATATCGGCCAAGGCAACCTCTGGGGCGAAGGCGGCAAAAAAGCTTCTACTTACCACGGCGACGACGGCGGCTACTACTACAGCCCCGACTACGTTCGCATGGTCGAGCGCTGCCAGACCTGGCACCTGCCAGACGCTTACGATCCAGCTCCCGTTGAGCAAGGCATCGGCGTTTACTACACCGATTATCCGATCGGCGGCATTGAGCTCGCCATCATCGAAGACCGGAAGTTCAAGTCCGGTCCCCTCGACCGCGTTCCCATGATGGGAGAACGCGTCGACCTTGTATTAAAAAAGGACTACGACCCCGACGCCCTCGACCTTCCAGGCCTGACACTTCTCGGCGAACGCCAGCTCGCTTTCCTCCATAACTGGGCTCAGCCAAAACCGAACCAACCTATTCGGGCCGTGCTCTCGCAAACCGGTTTCGCCGGAGCCGCCCACTTCAGCGGAAATCTCGAAAATCGCGTCTACGCCGACCTCGACAGCAACGGTTGGCCCCGCTCCGGCCGAAACAAGGCCCTTCGTATCATTCGAGACGCCAACGCCATCCACATCGCCGGAGACCAGCACCTCGCCACCGTGCTGCAACACGGCATCGATGAACACGACAACGGCCCCTGGTCCTTCGTTTCGCCTGCCATTGTCAACAACTACTGGAGCCGCTGGTGGAAACCCAGCGAAGAGGAACTCGCCGCCACCTCTCCCATCGGCGCCTCCAAGCTTCCTTGGACCGGCCGCTTCAAGGACGGCTTCGGCAATCCCCTCACCATGCACGCCTACGCCAATCCGGAAAACGCCGACCACGGGGCCGGCTACGGCCTCATCCGCTTTCGCAAACGCGCCAATCAAGTCGTATTCGAATGCTGGGCACGCAGCGCGAACCTGTCTCAAGACAACGCGTCCCAATTTCCCGGCTGGCCCGTCACCATCGATCTGACCACACAAGAGAGAGTCAAGTAGTCGGGCTTTCCAACTGTCGCGCCCCCCCCTAGGAAAGTGCTCAAGCCTCACCCATAAAACATCAGTGTAAATCTGTGATATCTGCGGTTAAGAAAAAACACATCTCCCTGCTCAAAATAGCCATCGCACTCGTCCCGTTCGCGTTCTCCGCCTGCCTCATCGCGAGTGAAATAGATGCAGGACTCAACCTGCCCGCGACCAAAGGCACCTCCAATGCTGGCAATTTCCAGCCGGGCGTCTTCCCCTTCGACTACGCGCCAAAAATCCGACAAGGCATAGTCGATTCGCATTTCACGCACCTGCGTCTCTCTCTCAACGTGGAAACCGCCCATGACGCCAGGGCCCTTGAGCAACTAGAATCCCTATCCGCGCTCACCGATTTCCACGGGATCCTCTGCATGTGGGACACCAACCAGGGCGACGAAACCGGGCACGGCAACGGTCTCCCCAACGATCTCGACGCCCTCGCCGCCGCCTGGAAAAGCGTCCACGCAAAGTTCTCCCCGTATCCGCATTTACGCTACGAGATCTTCAACGAACCCTTTGGCTATCCTCGCAATGTTCAAGGCGCCAAGCGCTACCTATCGGACATGCGCTACATCATCGACAAGGCGGGCTTGCCCGCAGACCGCTGCATCCTCGACGGACTTGGTTACGCCGACAACGTTCGCCTCGTCGCCGACGCGGGTTGGACCGGCGCCCTCGCCTACCACATCTACCCGAACTGGCTCCCAGGACGCAACAATAGCGCAAGCGACTACGGCACGCTTATGGTGGCCGAACTGGCCGACCTGCCCAACGAGATCCTTATCACCGAATTCGGAACAAGCCTTAAATTGCAGGGGTATTCAGATTCCAATACAAAAGGTTCCGCCAGCCTATTTCTCGGCATGCGCCAAGCCATCACATCTCTAAACCAAAAAGGAGCTAAGATCACCGGCACCTACCACTGGCACGGCTGGGACAACGGTGACTCCTACAGCTACTGGCATTCCGAAAATTCCGTCGGCTCCACCTTCGTACAGGAGCTGCAGCAAGACCTGAAAGCCGCTTCCAATTAAAGCAATACCCATTCAAACCATTTTCATGAAATCACTCCGTCACCTCGCTGTCGCGCTCGCTTCAATCGTTTCCCTAGCCGCCTCGGTATCCGCCGAGGACACGCGCCCGAACATCATCTGGCTCATGGGAGAAGACATGGGACCGGAACTGTCCTGCTACGGGCACCCCGCGATCCACACGCCGCACATCGACGCCCTCGCCGAGCAAGGAACGCGCTTCACCCAAGCCTTCGGCACCGCCTCCAGCTGCACTCCGAACCGCAACGCCATGATGACCGGGCTTTACCAAACACGAGTCGACCTGCAGGACCAACGGCGGACCGGCATCACCCTGCCTCACCCCATGCGCCCCATCACCCACATCTTGCAAGAAGCAGGCTACTACACCGCCATCGGCTGCGGCTACAGCCAGAAGACCGACCTCAACTTCTCCGTCGACAATCTCTTCGACGGCCGCGACTGGTCCGGCCGCGCCGAGGGGCAACCCTTTTTCGCCCAAATCACCCTCTACGAATCGCACCGCCTCACCGACGGTTGGAAAAAGATAACGGAAACCGCCACCCGTCCCGTCGATCGCGACGCCGTGGAGTTCCCTCCCTACTTTCCCGATCACCCCGTGGTGCGCGAGGACTGGGCCCGCTACCTCGAATCCATCCAGTACATCGACAATAGCGTGGGCGAAATCATGCAACGCCTCGAAGACGAAGGCATTGCCGACAACACCATCGTCATCTTCATCGGCGACAACGGTCAATGCCACCTGCGCGGCAAGTGTTGGCTTTACGACGCCGGCCTGCGCGTGCCCTTCATCGCCCAAGACCCGACCGGAAACTTCGCTTCCGGAGCGGTGAACGACGACCTCGTAAGCACCATAGACATCAGCGCGACGATTCTGGAACTAGCCGGCATCGCAGTCCCCGACTACTTCGACGGCCGCTCCCTCATCGCCGACGACTACACGCCACGCCAAACCATCTTTTCCGCTCGCGACCTCGTCGACGAAGTGATGGACCGTATCCGCTCTGTCAGGACCGATCGCTACAAATACATCCGCAACTACACTCCCGAAAACGGATACCTCGACTGCCGCTACGTGCAACAGAACCGCCCAATGTATCCAGTTATTCAGGAACTGCACAAACAGGGTAAGCTGAACGCAGCCCAGAGCGTATTCCTCGCCGAAACCAAACCCTTGGAAGAACTCTACGACCTCCAGAACGACCCTTACGAACTCAACAACCTCGCCGACTCCGCAGCCCACGCGTCCATCAAAGAATCGCTCAGCAAGCAACTCAACACCTGGCTCGAAGACACCGGCGACAAGGGCCTCGAGCAAATGCGTCGCATCGAAAAGCTCTCCCGCGGAGGCGCCGCCGATCCCGCTTCCTACCTGTCGGAGTTCCAGAAGGAATTCGAAAAGCGTTGGCCCAAGAACCGCCGCATCACCATCGCCGCCCACGGCCACAGCGTGCCGACCGGATACACGACTGGCGGCGTGGTGAAGCCGCACGACGCCTATCCCCACCTCCTCGAGGCTGCCTTGGCGGAACGCTATCCGCACGCCGTCATCAACGTCATCCCCACCGGTATCGGCGGCGAGAACGCCATCAACGGCTCCTTTCGCTTCGAGAAAGACGTGCTCTCCCTCAAGCCAGACATCGTTACCATCGACTACTCGCTCAACGACCGCCACCTCGGACTTCGCAACGCCCGCGAAGGCTGGGAGCGCATGATCGAAGCCGCCCTCCAGCAAGGCGTCAAAGTCCTCCTTCTCACGCCCACCGGCGACTGGAAAGCCGACATGACTTCCCCCGACGATCCGCTCACCCAGCACGCCGCCCAAGTCCGCGAACTGGCCGAGGAACACGGCGTCGGCCTCGTCGACAGCTACCAGAGCTTCCTCGACCACCTCGAGGAACACGGCACCATCAAGCCCATCATGGCCCAGTCCAACCACCCGAATCGCCAAGGCCATCAACTCGTCCTAGACGAACTCAAAAATTGGTTCCCCGGCCTCTGAAGGCGTGTTCGTGAATAACTTCAAAGCTGGCAGGAACCCATTTTTCTGAGAACAAGTCGGCCAAATGATGCGCTGAAGCAAAACACTAGGACTCGAAAGCGATCCTCCTAGCTCGAGCGACCCACTGCAAAAGAGCTCTTCCACAGCCTGACACCGCTGCAATGGCAGCGGCTCAGGCTTTTTCGCGTCCAGACGTCTCGCCTCTCGCCCCGGTCGTGGCGTTTGGGTTCGCATCCTCGCTTGTAACGCGACGGCGAGCAGCAGCTCACCTAAATCCAAAAGCAAATTTGCTTGCAATATATGAAACCCTAAAACTTCTTTTCTTTTTTTTGAAACTTTTTATTCTTTTTGTTTCATTTTCGATAGTTTTGGCAAAATTGCCCGCCCCCCAATTCATGCCCCCTTTTTGCAAACTCATGCCCCTGCTTGCCATGGTGACTCTCTGTTCTGCTGAAAGCCACTACGCCTACCTCGCTTCAGCCGGACATGGGGAGCATGCCGGCTTATTTCTGACTGAATTCAACGTCGAGACGGGCCAGTTGGAGATTGCCGAGAAGGTTGCGCCTGCCCCTCACCCCTTTTTCCTTCAACTCACCGCTACTGGCTCTCACCTTCTTGCGGCCTACAATTTGGAGCGCGGAACGGCGGAACCCGGGTATGTCGTTTCTTACGACATCGATCCTCGGACCAAGAAGCTGCAAAAACGGTCTCAGGCGGAAACTCACGGTAAACTTCCACTGCATCTCGACCTGCGCCCCCAAGGCAACGCGCTCGTGGTCGCAAACTACCAAACGCCAACCGTATCCAGCGTACAGGTACATTCCGACGGTTCTCTGACTGCAAGCAATCGCCCCCAAATTCTTGCCGGATCAAGTATCCACCCTCAACGCCAAGCCCATTCCTTCCCACACTCCATAAGCTTCCACCCGAGCGGAACCCTCGCCTATGCCTGCGATCGCGGATCCGATCGCATTTATTCTTATCGCTACACCGAAGAAGGCTTGGTCCCGACCGACCCGCCCTACCTATCCGTGCGACCCGGCTCCGGACCGCGCCACATGGCATTCCATCCAGATGAGAAGCGGGCCTACGTGGTCAATGAAATCGGAGGCAGCGTTACCACATTTTCCATCGATGCGACAACGGGATCGATCAGCGAGGGTCCGAGCTACCCTTTGGTTCCCGGAACCTTCCACGGGGAGAACTACTCTGCAGAAATCGCTCTGCATCCAAACTCCAACTACCTGTATGCCACCAACCGCGGCCATGACAGCATTAGCGTCTTTCGAGTCGGAAACGCTGCAGCGCTTGAGCCGATTCAAAACATTCCCTGCGGAGGCCAACACCCTCGCTACTTCGCCATCGATCCCACCGGCAAGTGGCTGCTCTGCAGCAACCGCCATACCGATTCCGTATCCATATTTTCGATAGATCAAGTTTCGGGACTCCTCACCGCCACAGACAAGCAACTGAGTATTCCCGCGCCCCTACACCTCGTTTTCATAAGGTAGGAGCGACCTTGGTCGCGATTCCACCCCGTAATTCCAGCCCCCTATTCACCGCAATGCGTCATCTATCCCTTTTCACGCTGCTCTCCATTCTCGCCACAGCGCAACTTTTCGCAACCGCCGGCGAAGAGCTCAACCTGATGCTCATCCTGGCGGATGACATGACCTACTCCGACGCCTCCGTCTACGGTGGACAAGCAGCGACCCCCCACATGGAGCGGCTAGCGGCCCAAGGAATGCGCTTCGACAATTGTTTTCAGGCCGCTCCCATGTGCTCGCCCACCCGCCACACCCTCTACACTGGTCTCTACCCGGTTCGTTCGGGAGCCTGGCCCAACCACACCTTTTTGTATCCAGAAATTGAGACCTTTGCCAACTTCCTGCAGGACACCGGCTACCGAGCGGGATTCTCGGGGAAGACCCATATCCAGCCGCTCACCTCCTTCCCCTTCGAATTCCTATCCGTTAAAGCCAAAAACAAGAACCCGGACTTCGGGCAAGTTGACCGCTTCCTCGGAGATTGCGCCGACGGCAAGACCCCCTTCGGCCTTATTCTCTGCTCCAACGAACCCCACACCCCTTGGACCCGCGGCGACGCATCCGCCTACCCGCCCCATGAGATCGAGTTGCCTCCCACGCTAGTCGACACTCCCAGCACCCGATCAGACTTCTCGAAGTATCTTGCCGAGATCACTTACTTCGACAGCCAAGTAGGCCAAGCGCTCGAGCTCTTGGAGAAACACGGGCTCGCCGACAATACCTTGGTGATTGTGCTCACGGAACAGGGCAGCGCCTTTCCTTTCGCGAAATGGACCTGCTACGACGCTGGCCTCGGTTCCGGCCTTATCGTTCGTTGGCCAGGACAAATCAGACCTGGATCCGTCAGCAAGGCCCTCGTCGAGTACACCGACATCATCCCCACTTTTTTCGAAGCCGCTGGCCTTCCTGTTCCACCGAACCTTGACGGCAGTTCCTTCGCCTCAGTCCTAAGCGGGAAAAAACAAAGCCACAAGCAACACGTCTACGGCTTGCAAACGTCAGTGGGCATCCACAATGGCCCCGGGCACTACGGCATCCGTAGCGTGCGCGACGAACGCTACCGCTATATTCTAAATCTTTCGCCCGAACGCGTATTCAGCAATTGGGCAACGAAGAGCGATTGGTGGAAAGAGTGGACCGCGGCCGCCGATGCTGGCAATCCCTTCGCAAAACGCGCTGTCGAACGCTACACCAAACGCCCTGCAGCGGAGCTCTACGATTGCCTCAACGACCCTTGGAACCTGAACAACCTCGCAGACGTATCCACCTACGCTGACAAGAAGGCTGAACTCGCAGCCAAGCTCGATGACTGGATGAAGGAGCAAGGCGACCAAGGCGTCGCCACCGAGCTCGCCGCTGAAGACCGTCTCTGGAAAAACGCCTACCAATGGAAGCCGCTCCTCGATAAGGAGCTCTCAAAGTGGGAACTTTGGATGGGCGTGCCTCATCCATCCGTATCCGGATTGCCAGACGGCACTCCCACTGCTCCACGTCCTCAGGACGGAGTCCCGCTCGGACTGGGCAACGATCCCAAAAACGTATTCTCCGTCATCGAGGAAAACGGCACGCCCGTACTCAAGATTACCGGCGAAATCTACGGCGGCCTCACCACGCTCGAAGCATATCAAAACTACCACTTTTCCGCCGAGGTTAAGTGGGGAGAAAAGAAGTGGGAGCCACGCCTCGACCGACGCCGCGACAGCGGTTTTCTCTACCATTGCGTCGGACCCCACGGAGCCTTCTGGAACGTTTGGATGCGCTGCGTCGAATTTCAAATCCAGGAGAACGACTTCGGCGACCTCTTCATGCTGGCGGGCACTGGCGGATCCGTGCGCGTCAGAGAAACCAACTACACCGATCCGCAGCCCGGCCAAGCCAAGTACGTCTGGGATCCCAGCCAGCCGCTTCGCCAAATCGGTCGCGTCGAGCGAAGCGAAAACCACGAGGCCGAGCATGGAAAATGGAACCTCATCGAAGTCTACACCATCGGCGACAAGGCCATCCATCTCGTAAACAACGAAGTCGTGCTCGCTATCGAAAATATCCGTCAGCGTGACGTCGAAGGACCACTGAACAAAGGCAAGTTACAGATCCAATCCGAAGGGGCCGAGGTCTACTACCGCGACATCAAGATCCGCCCCATCACCGCCTTCCCCCAACACCTCAAAAAAGCCGCCAACATGTAGGAGCGACCTTGGTCGCGAACCGCAACTCGACAATTGCGGGAGCGTGCTCTTGACGTGCGTAGCTCCCTCGCCGAGCGAAGACTGTCGTCACGCTATCATTACAACCTCTCATCCATGAAACACTTCATTCTTCTCCTATTCACCCTCCTCCCACTATCAGCAAACGCCGAAAAGCCGAACCTCTGGGTCCTCACCGACATGTCGGATCCGAACGACCGTCGAGCCGGAGGGCACCCTCAAAACGATCCAGACGACATTGTATCCTTGGCTTCACTACTGCTGCAGGCCAACCGCTTCCACATCGAACGCATCGTCTACGCCTCGAACCAACGCGAAGGGCTAAAAGACCCCACCGCATTCGTGAACGAGGTATTCGTGGCCGCTTACCAGCACGACCTCCCCTATCTTAAACAAAAGTACTCCGGATATCCGGACAGCATTTCATACGCCCTTTCCAGCATCAACCAAAACGGTAGTTCCACTCCCTTCGACCGCGACAAAGACTACAGGGATCTCAGCGAGCTCTCTACGGTACAAGACCTCGTCTCCTACGCCAGCGAGCATCCTGTCTACGTCCTGATTTGGGGCCCGGCTACCGAGGCAGCCATGGCCGTTCAGCACTGCCTCACCACTGGCAATGACGCCGCCCTCCGCAACATGACCTTCGTAGCTCATTGGACTAAGTCTCTCATTGCCCAAGGAACACCAGAAAAGCCCTTTCACGTGGCCAACTGCCGCGACGACGAGGCGGCTTGCCACTACTTGCACGAGATCGCGCTGGAGCATCCAGACGTCAAATACATCGAGCTCGGATCCAGCGGACAAACCGGCATAGTCAACGGTTCGGCAAACTACCCGGAGATGGACGAATTCGCGAACAGCCGCCTCGGCCAGATTTTCCGCTACGCAAAATTCTACCATGGCAAGCCCGACCAATCAGACGGAGCCACCTTTTGGCTGATCACCGAAGCCTTCGGCCCCACCCTTTCCGACGTGGCTCACGACGGTAGTCTAGAGATGGAAAACGAAAAACGCATTCGTGATCTCTTCTTGGAGAAGACCTACGACCTGCTCGACGACTCCCTCGCCAAATCGAACACAGCCGCTCAAGCGGGCAATCCTTTTCCCAACTCCTTCATCGCCCAAAACTTCACCTACATCTACCAGTATCTAAACGGTCGATACTACATATACTCTCCGCTTCCCGCGAACTACGAAGTTCGCGCTCCCTCCAGAAAGCTCGTGCTGAGCGGCAAGGTCGATGGCAACCTGCAACTCGACTTCTCGCAGCTTCCGCTCGGCCCTTATCAAGTCACCGTCAAGTCCACCGACTTCACCAAGGTCGCAGAGCTAACAAAGACCAAGTAAACTCAGACTTTAACCTTTCTGGCCTGCACCGTCTTTCCGAGGTCGTAGCCGCTGCCCTGCCTTACACCAAACTCGTTACCCTCAGCGGAGCGAACCCATCAGGCAACTACGCCACCGGTTCCCGCGACTGGAGCGACGTAGTACAGGCCCTCGGGCAAAGCGAGTTCGACGTACGATCCTTCCATCGCCTCCTCATCGAAGGCAGCTACTCTGGCCCTATCGGCTACAACAATTGGAAGATTCCTGGCAACCCAGAGGATCACCACCGCGAGATGGTGGAGACCTTGAGGTCGTGGCAGCACCCGTAGAAAGAGGGAGCCTTGCCCGAGGACAAGTGAATGCCTCGCAGCCAGAGTCATGCTCCATGAGCAGCTTTTCCAAATTACAAAAATGTAATGCAACGACCACGTCCGCGAACGAGTCTATTGCGTATTCTCAGGAGAACCATTGATCCAAAATGAATACCAAACTGACTCGACATCTTTGCTTTGCGGCCTTGCTGGCAAGCTTCGCCTTTTCTCCCATCGCCCTTCCCGAAGCGAAAGCGGAAACCAGAATATCAATCGGAGCCAACATCGGGTTTCGCCTCCCTAAAGGAGCGGTCAACGTCAGCGTCGGCGACCATCGCTACCACTACCACGAGGGTCGCTACTACCGCAAAACGCCACGCGGCTACGTCACAGTGCGAGCCCCCAGAGGAGCCGCCATCAAACGACTCCCCCACGGTTACACCCGCGTCATCATCGGGGGCCGCACTTACTTTCGCCACGAAAACGTCTACTACGTCAGAAGCTCCAACCGCTACATCGTAGTCGATGAACCCAAGGTCGTGGTGGTCGAGACCGAAGCAGAGAGTTCAGAGGTCGTTGCGGTCGAAAAGCAAAACGCCCCCTACACTGTCTGGATCGATGGCGAACGAGAGCTTGTCATGAAAAACGGACAGTTTTTTCGCAATAGTCCCCAAGGCCTCGTCTGGGTCGCGCTTCCAGTCGGGGCCATCGCCAAAGAGCTTCCTTCCGATTTTACATCCATTTGGTACCAAGAAATTGAATACTACGAAAAAGACGGCGTGCACTTCCAGAAGACGCCTGATGGCTACCGAATCATTCTTCCCCCTTGGGAGACCAAGTATTAGCATCCCAAGGATAAACGCTTGAACCAGGCGGCAGCTCGAAAGGGTTGCCGCCTGCAAGCTTTTCGGACGCCTCCTCACCCGTCTGCATAACGAGCTTCGCCTTCGCGGTAGGCACCCGTTACCCTCCGCTGGACAAACGCCCCGCCCCACTTCCACTAATGGAAGTTCTTAACGGTTACGCTACGCACCCCTGTATTGAAATCGCTGTTTTCGGCAGATTTGCAATCCAACGAACCGGAAGCCCTAGAGATCCCTCGTCCGACAACCCAACGTTTCAGCCCCCCATGAAGCACAATAGCATCGCCCAAGCATTCGCAGCGCTCGCGCTTCCAGCCCTTACCTTCAACCTTTGGGCCACCGTCGTTTCCTACGACTGGCCTACCGAACCGGGACAGGCTTTGCTTTCTGACCGCTATGCAGTTCGCGTCATAGAGAACGGCCAAGTGACAGAAGTCGAAACCCTCATGTCCCTGTCTTGGACTGAAGAAGGCGGCGGGCCGGACATCTTTCGGGACCGTACCTTTTCTTGGGCCCCCTTCTCTTCCGACTTCGAAACGCCACTCATCGTCGAGGTTGAGAAGATCTACGGCGAGGGAGCCGCCGAGGTAGAAATCGTACCTTCTGGATACAACTTGATTCCGCAGCTTAGCGAAGACGGCAAGACCGTGCGTTTCGAGCTCGATCGCTCACGCTACGCTTCCGTCAACTTCAAGACAGCCGACAATCTCAAAGCTGCCGACGGGCTCATCACCCATTGCCTCATGATCTTCGCCGACAACATGGAAACGGAGGTCCCGGACAAGAACGCTCCCGGTGTACACATTTTCGGTCCGAAGAGCACCCAAGCCGACGTGGAGGCCGCCACCCTAACCTACTTCGAGGCGGGCTTCCACGACTTCGCCGGACAATTCGAGGATGCTAATCTGCAACTCAAGCCAGACATGCAGATCTACCTCGAAGGCGGCGCCTTCATCATCGGAAAAATGATGGCCCACGGACGAGCCGATCGAGCCAAGATCTTTGGGCGCGGAGCGATCTCCGGACGCGAATTCCCATGGGAACCGGGACAACCTATTTCCGCCCTTATCGAGGCAGGCGGTGACGATATCATGATCGACGGCATCTACGCCATGGATAATAACAAGCACGGCATCGTGCCGGGCTTCAGCCCCACTATTCGCAACGCAAAAGTATGGGGCTGGCACTACAACAGCGACGGTTTCAGACCTTGGGGCGGCACGGTCGACCACTGCTTCACACGCCCCACCGACGACGCCTTCTACGTAGGCGGCCGCAACCTCGTCGTCACCGACACCGTCATTTGGCAAAGCTTCAACGGGGCCGTCGTCACCTGCGGCTGGGGCAGCCCCAGCAATCCCTACGATACGCAGGACTTCCTCATGAAGGACTGCCACATCATCTACCCGGAGTGGAACGGCATCGGCAACAACAACGGAATCCTCGCCTCCCAACTTCCCTACAACGCCGAGAGCAAACGCATCCGCTTCGAGAACGTGCGCGTCGACGGCAACGTATCCGCCATCACCAACCTGAAGCGCAACGAAGACCAAGAAAAGGCGGGCGAGCCCGGTGGCATTTTCGAAGTCGTCTTCAAGGACTTCGTCGTCACCGGAAACCAGTACACCTACAACTATAACCGCAGCGTACAAAGCGCATCCAAAAGCCTGATACGAGGAGACGACGAATTCCGCATCGAAAACGTCACCTTTGAAAACCTGACCATCGACGGCACACCTGTCACCGCCGCAAACGCCGCCGACTATTTCGAGATCGATGCCACCACCACCGCCAACATCAGCTTCACTTACACACCGCCGAGCTCTGATCAGGAAACGATCGCCGTCGCCTTCGACCGAAGCAAAAAAAACGCGACCTTCTTCGGAAAGGAGCGCCATCTCTACAACTTCAGCACCTCCAGCGACCTCGAGAGCTGGCAACATAACTCCACCCCCCTGGTCGGCAACGGCGCACCCATAAAAATACCGTCACTGTTCTTCCCCTCTGGTACCAGCAGCTACGCCCACATTCGACGCCTCGAGGCATCTGAGTAGAAACGCATCTGTTTGGTCGCTTGCTAACGGAAGGACAAGATTGCCGACCTTCTGCTTTGTTTCGTTTTTGAAACCTTTAGCTCAGTTTAAAGATCGTTTTTAGAACTTACTTTCATTTTTTTGCCTGTTTTTGATAGCCAAGCTCACAGAGTTCATTCAGATTTCGAATTCGAACCCCACAATCTTAAACTCCGTACTCACATTGCAAATCGGGCGTTGCGGCATGAATGCGATGACCAAGACGACCGCCCTCACCGGCTATGCGCGAAATCCGAAATTTCGAAAAATGCTCACTCCCACAACACTGAAACTTAGCCTAGTTCCCTTTCTCGCCGTCCTTACCGCCTGCTCGAAAAACATGTCTGAACAAGAGGCATCATTCTTAAGCCACGACCGAGCCATCCACGTATTGGATGTTTGGATGCGCGATCCCTACATTACCAAAGGTCCCGACAATGCCTTCTATCTAACCGGCACGACCGCCAATCGAGACGATCCTCGTTGGCCCGCCGACCGCTACAATTCCGGCCTCGACGACCCCAGCATCACCGGTAGCCCCGTGCCTTCTATCGTAGGTTCAACGGTTCGGCTCTGGAGGAGCGAGAACCTCTTGGACTGGGAAGAGCAAGAAACGCCCTTCACCTTACGCGACGGTTATTGGGCCAAAGCCCAACCCGAAGCCTTCGAAACTGTTCCAGAGGTCGAGTGGCACCTCTGGGCACCCGAGGTCCATTTTCTAAATGGCAAGTGGATCATCGTCCACACGACGCCCACGCCAGTGAAACAAGGAGCCAATCTCGCAGTTGCACCCGGAGACAAACTGCACGGTCCTTTCAGCCATCCGATGGGCGAGAAAATGAAAGGCCGTCACGACCCTTCGCTTTTCCAGGACAACGACGGCACCGTCTACCTTCTCTGGGGCAATACCTGGATCGCCTCTCTCACTAGAGACATGAGCGACTTCGCCAGCGAGCCGGTCCGCATCGACCCTGCGGATCGCATCATCGGGCACGAGGGAGCCACCCTGCGCAAGATCGGCAACAAGTACGTGCACTTCGGCACCGCCTGGTCCACCGACCAGATGCGCAAGGGCAGCTACAACCTGTACTATTGCACGTCCGACCATCCGATGGGTCCCTACGGCCCCCGCCAGTTTGCGGGTCGCTTCCTCGGGCACGGCACCCCCTTTCAGGACAATCAAGGCCGCTGGTGGTGCACCGCGTTCTACAACGCCAATATTCCACCCGTATCCGACGAAAACATACAAACCCGCGACCTTGGCGAAAACGCCCAAACCATCAACGATCAAGGCGTCAACCTCGTCCCTCTCGAAGTCAAGATACTCGAAAATGGCGAGCCCTACATCCGCGCCAAAGACCCCCGCTACGCCAACCCCGGCCCCGACGAGGCCCAACAATTCGCTCCGTAGCGCGGTGCTTTAGCCCGCGACCGCAGAGCCCCAAAAGACAAACGCTACAACCCAAACCATGAAAAAATTAGCCATTGCCGCCGTACTCGCCGCCGCCTTGACGCTCTCTGCCCAAGACAGCGCCTCGGAACGATCCCTTCTATCGAAGACTGAACTCCGCCAAGCCCTCAAGGCTCACGACCGAGCCGTGCACATCCACGACCATTGGATACGCGACCCCTTCATCTACCTCAACGACGACGGCTACTACTATCTGACCGGAACCACTCTCAAGTCAGAGGACGACGGAGTCATCGGCATCCCAGCTTGGCGTAGCGAGAATCTCATTACATGGGAAAAGCTTCCTCGCCTCTGGAAAATGACCGATTCCAGTTGGCTTCCCGAAAAACACGGAGGTCGCCACAACGTCCCCGAAACCCTCGTCTGGGCCCCCGAGTTCTACAAGATCGGAAACCGCTGGGTCATCACTCACACCACCAATGCCGGCGTCGCCAATCTCCTCGTCAACGACAGCCCCGAACTCAAAGGACCTTGGACCGAACCCATGGCAGCCGATTTCGGTAAGCACCACGACCCCGCCTTCTATATCGAGGACGGCAAACCATGGCTTGTATGGGGCGTACTCGATCTGCGCGAAATGAAGCCCGACTTTTCTGGCTGGGCCGGGCCGCAAATTTCGCTTGCACCCTCCGATCGCAAGATGGGCCACGAAGGTTCCTACATTATCAAGATCGGCCAGAAGTACGTCTGGTTCGGCACCGCCTGGTCCACCGACACCATGCGTCACGGCACCTATAACCTGTATTACGCCACCTCCGATTCACTCACCGGCCCCTACGGCGAGCGCCGCTTCGCCGGACGTTTCCTCGGCCACGGCACTCCTTTCCAGGACAAACAAGGCCGCTGGTGGTGCACTGAATTTTATAACGCCAACAAACCCACCGTGCCCGCCGACAAAGCAGCCAGTATGGATCTTTCGGATACGGCCTACACCATTAACCCTATCGGCACCACCATCGTGCCTCTCGAAATCGAAGAACGCGACGGCGACGTCTTCGTACGAGCTAAAGACCCGCACTACGCAAATCCCGGTCCCGAAGAAGTCCAACAATTTTAACCACCTCCCGTGTGGAAGCGTGCTTCTCACGCGATTCCCGCCCGAACCCGATCCGTGGGAAGCGGCCTTGTGCCGCGATAATCGACGCTACAAATCGCGACCCGAGGTCGCTTCCCACAAAAGCTCCATGAACCCCCTCGTCATCCTCTTCTGCGCTCTCTTCGCCATCGAAGCGTCACTCTCCGCCGCTCCGCCCCCAAACATCCTCGTTTTTCTCACCGACGACCTTAGCGCCCGTGACCTCGGTTGCTACGGAGCCAGCGACGTACGCACTCCAAACATGGACCAGCTCGCTGCGGAGGGACTCACTTTCGACCAAGCCTTCATCATCTCTCCCGCCTGCGCCCCCAGTCGGGCCGCTTTGCTCACTGGACTCACTCCCGACCACAACGGAGCCAAGGCGAACCATACCTACCGCAGGGATGACGTTCCCTCTCTCATTCCCCTCTTCACTGCTCTCGGCTACCAAACCGCTGCCTTCGGAAAGATCGCCCACGGCAAGGATGTCGCCGACCACGGCTTCGACCATCACGAGCGTTCTATCGATCCCGAAAAGATAGCGGCTTGGCTCGACTCTACTGACAGTGCTCGCCCCATCGCCCTTTTCGTCGGAACAAAGGACCCACACGTGCCCTGGCCGGAAGTCGACGGTTACGATCCAGAACAGGTCATCATCCCACCCTTCCATATCGACACTCCGGATACACGACTCTTCCGCGCTCGCTACTACACAGACGTCACTCGAGCTGACACCGATCTCGGCAACACCCTCGCAATCGCAGAAGAACGCTGGGGAGAGAACTTCGTTGCCCTATTCTCAAGCGACCACGGCGCCCAGTGGCCCTTCGGCAAGTGGAACCTTTACGACGAAGGCATTCGCGTCCCCCTCATTGTACGCTGGCCCGGAAAAATAGCTCCCACCTCCCGCACCGACGCCATGGTCAGCTGGATTGACATGCTTCCCACCTTGCTCGATATAGCCGGGTCTCCTGAGGATACGAGACTCGACGGCATTTCCTTCACCGTTGTCCTCTCCCACCCCGAGAAAACACACCGCGACCGCATCTTCACCACTCACGACAATGACGGTCGTGCCAACGTCTATCCCATACGCTCCGTTCGCAGCGAGCGTTGGAAATACATCCGCAACCTCCACCCCGAGTGGATACATTCCAATCATAGCGACCGCTACCGCCTCGACACCGCCGGTGCCTACTTCTGGTCCTGGGAAGAAGCCGCGATGCATGACAAAACAGCGGCTCTCATCATGAACCGCTACCGCCAGCGCCCTGGCGAAGAACTCTACGACCTCGAGAAAGACCCCGACGAGCTCAACAACCTCGCCGCAAATCCAAAGTATGCCCAGATACTGAATACGCTCCGCTGCGAGCTCGACGCCTGGATGAACGAACAAGGCGACCCCCAAACCGTCGTCCCCGAACCTTGGCTTCCCGGCCAAGCAGAACTCCTCGAACCCCATTCCGACTGGCCGCCCTATTACAAGAAGTAGCAGCGAGCTTGCTCGCGAAGCACAACCCGAGCTGCGGGAGCCTGCTTGTCAGGCGATATCCCATGCAAACAAATCGCGTGACAAGCACGCTCCCACAACTTCTCCCCCAACAATGAAATCCACTCTCTCCGCAATCCTTCTCGCTTCATCATTCACCCCTCTGTTCAGCTCAGCCTCGGATTTCAAATTATCCGAAGCCGATCGCGACCGCATCGCCCAAATCCAAATCGAGCGTCAACCCATCGCAGACCAAGGCGATGGAACCTTTGAAGATGTCACCCATGAAGCAGGCCTTCTTAGTTTTCACCCCACTCAAACAGGCGTCTTTGCTGACTTCAATCAAGACGGCTGGCTCGATTTGTTCATTGGAAACGAAACCACACCCGGCGACCGGCACCAAAGCGAACTGTATCTAAATAATGGGGATGGGACTTTCCGAGACGTTTCAGAACAATCGGGTATTTCCGCCACCGCGTGGATCAAAGGAGCAACCGCTGCCGACTATGACAACGATGGCGACGCAGACCTCTACCTATCCGCCCTCGGTCAGCCAAATTTGCTCTACCGCAACGACGGACCGCAGGCCGATAGCGACTGCTTCTTCACCGAGGTCGCCGCACAGGCGGGAGTAAATGAACCTATACACTCCTTTCCCTGTTGGTTCTGGGACTACGACAACGACGGCTGGGAAGACCTCTTTGTGGCGGGGTTCAAAATCGGCACCGTTGGCGACGTAGCAGCATCCTTCCTCGGCCTGCCCCATGAAATCGTTCCGCCAAAACTCTACCTTAACAACCGCGACGGTACCTTCAGGGACGTCTCCTCGACTTCTGGACTCGAACGGTGCTGGGTCCCCATGGGAGCAAACTTCGGGGACCTCGACAACGACGGCTATCTGGACTTCTACGCCGGCACTGGCGACACGCCGATGAATACTATCTTGCCCAACAAAATGTATCGAAACGCGGAAGGCAATGGGTTCCAGGACGTCACAAGCGCTGGCGGCTTCGGACACTTGCAAAAGGGCCATGCTGTCTCTTTTGGCGACTACGACAACGATGGGGACCAAGATGTACACATCGTCATGGGAGGCGCGTATTCGGGCGATAGATACATGAATGCTCTTTTCCAGAATCCAGGTCATGGCAACCAATACCTGATACTGCGACTGGAGGGATCCGAGTCTCCTCGAGACGCTACCGGAACGAGAATCAAGGTCGTTACAATCTCACCCAACGGGACTGAACGTTCATTGCACAGAACAGTTGGCACCGGAGGGAGTTTCGGATGCAATCCCTTCAGAGTCGGAATTGGTCTGAGCGATGCAAAGTCCATCGTACAGGTCGAGATACACTGGACTAGCGGAGCGTACCAAGTTTTCACCCAGCTATCGCCCAAGCGTTTCTACAAACTGAAAGAAGGTGACCCATTAGCCACTCCAATTACCCTGCCTCAGTTGACACCAACACGACAAATACACCAGCCGCACATCCACTAGCTATGAGAGCCACCCCCTTACTTTTGGTACTGCTTTGCCTTTCTTCCCTCTATGCAAAGCCGATTCCTGCCCCTGAACTCAATCTTGACCGCGAACAGCGCACCTCGCTCGTCAAGAGCCACGAACGAGCCTTCCAAGCCCTCGCCGAAAAGATCCGCGACCCCTACATCACGCTCGGTCCTGACGGCATGTATTACCTGACCGGCACCACCGCTGGTAGTCATTGGGGGGATACGATCGGCATTCAGCTTTGGCGAAGCAAGGATCTCGTGGACTGGGACGATATGGGATACGTTTGGAACCTCTACAAAGATGGGGCAGAACAAGACGCTTGGCACCTAAATCAACCCGTCAAAAACCCTCAGTTCAAAAACCCTTACGCCCTTTGGGCTCCAGAAATCCACTACAAAAAAGGAACATGGTGGATCGCCACCTGCCTCAACGTGAGCGGACACGGCTTGCTGCGCAGCGTCAGCGGTCGCCCGGAAGGCCCCTACGAAGCGATGCCTCGCATCGGAGAGAAAGGCATCGACTCCCATCTTTTCGAAGACAGCGACGGGACTACCTACTATCTCTATCAAGCCAACAAACTCGCCCGCATGGAGCCAAATATGGGCGGACTTGCCGAAGACTTCGTGGATCTTCAGCACGATGGTAACCATCCCCTCGGCTATGAAGGCGTTTACATGATGAAGCTAGACGACAAATACCTCTTCATCGCCTCCGGCCGCTACGGCTACGAGCCCACCAACTCCTACGACCTTTACTACGCCGTATCCAAAAACCTATACGGTCCCTATGGACCTCGCCGTATGGCTCTCAAAAACGCTGGCCACGGCAACCTTTTCCAAGACAAGCAGGGGCGTTGGTGGAGCACCGCTTTCGACCACGAGTTCACGGACCTTTGGAGCCTTTGGCTCGTCCCCATCGATGTCGAGATCACGGAAGAAGACATTCTCATTAGCTCCAAGGACCCACGCTTCCAGCCTAGCGAGGAGGATCAAGCCTTTATACGCCAATTGGCAGTCGATGGCGTACCCGCGCAGTGGGAAGGCAAAGCCCCTTGGTGGCTGCCTTGAGCCGAGCTGCAATTCTACACTTCGCTCCCTCGCCTCAAAGGGAGAACCTGCATCGATAGCGATGCAACAGGCGCGAACGCGAGGAACGGCGCCGACTCCCCACCCTTGACCTTCATTTGCGCACAAAAAAGGCGGGCCCTCCAGCCCGCCTCGATGAAATATCTGGCTCCGGGAATCAGCCGACTTACTTGAGCTTTCTCTTGAGCTCGTTAACGAAACGTTGGTTGTCCACGTAGGAGATGTCGAAGCTCCACACAGAGTCGCCCAGACCGTCTTGAACGTTGGACAAGTTCGTGCTGTCAGGATGCTGAACCGCGACCACGAACTGGGTTGGGTTGACTGGGTTGAAGATCATACCCGTCGCTTCGCAACCGTCCGCGCGAATGCTCATGAAATGGTCAAGGGACTCAGCGACACCGTCGTTGTCGCGGTCGCGGACGAACCAGATGTCTCCACCGGTCGAGGAACCGTTAGGAGCGTCTTCGATGACGTAGATGTTGCCCAAGGCATCCTGCGCGAGGTTGTCCGGAGAGTTCAGTACGCCCGTCGTTCCCGGGAAACCGAGGTTTTTAGGAGTATTGCCATCGACCAAGACACCTACCTTGACGCGATTTCCGCCGATCATCTCAACGCTGTATACGGAGGCTTCCGAGGTCGCCGTGAAGTAGATCACTTCATTGTTGTTACGAAGACGGCTAACTTCCATGTCTTCCGGACGACCGTAAGGAGTTCCTCCAATATCGTCGGCAGCAGTGCGACCGGGACGGTTGTCGCCTTCGGTAACTTCAAACGGATTGGTGATTCCAGGAAGCGTGTTTCCGTACCAATCGGTGATCGGTACCCATCTGCCCAAACCGGTACGAGGCTGGCCAGCATTGGCCGCATCGTTCCAATTACGGGAAGCATCGCCCGCAAAGTCGTCTACCACGAGTACAAAAGTCTGCCCCTTCGTGTAATCCTTAGGATTCGTTCTCATGAAACGATAGACCGAGCCCGAATTGTTTTCGTCTATATAATAGATCGGACGGAGGAACTTTTCGCTGAAATTGATACCTTCGTGAGAGACGTTAGCGATACTATGCAATTCGCGGATCTCGATGTCCTCCGGCGCAGCCAGCGGGTTCAGTACCTCAATAACGCGACCTTCACCGGACCATTCCTCGGCAAGCCAAAGCGTGCCGTTGGGAGTCCAACGTGAAGGGTCGAATGCGCCCCAATCGTTCGACCAGTCACCTTGGGCGCCGTTCATGTCGCCCTGGAAGAGAACGTGAGCCTCGTCCATCGTGAAATCGTAGCGCGTAACACCAGCGCCAACCAAGGTTTCATGAGGAAGGAAAAGATACTCCCCGGAGTCGTCAAAGGCCATCATATCGATCATCGAGGCGTTGCTCGCCAGTCCGGGCACGCGGATGATGGATTGCCCGGGGCTCAGAACCTGGTCTTCGATTTCACGAAGACTAACGATGTTTTTCTGCATGATACCCGCAGGGGTCACCCAAGGAGCTGCAAGCTCCTCTGGAGAATTGGGATTGGTAACCGGAGCAGACTCAGTCAAAGGGATGAACCAAGTGTCGGATCCGCCAGCATAAGCGGAATGGCCAAGAGCCAGGATAGATGCGGCAGAAGCGGCTTTGAGAACGCCACTGCTAAGCAGGTTGAATGTGGATTTCATTAGAGATATTAACTTTTTGGCTAGTTCTACGAAGTGCCGTTGGATTGATAAAACGGCGTCCGAAGCAAAGCGGGTGGAAGCGCCTCCATTCAAACTCAATTCCAGCTGGGCAGGTTACGTTTTCGCGTCTAACTTCGAGTAATTGTTTCTTTGATACAGTTTCGTAACCTACTGCGCTTCAATTACACATGCGTAACATAGCCGTCACATCGTGACCTCCATTTCACAAAAAACGGTTGGGATTCGGCACGTAAAGCAGCTAGCCATATCAATTCCTTAACAGGTACCTAGAGACAGACCAACCTATACTCTCCTAAGAATGAAAGCAGCGTACATACTGCCCATCGGGGCAATCCTCGTAACGAACACACTTTTCCTCGGTGCAGCGAAATACCAGAAGAAAGCTCCTCAACTGGTCGCTCCCGTACCCGATGTTCCACTACATGAGCAGACTATCGAAATCCTAAAAAGAAGCGAATCCGTCATTCCACCCAATCTTGACGCTCATCCCGTGGTCACGGTGTACAACCGCGAAGCCATCGTGCCGCCACAATGCTACACCCAAACGGAGGGAACCCATAACCCTTGCTACGTCTGCCATCAAAGCTCCATTCCTGGCAGAGAAAACAGGATGGAGGACTTCGACCTGCAAATCGACTACAGCTTCAGCGACCTTGGAACACTCAACCACTGGAAGAACCTCTTCGAAGACCGCACGGCCCGCGTTGCCAGCATTAGCGACGAGAAGATCCTCGACTACGTAAATTCCGAGAACTACAGCGAACTCGCAGGACGCCTTCAAGAAGCAGGATTCGAAGGCTGGATACCGGACCTCAAAAACCTGCACGAAGGGGCTGACGCTTTCGACGAGAACGGATTCGCGAAGGACGGATCGGATTGGGTCGCCTTTAACTACAAGCCTTTCCCCAGCACCTTTTGGCCAACGAACGGGTCAACCGACGACGTGATGATCCGTCTGCCTGATCGTTTCCGCACAACCGAAGACGGAACGTATTCAATCGACGTGTACAAGGCAAACCTTGCCATTCTTGAAGCGAATATGAAGGGCAAGCCCGAGATCGCATGCTTGCCCGTCGACGAGGAAGCAATCGGAAAAGACCTCGACGGAAACGGAGCCTTGGGGACAGCGAATCGAATTGTCGAGGTGAGCAGCTTCGTCGGGTCGGGGCAATGGGACAAAATCGATACGCACCTCTACCCGGAAGGCACCGAATTTCTGCATACCGTCCGCTATCTCGGCCTCGGACCCAATGACGAAATCCAGCCCTCCCCTCGCATCAAGGAAGTCCGCTATATGAAAAAGTGGAAGTCGTATGCAAAAGGCTTATACGCTCGCAAGTATCAACTTGAAGCATTCGAGAAGGAAGTGGGAAACCTCCCAGGTTATCACAATCTCGGGGAATGGGGATTGGACAACGGCAACGGCTGGGCCTTGCACAGCTTTATCGAGGACAAGCAAGGGCGACTCCGTGCCAACACCTTCGAAGAGAACCTTTTCTGCATGGGCTGTCACAATTCGATCGGTTCGACAGTCGACAAAACCTTCAGCTTCGCCCGTAAGGTCGACGGACCTGCAGGCTGGGGCTATATCGATCTTCGCGGCATGCCCGACGCTCCCAACGAAGGCGAAATCGCAGGCGAAATCCTTACCTACCTGGAACGCGTCGGAGGCGGAAGCGAGTTTCGAAACAACGACGAAATGTTCGAGCGTTGGTTTAACGAAGACGGCAGCGTGAATCGCGAAAAAGTGATGAACGCAAAGGACGTTTACGAGTTAATCACCCCCTCACGAGAACGAGCCCTTGCCCTGAACAAGGCCTATAAGACCATCGTCGAGGACCAAGATTACATTTACGGCAGAGACCCGAACTTAACGCCACCCCAGAACGTTTACGACGCGATCAACAACGAGGAGACCCCGACTCTGCCCGACGACCGTACCTACACGTGGAACATCATGCTGGATTGGTCGAAAGCAGCCCAAAGCGGCAGCACGTTTAGCCTCAACGAATCTACTACCGAAAAGGCAAATCCCTAGAGCGGAGCCGTTGTAGTACCTTAGAGACTGCCCAATAATTCGAGTTTCTGTAGGCTTGGACCTTGATCCAGACCGCGTCGTGCTGTGAAACGGGTTAGCACCGCGGTCTGCAGCAAGCTGCAACCTTACTCAGTGAAGCGAGTTTGTTTCATGCGACAGTTTCTTACATAATTCTAATCTGCAATTTTTCCGTGGGAAGCGACCTTGCGTCGCGATCAACCGGGCAGCAAATCGATCACCGTTTTTCGCCCAGCTCTGTCGGGCTTGCTCGTTGTATACACGAAGAAACTACAACCGTTTAAAGCAAAAGCGTCCAACACGGCCATCGAATCAAAAGAACAGCTTGCTCAGACAAACCGAGCGCCTCAGAACTCAACTCCCCCCCAAAAAAAACACGCGTTCAGGAGATCCTCCAGAACCCGTGAGTCTGAGATCATAAAAAAGAATGATTCGTTTTACCCTCGGCCTTATTACTTGTCTCCCCTTCCTCGCAGTCGCTCAAACAGACTACGTCAACATACCCGCTCCCGAGCGCAGTAAAGAAGCCTACCTCCGGC
Source organism: Pelagicoccus enzymogenes (assembly GCF_014803405.1). Taxonomy (NCBI): domain Bacteria; kingdom Pseudomonadati; phylum Verrucomicrobiota; class Opitutia; order Puniceicoccales; family Pelagicoccaceae; genus Pelagicoccus; species Pelagicoccus enzymogenes. Next base: position 124,129 of record NZ_JACYFG010000002.1, read on the forward strand.
AGCCTGGCGACTATCCGCCTAGCATCCACAGCCAAGAAAACCGGGAGACCCCCCGGGGCTCGATCGAGGTCTTCGACTGGAACGACAGCGAAGTCTACCCCACCACCACGCGCCAGTACTGGATCTACACACCCGCTCAATACGATCCAAGCTCCCCAACTCCCGCGATCGTTTTCCAAGACGGCCATTCCTTCATTCGAGAGGACCGCAACTTGAGGGCAAACCTCGTCATGGATTCGCTGATACACCAGGGGCTCATGCCGCCCACCATCGGCATATTCGTCAATCCTGGACAACGCCCGCCCCTTCCCGACGAAGGCAAGGCCCCGCCAAATCCCAACCTCCCGCTCAATCGCCGCATCGAGTACGATAGCACCAACACCGACTACGCGAAATTCCTGCTCAACGAAATCATCCCAGCTGTCAGAGCCCAACGAAACCTCAGCTCCGATCCTAGCGATTGGGCGATCGTCGGCAATAGCTCAGGCGGGATGGCCGCCTTCAAAGTCGCGTGGCAACACCCTGACGTTTTTGGCAAAGTCATGGTACACAATGGCAGCTTTGTCGATTTGCTGGGCGGTCACGTAGTGCCCGACTGGGTACGCAAGTCCGAGCCCAAGCCACTGCGCATTTCCCTCACCAGCGGTCCCTTCGACCTTCTAAACGAATACGGCAGCTGGTGGGACGCCAACCGCGAATTGGCCAGCGAGCTCGCGGCCAAAGGCTACGATCTGCGAGCCTTCTGGGGCGACTCCGCGCATAATCCGACTTTTGCAGGCGCCACGCTCTCAGAGACGTTACGCTGGATCTGGCGGGACCACCCCTACGTCTTGAGCCAAAGCATCTCCGCCCGATCTCCCTCAGAGACCGTATTCGTGCAGATCCCAGCTCCGGCGATGCCTCAGAGCTACGAGAAAAAGCCCGCGGCGTACTCTCGCGCTCCGGGCGACTATCCGATCGCGCTCGAGGCCCGCAAAGTCCCCTCGACGCCAGCCGGCACGTTCAAACCGTACAGCATCGCGGAGAGCTCCATCTACCCAGGCGCCACGCAAGAAGCTTGGCTGTATGTACCTGACCAATACGATGCGAAACAAGGAGCCGGACTTGCCGTCTTCATGGACGGTCGCGGCTTTTGCAGCGAAAAGAGCCGCTTCCAGGCTCCCACCGTATTCGACAACCTAATCGCTGCCGGCGACATGCCACCGACGATCGCCCTCTTCATCGAAGCGGGCGACTACCCCGCTGAGCAAAGACCTTTCCCTCGCCCCATCAGTCCCAAACCCAAGCAAGCTTCCAACCGCCGCGTCGAGTACGACTCCATCGATGACCGATTTTCCCGTTTCCTGACCGAAGAGGTTATGCCGCAGATCGCAGCAAAATTCTCGCTCTCAACCGACCCGAAACGCCATGTCCTCATCGGCAACAGCTCCGGGGGATCCTGCGCTTTCACCGCCGCCTGGCATCGCCCGGACGTATTTGGGAACGTAGTCAGCCATATCGGCAGCTTTACCGCCATTCGCGGAGCCCATCACTATCCGCAAATTATACGCGATTCCGAGCCACGACCCCTGCGCATTTTCCTGCTTAGCGGGGTCAACGACCAGATCAGCGTCTTCGGAGATTGGTGGCAGGCGAACCTCAGCCTTGCCCGCGAACTCGAAGCCAAACGCTACGATCTGAAGACAGTCTGGGGAGACGGCGGCCACGACTCCCGCCACGCAGCGGCTGTCTTCCCCGAAACCCTCCGCTGGATCTTCCGCGACTGGAAATAAAGGGCTGCCCCAATTCCTCATAAAGGCGAGTTGCGAGCGAAGCGAAAAGCCTAGCCAGGCCCCGCCTTCCCTCCTTGGATGGGTACATGCCCCCCAAATACCTCCTCCTCGCCCTGCTGCCGCTTCTTTTCGCATCCTGCTCACCGAGCAAAACCCCTTCCGCTCCACCCAACATCGTCATCATCTTTCTCGACGACGCTGGCTGGGCCGACTTCCAGCCCTTCGGCAAGGAGCTCGCCTACCCAACGCCTCATGTCGACCAACTGGCACGCGAAGGGCGCACCTTCACTCAGTTCTACGTCCCGCAAGCGGTTTGCTCCGCCTCTCGAGCCGCTCTGCTAAGCGGCAGCTACCCCGAGCGGGTAAAAGTGTTCGGCGCCCACGCGCCACGCGAGCGCGGACTGGAACCTAGCTTTCCCATCCTCCCAGAAGTCCTCGGTCGACACGGGTACGCCACCGCCCTTTTCGGAAAGTGGCACCTCGGCGACCATGAAGACACCCGCCCGCATGCCCGCGGCTTCCAGGAGACAGCCGGCCTGATGTACTCCAACGACATGTGGAGCCTCCACCCAAGCAATCCCGAGTTCTGGGGCAAGTATCCGCTGCAGTATTGGGAAAACGGAGAGGTGACCGATCCCGAAATCACACCGGAGGATCAAAAGCAACTCACCAAAGGCTATACGGAGCGGGCTGTATCCTTCATTCAACGACACGCCGACCAACCGTTTTTCCTCTACGTTCCGCACTCCATGCCCCACACGCCGCTCTACGCCAGCGATTCGTTCGAGGGCAAGTCCGGAGCCGGTCTCTACGGCGACGTCATTATGGAACTCGACTGGTCCGTCGGGCAAATCAACCAAGCTCTCAAGGACAATGACCTGGAAGAAAATACCATCGTAATCTTCACCTCAGACAACGGCCCCTGGCTCACCTTCGGCGAACACGCCGGCAAGACGCCCTTTCGCGAAGGCAAGCGAACCAGCTTCGACGGAGGCACTCGCTCCGCGCTCGTAGTTAAATTCCCAGGACAGATACCTGCGAACTCCCAGTCCGCCCAAACCTTCTGTTCCATCGACTTGCTGCCAACGCTTTGCCAACGAATCGGCATAGATACCGCAAAAATGGAAATCGACGGCAAGGATCAATGGCCGATCTTAAGCGGAGACGGAAAAGCAGGCAATGGCCACGACTACTACGCCTTCACCACCGTCAAGCGCCTCGAGGCCATCATGAGCGGCGACGGCCGCTGGAAGCTCCATTTGCCGCACGGCTACCACACCGTCGTGGAGCCCGGCGTGGATGGACAATTCGGAAAGTCGGAAAACCGCCAGATAGAGCTGTCCTTGTTCGACCTGAAAAACGATCCCTTCGAGACAAAAAACATCATCGCCGAGCATCCGGAGATCGCCAAGAGACTCCAAGCCTACGCGAACGCCCATCGCGCCCATTTCTTCGAGGCCCAGCCTTGACCCTGCAACCGCGGAGAGCCAGCCATCCGTCGCCAGCCTGTCGAAAGTCAGGGCTCGCTGCCCACGCTAGGCACCCCTTCTACATAGGCTTCTTCCGCGGCCGTCTCAAAGTGGTTGTTCAACTCTACGAACATCTGCGAAAGCGCGTCCTCCATGGTTCTGGCATAAACTTGCTCGGTGCGTTCGTAGTTGCTCATCACCGACGGCATCTCGCGCTGCTTAAAGGTTCCCAACGTATTCAAATGGCCATACTTTTCCAGCCGCGCCCTGAGCACCGCGTTGATCTCCCCCATCTGGTCCTGCTCCCACCGAATGGCGAAAAGGTCCAGGACCGGACCATCCCCAGGCGTCTCAAACTTCTCCAGCAGGTGCATATCCATAGGAAAACGGTAAAGCTGCGCGAGGCTGCGCATCGATGCGTAAAACTGCTCGTAGCGACGCTCTTCGATCGTGTCGGCCAAATCCGGGAAACGGTTCTCCAAAGCCAGATCCGGAGCCAAGGTGAAGCGAACGTACAAGGTCTCCTCTGGATCCAAGAAGATATAAGTGTCGCTGTCCGGGACCTCCTGCAGCGTGTCGCAACCGGCTAGGCCCAGCGCCAGAACCGGGAGCAGCAGGATTCGGTTAACGAAGTTTCGTGGGGCTTTCAACACAGACAACATACACTAAGTGGGTACGGCCAAACTGCAAATCCAGTTGCAAAAGTCCCCACAAACTTGGCTCACTCCCTCAGTCCAAGCTGAACCGTCGCCACCTTGAGCTCGAAGCCTTCCAGTAAACCACTAGCGACCGCCAGCTCCAACTGCGGCCATGCGAGCTCTTCGTACCCTTGGGCAAAATGAAACTGCGCCCTATAGAATTCCAACAATGCTTGATCCGCTCCGGCCAACTCCGTTGCCCGAGAAGGCAGCGTCTTGAGCTCTGGAGCGTAGGACTTCATGTAATGCAACAAGGCGAGCAGCCACGGCGAATCGCTACGGCTGATCGCCCTCCTGAGACGCTTGCCCGAACGCTCCAAACGTTTCTCGTCAACGCTGCTGGCCAAGGCGACCACGTAAGTCGCCAACTCGGAATCGCTCGCATTGGACCAAAACCCATGAGCTGCCTCAAGCCCCTGCAACACCTCCGCAAAGTCCCTCACCGCGAAGGCATAGCGGGCGCTGCCGCGATAGTCCGCATCCCTCTGGAAAACCTGCGGCAACAAGCCAGCCGCTTCCTCTAGCCTGCCGAGCGACAACAATGCGTCGAAACGGGAAAAGCAGACCTCCCCCATCTGTTCGGTAAACAGCCGCTGCATCTGGTACCACTCCTCGGGAGCATCCTTGTACTGCTTTTCCAGTCGCGTGACGGGCCGCTCCGTCACCGATCCGCCGATGCTTGTCACCAGTTCGGTCTCTTCATGGATCCCTACCACCTCGCGCTTGCTCTCCTCCAAATGGATCCCCGTCTCCAAGGTTTCCAGAGCGTTCGAGAGCGAGGCCGCCGCAGCAGCCAGACGTCGTTCCGCCTCCTCAACCTTGCCCGACTGCAGAAGCAGCTCCCCCAACCACTTCTGGTAGTCCCAACGCGGATCGACACTGTACTTCACCGCCTCGCGAGCCGCTCGCACTGCTAGGTCCGTTTCGCCTTTCAACGCCTGTATCTTCGAGTGCTGAAACCATGCTCCTGCATTCTCCGGAGCCACTTGCACCGCGTGCTGGGCAGCCCCTTCCGCCGATGCGTACTCCTCACGCGCTAAATGCAATTTGGCGTAAACGATGTACGCAGCAGCCGAATGCGGTTCGATCTTCCGGGCCTCGTCCAACAGACCAAACGCTTTGCGGTGCTCGCCTTGCGCGATCGCTTTTCGAGCCTGCCCCAAAACGCGCTGGTACTTGGTAAGCTCCTCCTCATCGTGCTTGCCCAGCAGATCTGCCATTTGGGCATCGGCCAGCGTCCCTATCCTGCTCTCCACATCCGCTGCGTCCGCGCCCTCGGTCCCTATCGAAAGAATCGCCAACATTCCCCAAAGCCCGGCTCGCAATCTCATTTTGGATACTGCTCGTTTCACTGTCCTATCCTTCTCCTTGTCTCGTTTATTCGTTCCGCGTCGCCACCGTTCCCTTGGGCGCGAGCAAACGCCTCAGCTTGCTCCAAAAGAACGTCCGCTGCTCCCTTCGATCCCACATCCGCCAAGCCCATCGCCAGGTCAATGATCCCATCGGGAAAAAGGACCGAACTGGCCAATCGATCGACGCTGGGACGGACCGACGCATCCAAGGACAAAAGATAATCCATCTTCCGGCGGGCAAACCCAAGCTCCCCAGACTGGTATCCAAGGTACATCAACATCAAATGACCGTCCACAAAGTCGGAATCGAGCGCGAGCGCGTCACCAACGGCTGCAAAAGCCTTTTCGACGCTTCCTCCCATGGCATACGCATCTGCCAAATCCAAGATGTAAACCGGGTCCTTCCCATGCCAACGCATCCCCTCTTCCAAGCCTTGAACCGCCAATCGAGCGTCGCCAACTTTCAGATACGAGAGACCGAGCATTCGCCGTCCCTCCTTGTGAAGGGGATTCGCCAGCAGGAGCCGTTGCAGCGTCGCGATGCATTCCGCATCCAAATTGTCACGAGCCTGAACTCGAGCCAAGTTCATGTAGGCATCCTCTTGGTTGGCATTCGCATGGATCGCCTTCTCGTAAAACGAGCGGCTCAACTCCATCCGCCCCCGTTCTTCGTAGATGGCTCCCAAATTGTTCAAGGCCTTAGCGTGCCCAGGATCCAAGTACAGACATTCCTCGTAAGCCTCGATCGCCTCCGCGATACGCCCTTGATCAAAGAGGGCGACAGCAAGGTTGTACCAACCCTGAATTTCCGTGTCCGCACGTTGCGTATCGTAGCGGGCAAGAGCCTCCTCCAACCGTGGCAGGTCATCGACATCCTTCAGTAGCAGCTGGATCGCCACCTCCCCCATCTCGTCGAAGCTCCCCCATCCTGCCCCTACCCGGCGCGGAGGAACGCTGGGATTGCGGAAATTGTCGGAGGAATTGTCGTAGCTCAGTTGCATCACCAGCTCCGCCCCCGCAGGGATAGGCAAGGGCTCCTCAAAGCTATAATCGCTTTGCCAATTTAAGTCCCAATCGTCGATGCGCAGCAACCAACGCGTCTCGCCATTGGGAAGCTCGACGAATACGCGGAAGTCCTTACCCAAGTAGTGGGCATGCGGAAAAAGGCCCAATGCCTCCACGTCAACTGGCACTTCCACGCGCTCCTCCACCTCGTAATTCGATTCGCCAGCGGGGATATCGATATCGTACTCCCGCAAGAGCGCCACATAGCTCGCCCGAGTCGGTGGATCATCCGTAAAGTAAAGGCCGATGCGAGGCTTGACCGATTCGACTTTTCCGGTCGGCAGCAAATGCAGTTGCATCAGCAAATCTACTCCCGGATCCAATTCCCACGCAGTCCCGGGATACACTTGATACGGCACCTGACCGGGCGTCCAGCCGATGATGTGTCCACTGGGATTGATGGAGTCGCCCAAGTCTAAAGATTCGTATCCAGGTTCTGGATCGGCTTCGTCACGCAGCCGCTCCGCAACACCGGTCGTCAAGGCAAAGCTTGCGTGGTGCACCGCTAGCTTCGTTTGCGGCAGAAACTCGAACGCCCTCACGTATCGCTTCCGACCCAGGGGTACCGGAATAACGAAATTGCGAAACACGTCCGCTCCCTCCGCCTTCAGTTCGTAGGCCTCCGGCAATTCCAAAATCAAATCCGGTTGCCCCAATTCCCAACCACTGGTCAAGTCAGGCAATTGCGGCAGCGCCGCAAAATCCCCCGCCGGCGCTCCCGCATCATGCCAACGCACGATCAGATCGATCTCCGCATCGCTAAGCCGCCGTTCCCCCTTCATCCTAGGTCCGTGTCCCGGAATCGGTTTCCAAGGCGGCATGTACCGCTCTTCCACCACTTCCGCAATCTGCCGCGAACGACGTGCTGCGTCCTTGTATTCGATAAGTGGAAACGGACCGATTCCCTCGTCGTGATGGCATGACACGCAACTTCGATACAAAATGGGAGCGATGTCTTCCGCAAAGCTTGGCTCCCCTTCGCTTGCTGGGCAAAGCGACGCGATAGCGGTGCAAAAAAGAGCGAGTCCAACTGGTCGAAGCATGGCAGTCTAATCCTTCGAAATGTAGCAACCAACCGCCTGTTCCGTACGAAAAGCAGGAGGACGTCCTTGGCAAATATCGATCAACGTATCCCGCAAGTCATGCTGCAAGGGCGCTCGGCGCCACTTCCCAAACGCGAGGTACTGGTCATCAATACGACCATGGTAGACCAACTCGAATTCGCCGTTCTCCTTCCGCGCGAAAACCGAGCACTCCGGAGTCACGCTCGCCTGAGAACGAGACACCAAAACGTGTTCCCGATCGATCAAGGCTGGAATCTCCAAGTCGTACTCCTTGCGGTGCAACCGCACCGATTCTGACGTTGTATCCATGCTTGGATACACCGTATAGAACGTCACTCCCGCTTGCGACCAATCCGAGGCGAGCGCCTTCATGCGGGGAACGTAGCGATTCGATATCGGGCAGTTTTCCTCAACAAAGAAGCATACAAGCGCCCTCGCTTCCGCGTCGGCGAAGACATCGACCTCACCCCCATCCAATCCAAGCGGGAAAGGCGGGGGGTCGGCCCAAAGGCAAGCTTGCCGGGCGAGAGCCGCCAGGATCAAAACGATGATTCCACACTTACTGCTCAAGGTCCGAATAGCGATTTCTGGGGGTGACGTTCTGGCCAAGGGCTAGGGCTGAGCCGCGTGGTAGCCCTCGCGAAGCAGCTGAGACAGGTAGCGGACCTGCTCCTGGTAAAGCGGATCGTCAACGACGTTTACCTGCTCCAGGGGATCGCGGGTCAAGTCGTAGAGTTCGTGCACGACTTCCCCGCTTTGGTCCGTAGCGTGAGCCTTGTCCTTGCGCCACTCCGCATAACGAAAGTCCCTGGTGCGCACGCCACGCCCCAAACCTCCGATGGGAATCATGGAGAACGCAGCTTGCTTCCACTCTTGCTGCGGGTCGTCCAGCAACGGCGCAAAGCTGACGCCCTCGAACAGCGAGTCCTTCTCCAGCCCCCAAAAGTCGCAGAAAGTGGGCAGGAGGTCCACCAGCTCCACAATTTCGTCGCAGCGTTGGCCGTTGGCTTTCGCCCGCGGATCCCGCACCATCAGCGGCACACGGGTCGATTGTTCGAAGAGCGAGTACTTGCTCCACATTCCGTGCTCTCCGAGCTGGAAGCCGTGGTCCGAAAACAGCACGACAATCGTGTTGTCGGCCAAGCCATTGGCCTCGATCGCGTCTAGAACGATCCCGACCTGGGCATCGACGAAGCTGGCGCACGCGTAGTAGCTAGCCAACGCCTTGCGTTCGCGCTCGGGAGTCGGATCGAACTCCGGATAGAAGCCGTTGAAGATATCGTAGTTGCGACCGTTGCGACGCGCGACCTGCGGCACCTTCACGTCCTTGCTAGGAGTCGCCGGACTTAGTTCCATCTCATCGGAGTCGTAAAGGTCCACGAACTCCTTGGGCGCGAGCAAAGGTGTGTGCGTGGCATAGAATCCGAGCGACAGGAAAAAGGGCCCTTCCTCGCGCTTGGCCAAGTCCGCCAGCAAGCCAGAAGCGCTCCTGGCGATGCGTCCGTCCTCCATCATCTCCGCAGGCAAGCCGGAATCGCCAAGCTGCTCGGCATGCAGCTGCTGGAAAGGTTTACGTAAAGGCCAATTGTCCTCCGCCCCTGCCGCTAGCTTGGCGTCGCGCTCTTCGCGAGCTTCCCGCAGCCGACGCGCCATCTCTTTGTCAGCAAGATAGAACGCTTCCTCTTCGGGCTCGCGCGGACCGCCTTGCACCCACGGAAGAAAACGCAGCTCTCCCTCGAAACCGGGCGGCTTGTCGTAGGGATGTGAATACTCGAGGAAATCGTAGCCCTTGGCGAATCGTCCCGCATCTTCCCACTTGTGCACGATCTTGCCCGTCGTCGCCAGATAGGCTCCATCCTTGCGGGACAGGATTTCCGCCATACTCGGCGCCCCGGCGGGTATGAAGTCGTCCATCTCCTCCCCGTTGCCATAGACCCGCGTGGTGTCGGGGCGCAGCCCCGTCACGAAGGAGGCTCGAGAGGGGTTGCAAACCGGCCCTTGGCAATAGGCGCGGTCGAAAACCACCGCGGTTTCCGCAAAGCGATCTACATTGGGCGTTTGCACGACTTCGTTACCGTAGGCGCCGATCGCGAAGGCCGACCAGTCTTCGACCACGATCATCACGATATTGAGAGCCTCCTCCTGCTGATTCGAAGGCGCCTGTTGCGCAGTCGACACGCTCGCGCAAAACGCGCAAAGGGCGGTCAATGCTCCGAACATGCGAAAGGAGACGTGGCTTAGGGGCTTAAACTTCATTTCTAACATATCTTCTCAAGTTTTAATTTCATTTTTGTTATTTGTGAAGTTTTTTGTTTTTGATTTTGGAACTTATTTCTTTCACTTTCGGCATGATCGATAGCCAAAAGAGCCCCATTTCGGCACTTTTATTGAACTGTTAAGCCCGCTAAAGCTTAGATTCGCCCCTTCCTGAGAGTATCGTTTTCACCATGACCCCCCGACTGATTATTGGCCTCGCCCCCCTGGCGGCCTCCATCGCTTTCAATTTTGCAAGTCAAGCCAGCGATCGGCCCAACGTTCTGTTCATCATCGCGGACGACCTCAACCACTACGGATTCTCCCACGAGCAAGCCGGCATCCAAACGCCGCACTTCGACACGTTCCGCAAGAGCGCCGTCACCTTCCCTAACGCCGTCTGCAACGCGCCTTCCTGCGTCCCTTCGCGAGCGTCCTTTCTCAGCGGGCTCTACCCTTACAGCACCGGCTCCTATCTCAACGGCAGCGACCCTTGGACCAAGCCAGCCATGGACGAGATCGTCTCCCTGCCGGAGATCTTCAAGCAAGCGGGCTACATCACCTGGGGATCCGGAAAAGTCTTCCACACCAAAATCACTCCCGAACGCAAGGAAGCCGCTTTCGACAACGAGCCTTGGGCTGGCGACTTCGGGCCTTTCCTCAAGGAGGAAGACCAAATGGGCAGCAAGTGGTGGGGCGCCGGCGCCTGGGACGGACCCGATACGGACTTCCCGGACGTCGTAAACGCAGAGAAGGCCATCGCCTTCCTGAACGAAGTCCACGACCGCCCCTTCTTTATGGTCCTCGGCCTCTGGCGTCCGCACACCCCTTTCACCGCCCCGCAGCGTTTCTTCGACCAGTACGACCGAGACACGCTTCCCTTCCCGCCCGCGAGCTTCCAAAGCGGCGACCTGGACGACGTCCCGCAACAGGGCATCGAACTCTCTCGGGTCTGGGGAGAGCGCTGGATCGTATCCGGAGAATCAGACAAGGAAAAATGGAGAGACATTCTCTGGGGCTACGCCGCGACAACTAGCTTCGCCGACGACACGACCGGACGGGTCATCGAAGCTTTGGATGCAAGCCCCTACGCCGACAACACCATCGTAATTTTCGTATCCGACAATGGATACCACGTGGGCGAAAAGGAACACTTCGAAAAGTCGACCCTCTGGAGCGCTTCGGCTCGCGTCCCCTTCGCGATTCGTCTCCCGGGCAAGCAAAACGCCGCCGCAGTCTCAGATGCAACGGTCGGCTTGATCGATATTTACCCTACCTTGGTCGACTACTGCAGCCTTCCCCAGCCTCCCCAAGGTACCGACGGCCTGTCGATGCGGCCTGCCCTCGAGCAGCCAAGCTACAAATGGGACCGACCTGCTATAACGGTTTACGAAGTCGACCACTTTTCCGCCACCGACGGCTCGTATCGCTACATTCGATACGGCGACGGCAGCGAGGAGCTCTACGACCATTCAAGCGATCCCCACGAATTCGAAAACCTCGCCGACGAGCCGCGCCTCGCCGGCATAAAACGCCGATTCCAAAAGTGGATCCCTGAAAGATGGGCTCCCAGCCTCGGTGGCCGCCAAGGTTAATGCGCTTCCCCCCGAACAAAAGACATGAAAAATACAGAAACGTATCCGCATCACGCATGGGCCCAAACCCCGCCTCTCGGCTGGAACAGCTTTATCTGCTACGGCTCTTCCGTAACCGAAAGACAATTCAAGGAAAACGTTGACGCCTTCGCCGACAAGCTCGCCAGCACCGGCTGGGAATACTGCGTGCTCGACTTCTGCTGGTCCCATCCGGATCCTGGTCCCGTCGCCAACCCGAATCAAGAAGCTGGATACACGCCTCATCTCGCCTCCGACGAATTCGGACGCCTCCTCCCTGCAGTGGAGCGCTTCCCCTCGGCAGCCAATGGAGCAGGACTCAAGCCGCTCGCCGACTACACCCACTCCAAGGGGCTGAAGTTCGGGCTCCACATCATGCGCGGTATCCCCCGTCAAGCAGTGGAAGCGAAAACGCCTGTCAAAGGCACCAACGCCACCGCAGCCGACATTGCCCAAGTCGGCAGCAAGTGCACCTGGCTGAACCACATGTACGGGGTCGACATGGAACAGGAAGCAGCCCAAGCCTACTACGATTCCCTGTTCGAACTCTACGCGGAATGGGGAGTCGACTACATCAAGGCCGACGATATCCTCACCGACTATCCAGGCCCCTACCATGCCGCCGAAATCGAAGCCATCCACAAGGCCATCGCGAAATGCGGACGGCCTATGGTGCTTAGCCTTTCTCCTGGACCGGCACCCGTAAACCAAGCCCAGCACCTCGGCGCCCACGCCAACATGTGGCGCATGTCAGCCGACTTCTGGGACCGATGGAGGAAACTCTACGAGATGTTCTACCTCTGCAACGCCTGGACCGACCTAGGCGGCCCCGGCTACTGGCCGGACGCGGACATGCTCCCCATGGGACGCATCGCCCTCTGCGGACCGGAAGGTGAGCCCCGGGACTCCCTTTTCACCACCGAGGAGCAACGCACCATGATGACGCTCTGGTCCATCTTCCGCTCTCCGCTCATGCTCGGCGGCGACGTCCCCACCCTGGACGAAACCACCCTCTCGCTGCTCACCAACGAGGAGGTACTGGCAGCCAACAAGTATGGAGAAAATCCATACCAACTCTATCGCCACCAAACGCTCGTGGCTTGGATTTCCGACGATTCGAAATCGAGCGACAAGTTCCTAGCTCTCTTCAACCTCGCCGACAAGACCGATACCGTACCGGTGACGCTTGAGCAAATCGGTCTCGGTCCCAAGGTCGCCCTGCGCGACCTCTGGAAAAAGGAAGACCTTGGCGCCACGGAGCAAACCATCCGCAAAGAACTGTCAGCCCACGACTGCGCCTTCTACCGCGTATCCGCCCGCTAGTTACAAGGTAGGGATGCCGCTCGCGATATCCCTTACCACCCAATAACTCCACAATCCCCCCGACCAAATCACCTGCCGGCACAAACGTGCCGGTGGGATTACCCCGAAAACCAATACCGTCACTCCCCTCCGATCATGGAACACACCTTTGAACTGCACGTCCTCGACTACGTATCCTTTTTTGGATACTTCGTCGCCCTTAGCTTTATCGGCTACATTGCTGGCAAAAACAAAAGCGAAGATGCCGCCGACTACTTCCTGGCTGGCCGATCCCTGCCTTGGTACGTGGTGGGCAGCTCCTACATCGCGGCCAATATCTCGACCGAGCACTTTATCGGACTCATCGGAGCCGCTGTCATCTACGGCATCAGCGTCGCGACAGGCGAGTGGTCGACAGTCATCGCTTTCAGCTTCCTGATCTGGCTCTACATTCCCTATCTCCTGACCAGCAAGGTCTACACCGCGCCAGAATTCCTGGAAAAGCGCTTCAACAAGCCGATGCGAACCTTGTTCGCCGGCGTTACCCTTGCGATCAACGTATTCGCTTTTCTAGGACCGGTCATATACGGCGGAGCCCTCGTCTTGGAAGAACTGTTCTCCATCCCCATCATTTGGTCGATCGTCATCATCGCCATCCTCTCGGGCTTCTGGGCGATCTGGGGCGGACTCAAGTCCATCGCCCTGATGGACGTTCTCACTATTCTTGTCATGGTCGGAGGCGGCCTCACCGTGACCTTCCTTGGCTTCTACTACCTCGGCGACGGGCAGGGCCTTATCGCCGGTGTCAAAAAGATGATCGATGTGAACGCCGGCAACGCGGAATTCGCCCAAAACTTCATAGCCGAGTCCGTGCCCCATATCATGCAAGGCTCGGAGCCCGGAGACGAGTACGGTCGACTCTCCGTGCTGCAGCCTCTCAACCACTATTCCAACCCTTGGTCCCACTGGGTTCTGAGCTTCTTCTACATCGGTCTTTGGTATACCGTCATCAACCAGCACATGATCCAAAAAGTGCTGGCGGCCAAGGACCTCTACCACGCCCGCATGGGCATGGTGTTCGCCTCCGGACTGAAACTGCTGCTTCCCTTCATCGTGGTCGTTCCCGGTCTCATCTTCTTCGCCATGAACCCTTTGATTGAAACTCCAAAAACTGGATACGGAGAAGCAGAGGCTGCAGTTCTAGCCGAACTTGGAATCGAGTACCAACTGGAAGAAGACAATTTCCTTCTCGATCCTACGGATGCCACCATCGTCGTCGACTATCCAAACGGAGCGCAAATCGTTGCCGACGCTTATCGAGCCCGCAACGGTGAGCTCTCTAGCGAGGAGGCGGAAGCCGCCATGGCCGCTCTCAGCAAAGCTCGCTTCGGCTACTCCAGCGACAAGGCCAACAAGACCTACATCCTCATGATCCAGGATCTCGTTCCTCCCTTCATGATCGGCGTACTCCTAGCCGCTCTCTTCGGAGCGATCCAGTCAACGGTCTGCTCGGTCCTGAACTCTACTTCGACCGTCTTCACCATCGACTTCTACAAGATGTTCCTCAAGCCCAACGCCACCCAAGCCGACGAAGTCGTGGTCGGTCGCGTCGCGGGGGCGATCATCTTGGCGCTATCCATCGGCATGGCGATCCTCTTGGCAACCGCCACCAAGGTGAACCTCTTCGTATTCATTCAGATCCTCTACATCTTCTTCGCCCCACCCTTCTCCGCAACCTTCCTCATGGGATCGCTATGGCGGCGCGTCAGCGGCTTCGACGCCTTGATCTCGACTATCGTGGCGCTCGCATTCGCGTCCGCCCTCAAGGTCATGGAGTTCTACTTCCCGGAAAACCTGCCCGACCTGCTCAAGCCCTTCGCGAACCAAGGCGTCGCGGTCTGGGTCATCTGCATGATTACCCTGGCGATCTCAACCGTGCTCACCGCTCCCCCTCCCGCCAAAAACGTCTCTGACGACCTCACCTTCAACTGGAAGAAAATGGATTTCGGCGGCGGCCTCGGCGACAAGTGGTACAAGAGCGTCACCCTTTGGTGGGCAGTCGCCCTTGGAGGCATGTTCTTTTTCGTGATCCTTTTCTCGATCGTCCTTTAAAAACTCATTGTGGGAAGCGGCCTTGTGCCGCGATTGCATTGACTAATCGCGACACAAGGTCGCTTCCCACACAAACGTCCTTTCTAAACCAATCCCGTAATGAAATTCCCCTTACACCTCATCCCGCTTCTAGCCCTTTTAGCAGCCTGTACCCAATCCCCCGATACCGATAAATCGGAAGCCCAAACCTTCACCTACCAAAACCCCATCCGCAACGGCATTGACGAAAACGGCCTGCGCGACTGCCAAGTGCTGCGCGACGGAGACTGGTGGTACATGACCGGCACCTCCTATCCGCACTGGAGTCGGCAAGAGGACGAGGACGACGAGTCGACCTTCAACAAAGGCGTGGCCCTCTACCGCTCCAAGGACTTGCTCAATTGGGAATTCCGCAAGTACATCGTAGAACGAGGGAGCAAGGACAAGTGGTACTATCGCCGCTTCTGGGCCCCCGAGATTCAAAAGATAGGAGGCAAATACTACGCTCTCTTCAACGCTCGCAACGACCTCGTCGGCGCCGTAGGCCAAAACACTGGATACGCAGTCGCCGACCACATCGAAGGTCCCTACACCGTCGTGACCGAAGACAAGCCGCTCTCCAACGGCAACGACTTGACCTTCTTCGAGGATGACGACGGCAAGGTCTGGGCCTTCTGGAACCGCGGCAAGGAGTTTGGCATCGGCTTCGCCCAAATCGACCTCGCCACCGCCACTCTTCTGACTGAGCCAACCAGCGCCATCCAACCGGGAAAAGTCGACTACGCTTACAACCCTGACGGTAGCCGGGCCAAGACGCCTGGCTACGACGGCCGCCCCATCGACAAGGTCGCCAAGTACTACGCATGGGACAGCATCGGCATCGAGGGCGCTTACGTCGTGAAAAGACACGGGACTTACTTCCTCTTCTATTCGTCGTGGACGCGCGGATACGAGATCGGCTACGCCACAGCCGACAAGATTACCGGCCCCTGGACCAAGCACCCAAGCAACCCTTTCTACGGCGCCCAGAATCCGAAAGCCGTCGAAAAGAACGGCTTCGAATTTACAGGCGATCCCGACCAGTACTTCAACCAAGTCGGCCACAACGAGATTTTCACCGGCCCCGACGGACGCCTGTGGCTCTCCTGCCATGGAATCGGCGAAGACGGAGTGCCCATGCTGGTGATCGACCCCTTGGACTTTCATGAAGACGGAACCGTCACCTCCAAGGGGCCCACCTACACTCCACAAACAATCTCTCTCAAATAGAAGCAGCCTCCCCCCAAGCCCCCTTGAAGCCGTATCGCAAAAAGCGATACGGCTTTTTCGTTTTGCAGGGCTGGCGCTCGCGCCACGCCGCAACGGGCAAATATTCTCTCGCAACACGGCTCGCCGCAAGCGGCGGCCCTAATCACCCCCGCCTCCAAGCTTGCCCCACACAGAAAAATGGCCCATCACCCCTGCCATGCCCCGCAAACGCTACGACTGGCAACTTCCTCCAGAAATCGAGTCCCGCCTCAGCGACGAATCCTACGGTCCCCAGCGCGCCCTCTTCGAGTCCGACCACCTCCTGCTGGTGCTACACCGTCCACCAAACGAGGACGACCTGCGACGCGAGCACATCCTCTTCTTGCTCACTCCCGAACAGAAACTGTACTGTAACGGCAAGCAGGACGGCATTCCGCGACTCAACAAGCTCATAGCCGACTATCGCGCACGCTGGGAAGAGCTGGAAAACCGATACAAACTCGATTCCGGGCCCGCCGAGCTTTTTGACCTCATCGAGGCAGTGACTCCCCTCAAGCGTTCCTCCGCCAACATGGCCGTTGCCATGCAAAGGGCTCGCGAGCTGAGCAAAGACTACCGCTACTTCATCGGTACCCGAGACGCCGCAATGGATATCGCCCGAGCCTTCGAAATCCTGCTCGCTGACCTGCGCGCCGCCCTCGACTTTCGCATCGCCCAAAAAGCCGAGCTGCAATACGCGCGGTCCGAAGAGATCGCAGCCGCCCAGCACAAGCTGAACGTTCTGGCCGCTTTCACCTTTCCCGTCATGGCCTTCGCTACCCTGCTCGGCATGAACTTGCGCCATGGCTTCGAAAAGCAAAGCCCCTACATTTTCTGGAGCGTGCTGGCGATCGGCGTGCTCATCGGCGTCTTCGTACGAGGCTGGATCTTAAAGAAGCCGAAGAGCTAGGGCGTTCCGATACTTCAAGGTGGATCGACCGCTCCGCGGACGACTCTCGGTCGGATTAAGGTGGGTCGGCTTATCCGAAGACGACTATTGGACAGGACAAGGCCCAGAGCGTGTTCCGTACCGAGGCTTGCCGACAAAGCAAAGCGCCCAAACCCGCGCCACCTTTTGCGACTTGCTATACGCGGATCGAGTAAACCGCCCGCGGATCGGCCGGACCACCTGGATTGCATTACACAAAAAAAGCGGCCCACTGCACATGGACCGCTTCGCATAGAACGAATGAGAATTATGGATACGCCTAGCGAGTCACTAGGATCGCCCAGTCTTCGCTTGCATCGGCTGGGGCTTTGCCAAGAGAAACCTTGCCGCCGCCGCTCACCTTCTTGACCGATCCCTTGAGCATCTTGCCTCCCTCGCGTGGATTGAACCACTCTACCTTGAACTTGCCAGTCGCATCGCTGAGGTCCAGCGTCACCTCCCCGCCTTCCGGCAAATAGACTAGGTAGGCATTCTCCGTCTCGGCCAAGCAGAAGTTTCCATTCTTTCTCTCAGGATTCCCAACGAGAGCATCCGCATTGTGCATACGCTCGAACGGCAATCCACTCTCTTGGAAGAAATCGATGGCGACCCGACCATACTTCCATGATTGGTGGCGACTGCGATAATCCTGAGCTACGAGGTCGTTCTCCAAAAGCTTGTATCCAAAATAATATTCTACGCCCGCGCCGCCAGCCATCAGATTTCCCCAAAGGGTGAGCTTACGAATGTCATGCAAATCGTACTTTCCGTCATGGCGGTCCGTTGCGAAGCCATCGAAGCCTTTGTATCCAGGATCCGGAGGCACGCCCATTCCCGCAGGACCTTGCTCGTCGTTGGGACAAACCCACGGTTTTCCCGCCAGCTGCGAGGCCTCTACCCACTGCAGCGTACGACGATGCACATGGTCCCACTCGTTCTGCAGCGAAGCTCCCACGATTGCGCTCTGAGAGCCGAGCAAGCCATTGTACACGCCGTCCTGTTGCTGAGGAAAAGTGTGAATGACGATCGGATTGTCGTAAACATCCATCTGCTCAACGTAGTGAGCCATATCCCGCTGTTCCTCGTAACTCTGCGTGTTTTCCTCGCCGAGGTTCCAGTTGAGAGCCAAATGATGGCCAAAGCGAGCGATGATCTCTCGGTAGTAAAGCTTGCGCTCAGGTCCGAGCAGTCCGCCATCCATGGATTCCGGAATTTCCGAGTCGGCTCGCTTGGCGCCGCGGCGGTTATCGTCCGATTCGTTTTCCTGCGTCTTGAAGTGCAGGAACAATCCGAGGCTCTGAGCATGGCTGAAAACGACGTTCCACTGGTCCAGCTTCGAGCAGTCGTAGACAAACTTGTCGTCGCGCTCGACGAAGGGCCAGACGTTGTCTCCATCGCCACCCGCATTGTAAGTCAAAAAGGATACGGAATTAGCGCCTGCCTCGTGCAGATAGTTCATGGCACCGATCAAGGCCTTGCCACGCCCTTGCCCCCAAGTGGGATCGCCTTTGTTCCAGTCGCCAAGGTGCGGGGCCCAGTCCTTGAGCGGACCCTTCTCTGGCAGCATCGTTAGAGTGTTGTCGAAATCCGTGTAGGCGAGCATGGTTTCCGGAGCATCGGGACCGGCCTTGAAGAAGTAGCTCTGGTCACCCGCGAACCGCAGGTAACGCTGCCCCACGTATTCCAAGCGGCCCTGAGCTCGGAAGTCTGGAGCCGATTTATCCGATCCCCCCACTAAGAAGCTGCCTGTAAGCCCGTTGTATGGAGCCAGCGGGCTTCCGTTGGAGGGCGCCACCGCCACGTCCTCGCCTGCAGCGAAGTGAGTGCGATAATACCACTTCCCCGTCTTGCTTGGAGACAGGTGGGCCCGCCAAGTCGAGCCCGCCTCAGCAGAGGTGTTAGCTGCATCGCCGTCCGCTGCGAAGTAACCGGGAACCGTGTAGCTAGGGACGCCCGACTCGTGCGTGAAGGTCACGAAAAACGAATAGTCGCGGAAGGTGCGAGGAGACGCGTCGCCCTCCTTCGCGTAGGGACCGTCGAGATCAAGCGTAACCGCATGCCACTGGCTCAACTCGCCGGTGATCGCGACCGATCCGTCTCCGTGCTCTCGAGCGCTGGCTGTGAAGCTGGCTCCCACGGAGCCAAGCAGAAGGGCAAACGCGCAAAGGCGAGGCCCGGCTAAAAATGCTAGGTTTTGTTTCATTGGGTCAAGGGTATCTGATTGGTATTCGCTTGTACGGCGGCGTTCCTTCACGCCGCTCACTGCACAGGTTCGAGACGACATCATAGCGCGAAGGCAACTTGATCCGATATGTTTATTTGCTCAATTAATCTGTGTTTTTACATCAATTGATGCAAAAGCGCTAACGCTGCTCGCGGGCCCTGAAATCGCGGGGGCTCTCCCCGAAGATGCGCTTGAACGCGACTGTCAGGTATTCTGGATACTCGTAGCCCGCGCTCTCCGCGATCGCGCTGATCGGTAGCGAACTGCGCACTAGCAATTCCTTCACCCGCTCCATGCGCACGCGCTCGATTTGCTCGCGAGGGGTTCGTCCCAAAAGCTTGCGAAACTGACGCTCGAGCTGAGTGCGGGCCATCGGGACCTTAGCCAATACGTCCTGCACCGAAATCCCCTTGCAGGCATTGTTCTGGATATAGGTAACTGCAGCCGAGATCTTGGGATCGTCGATCGCCACCAAGTCGGTCGACTGTCTTTTGGCAATTCCCACCGGAGAGACACGCTTCACCAAATCCACCTCCCCGCCTTTCATCAAGCGGTGCAACACCTCCGCCGCTTCGTAGCCTGCCAAGCGCGCGTTCGGCGTCACGCTGGAAAGCGGCGGATCGCAGAGCTCGCAAAGGATCTCGTCGTTGTGAATCCCCAATACCGCCAGATCGTCCGGAGCTCGCAACCCAGCTTCCCGAGCGGCCTCCAAGACTTCCTGCCCGCGAATATCGTAGCAGGCCAGCACTCCCGTACGGGCAGGCAGCGTTTTCAACCATCGGGCCAGCCGTCCAATTTCCGTATCCGGTTTGCTGGCACGGCTGGAGCGGATCCAGGGCCGCTTTCCAGCTTCCTCCAAGATGCTTACGAAATGCTTCTCTCGGACCCGCGACCAGAAAAAGCTTCGGTCCCCGCAAAAGGCAAAGTCCTTGATGCCCAGCTCCTGGAAATGCTCGATAGCGAGGCGTATCACCTTCTCGCTATCCGTTACCACGCGCGGAAACAGGGGTTGCTCCAAGCCGGCGCTCACGTCCACGACCGGTATGCCGAGCCGTTGCAAGGCAGAGCCAATACGTTCGTTCTCCACGCGAGCGATGATCCCGTCGCCCTCCCAGCCATCCAACCAATCCGGCACCACCGCGCCGCGCCCTTGCTCCACTAAGCGGAAGGACCAATGGGCATCGTTGTCGCCCGCCCAAGAATGGATGCCACGCAAGAGCTCCCGTCCGTAGACGTTGGACGTTTCTATCAAAAGGGCGATGCGAGAACGGGTCTGGGGCATAAGAGGGGTCGATCCAGAACACAACGAATCCACCTCGAACTGGCAAGCTTCCATCGACGCAATTCCTCTGATTAATTAAGCAAATGCACATGGATGATTGAACGGCCCAGCGCTACTCTTCGCCGCATGCCCTCCTACAAGATAGCTGTCCTCCCCGGCGACGGAATCGGCCCCGAAGTCATCGGCTCCACCGAATCGGTGCTGAACGCATGCTGCGAAAAATCCCCCGAGCTCACTCTCACTTTCGAGCAATTTTCCGTCGGCGCCGGCGAATACCTCAAAAGCGGCGACCCGCTCCCCGAAGCAACCCTCGAGGCCATCAAGGCCTACGACGCCGTGCTGCTCGGAGCCATGGGGCTTCCTAGCGTACGCTGGCCCAACGGCGTAGAAATGACCCCGCAGATCGACTTGCGCGAGAAGCTCGACCTCTACCAAGGCGTGCGCCCCATCAAGCTTTACCACCATTGTCATAGCCCGCTGCGCGTTCCCGAGGGCAAAACCATCGACTTCGTGCTGATGCGCGAAAACTGCGAAGGCCTCTTTTCCGACCGACTCGAGCCACGCCCCACAGGACGTAACTTCGAAACGGATACAATGAAAATCACCGAGGCCGGAGCCGAACGCATCTGCCGGGCCTCCTTCGAACTGGCCATGACGCGCCGCAAGAAGCTCGCTCTCGTCGACAAGGCCAACGTGCTCCAGTCCATGGCCTTCTTCCGTCGGGTCTTCGAACGGGTTGCCAAGGAGTATCCAGAAGTCGAAACCGAATGCGTCTACGTCGACGCCATGGCTCTTTTCATGGTGCAAGATCCCTACCGATACGACGTCATGGTCACCGAAAACATGTTCGGCGACATCCTCTCGGATCTCGCGGCCGGCCTCGTAGGCGGCATGGGGATGGCCCCATCCGGAGACATCGGCGACAAGTATGGCCTTTTCCAACCTTCCCACGGCTCCGGCCCCACCATCGCCGGCAAAGGCATCGCCAACCCGATCGCCACCATCCTATCCGGCGCCCTCATGCTGCGTTGGCTGGCTGACCCGGCAGCCGTCAGGGCAGCCGAACAAATCGAGGCAGCAGTCGAAAAGACGCTTTCCGATCCTGCGAACCGAACTGTGGACCTCGGCGGCAAAATGACTACCGTCGAAATGACCGATAAAATCATCGAAAACCTGTAAGCTAGGAGCGAGCTTGCTCGCGATACTCGCAACCCAATTCACCCGACATGCCACTAATCGATCTCACCCTTCCCGTCCGTCCAGGAACGCGCGGCGTCGACGTACGCCCGAAGTACCTCTTGGAGCGAGACGGGTGGAACGCGGCAACTTGGGAACTGTACTCGCATTCGGGCACGCACTGCGACGCCCCCATCCACTTCGGAGCCCACCCTATCACCGTCGACCAGATGCCACTGGAGCTCTTCTGCGGACCCGCCTGGGTCGCCCACATCGAAAACGTCAAGCCCAAGCAACTTCTCACGCCAGCCGATCTCGGTCCCGTCCAAGACACCTTCGAGGCCGACGGCTGCCTCCTCCTGCGCACCGGTTGGAGCGAGCACGTGGACAACACCGCAATCTACCGCGACGGCCTACCGCGCATCAGCGACGAGCTCGCGCAATGGTGCATCGACCGCAAAGTGAAGCTCCTGGGAGTGGAGCCGCCCTCGGTGGCCGATGTCAATGATCTACCGGAAGTCACCCGTATCCACAAAACCTTACTCGGTGCCCAAATTACCATCGTCGAAGGACTTTGTAACCTGGACCAGCTACCAGACCGCTGCGACTTCCAAGCCTTTCCACTGAAACTGGAGGCAGGCGATGGATGCCCCGTCCGAGCTGTTGCCACGGTGTAATCAAAAACTCACTACTCACTCTTTACCAATCACTATTCGTCCCCACCCCGCCCCATGCAAAAACGCCATATTCTCGTAGTTGGAACCTTTCTCCTTTCGCTACTGCTCTACATTGACCGCACCTGTATCTCCACCGCCAAGGGTCCGATCGTTGCCGAGTTCGGCTTGAGCGACAAGCAATTCGGCTGGGTGCTATCGGCCTTCGCGCTCGGTTACGCCCTCCTGCAGGCGCCTTCCGGCGCCCTCGCCGACAAGATGGGCTCACGCATGGTCCTCACCACGGTCGTCACCCTTTGGTCCATTTTCACCGGCCTCACCGCTGCCGCTTGGAACCTGGCTTCGCTCGTCATCGTGCGCTTTCTCTTCGGGGCGGGCGAAGCGGGAGCCTTCCCTGGCATGGCCAAGGCCGTCCACTCCTGGATTCCGCAAAAAGAACGCGGCCTCGTAAAGGGGATCAACTTTTCCGCTTCCCGTATCGGCGCCGCCGTTACCATGCCGATCCTGCCGCTAGTCATTACAGCCCTCGGCTGGCATCTAACCTTTGTGGTCCTCATGTTTGTCGGCTTCGTCTGGGCGGCCGCTTGGTGGGTCTGGTTCCGCGACAACCCGGCCGACCACAAGTCGATCTCCCAAGCCGAGCTGGATCTGATCAACGAAAGCCATGCCGCAGAAATCGCCGGCAAGGAAGATACTCCAGACCGCGGCCAAGGCATCAGCTACTTCAACTCCGCCAATATGTGGCTGATGATGGGGCAATACTTCGCCAGCAACTTCACCTTCTTCTTCTGCCTCACATGGCTCTTCCCGTATGTGAAGAACACATACAACCTCAGCTACGAGCAAGCAGGCTTCTACGCTATGGTTCCGCTTCTAGGCGGTGCCCTCGGGAATGTTGTTTCCGGAGCCCTCGTCGACCTGCTCTATAAACTTGGATACAAATCCTGGTCACGCCGTCTCCCTGCTATCATCGGCTTCACCCTCGCTTCCATCGGACTTCTCATGAGCCATGGGCAAGCTGAAGTGTTCGGGGCAGTGCTCTGGCTCACCATCGGTGTCTTCGGCGCCGACATGACTCTCAGTCCTTCTTGGTCCTTCTGTATCGACATCGGCGGCAAGCACGCCGGCAAAATTTCCGGCACCATGAACATGGCAGGCAACCTTGGTTCCTTCTTCGTGGCGCTCGCCTTCCCCTACCTCCAAGCTTGGACAGGCGGCCCCGAAGCCTTCTTCTACATTTGCGCCGGCCTCAACGCCGTAGCCATCCTGCTCTGGATTCTCTCCAACCCCAAGAAACTCATCGCCACCTGATCGCATTACCCCTCGTAGGAAACGGCCTCAAGCCGCGATAACCAATTCACCAAATGAGCGAAAAGAAACTCAAAGGCGTCTGCCTCGGGGCAGGCTACTTCAGCCAATTCCAGTACGAAGCCTGGACCCGCATTCCGGAAGTCGAAATCGTAGCCTGCTGCAATCGCGCCCAAGAAAAGGCCCAGAAAGTGGCTAACCAGTACGGCATTCCCAAAGCCTACGGCTGGGACCAGCTCGAACAAATGTTCGATACCGAGAAGCCGGACTTCGTCGATATCATCACCCCCCCGGAGACGCACCTCGAGGTGGTCGAGCTAGCAGCGAAAAAGGGCATCGCCATCATCTGCCAAAAGCCGCTGGCTCCCACCCTCGAGGAAAGCGAAAAGATCGTAGCCACCGCAGCGAACGCGAAGGTCCCATTCCTCGTGCACGAGAACTGGCGTTGGCAGCCTTGGTACCGAGAGATCAAACGACAGCTGGAGGCGGGCACCATCGGGGATCTCTACTCCATCGCCGTTCGCATGCGCATGGGCGACGGCTGGCCAAAGGACGCTTACCTCGCCCGCCAGCCATTCTTCCGCGACTACCCACGCTTGCTCATCTACGAAACAGGCGTCCACTTTTTGGATACATTCCGTTTCCTGGGTGGCGAAATCTCATCCGTCTACGCTCGCCTTCAACAGCGCAACCCCGACATCAAAGGCGAGGACGCCGGCCAAGTTGTCCTCGGCTTCCAGAACGGCGGCACCGCCATCCTCGACGGCAGCCGTTACAACGAGAGCGAAGCAGAAGACCCGCGATATACCTTCGGTACGGTGCGCATCGACGGTAGCCGAGGTCACATCGAACTCAACTTCGACGGCAGCCTCACGCTTAAGAAATTGGGCGAAGCACCAGTGAAAATTGAATACAAGCACGAGCGAATCAATTTCGCCGGCGACTGCGTCTACAACCTGCAACGCCATTTCGTGGATACCATGCAGTCCGGAGGCAGTTTCGAGAGCACTGGCGAAGATTACCTCAAGTCCGTCGCCCTCGTAGAAGCCTGCTACCAATCCAACGCCACCAACCAAGTCATCAAATTGTAACCATCGATGTAGGGCTGGCGCTTGCGCCACGCCGCAAGTCCCCCCTCGCGCTACGCGGCATGCCGCAAGCGGCAGCCCTACAACCCACCCCCAAATTTAATGAAACACAACGGACTCGATCACTTCGCCATTGCCGTCAAAGACACCGAAGCAGCCCTCAAGATCTGGCGCGACACCATGGGCTTCCCCCTCCTCTACTCGGAGGTCGTCAACGACGGAGCCGTCCGCCTCACCCATCTAGACCTCGGCAACACGCAACTACAGCTCGTCGAACCGCTCGTCGAGGGCCACCCCCTCAACCAATGGATCGCCGATCACGGCGGAGCCGGCCTGCACCATGTGTGTCTCAACGTCGACGATGTCGAAGCGTCTATGAAAGAGTCACCCGTGCCCACCGCCCCCAAGCCCCACCAAGGCACCAAAGGAAAAAAAGCCGTCTTCCTCGACGCTTCAGCCACCGCCGGCTGCATTTGGGAATTGACCGGAAAATGAGCGCTTACCCAGAAGCGGTTCAAGTCCTCGCGAACCTTCCCGCCCCTTGGCCGGAGGAGGCCCTCATCGAAATTCGCCGCAACCTGCGCGAGTCGCCCCGCAAAGTCGTAGTGCTGGACGACGATCCCACCGGCACGCAAACCGTGGAGGACATCACGGTCGTCACCCAATGGGACCTCGATACCCTACGAGAGGCTTTCGCCGAGCAAACGCCCGGCTTCTTCATTCTTACCAACTCTCGAGCCCTCACCGAAACTGGCACCACAGAGCTGCACCGCGAAATCTTGTCCAGTTTGCAAGAGGCCGCCAACGGTCATCCCTACACCCTCGTCAGCCGCAGCGACTCCACTCTTCGCGGCCATTTCCTGGCCGAATCCCAAGTCATCGGCGAATTCAAGGGTCCTTTCGACATGGTGGTTCTCGCGCCTTTCTTCCAAGCAGGCCAACGCTATACGCTCAACGACACCCACTACCTCGTCGACCAAGGCAATTTCATTCCTTGCCACGAGACTCCATTCGCTGAAGACAAGTTTTTTGGATACAAAACCTCTCACCTGCCAAGCTGGGTTGAAGAGAAGACTGCGGGAGCCACCAAGGCTAGCGAAGTCGTCACCATTCCCCTCGAGACCATTCGCAGCAAAGGCCCGGATGGCGTTTTGCAAATCCTGAGCCGAGCCCCAAAAGGTTCCACCTGCATCGTCAACGCCTGCACGCAAAAAGATATGGAAGTCTTCGCAGCAGCAGCCCTGCGCTTCGAAAACACAGGCGCTAGCGTGCTCTACCGAACCGCCGCCGCATTCGTTGCGGCCCGCCTAGGCATCCGCCCGCCCCCACCGCTGCTTCCCGAATTCATCTCCAACAGCAAGGAGCGCGGTGGGCTCGTCATCGTCGGCTCCTACGTACCCAAGTCGAGCGAACAGCTTTCCAAACTCCTCGAGCTCGGTGAACTGAAATCCTTCGAGCTCGACGTGAACGAACTCCTCAGCTCGCAGGACCCAGCGAGCTACCTGCTCTCCCTCGGCGAAACGATCGAAGACGCTCTCGATGCCGGGGAAGACGTAGTCGTCTACACCAGTCGCGGACTCGTATTCAGTGAGGCAAAGGAGCAAAACCTGGACATAGGCGCACGCGTGGCGGACGCCTTGGTAACACTAGCCAAAAACCTCAAGAGCAGTCCCGGTTTCGTCATCGCAAAGGGCGGCATCACTTCCAGCACCATCGCTACCGAGGCATTGAGGATTCGCAAAGCCCAAGTGCTCGGTCAACTGGTTCCGGGAGTTCCCGTTTGGCGAGCCTCGGAAGACGCGCGCTTTCCCAAGATCGACCTTGTTATCTTCCCCGGAAACGTGGGAGGACCCGATTCGCTTTGCGAAGCCTACCACAAGCTCAAGCGTATCCGCTAGACTCTTACAAGGTCCTTAACGGATCAGTGGAAGGCAGCTTAAAGTCGCGGCAGAAACGGTGTTCAGTGCAGGCTGGGAACATTCCCTTTCTAACGAACGACAGCCCCCCGCAACACCATGAAAATCGTAGACTTCCAGTCTCTCGTCCTGGGTACCCCATGGCGTAACATCAGCTACCTCGTTATCGAGCTTGAAGACGGCACGACCGGAATCGGCGAATCTCGCATCCTCGGCAAAACGCAGACGCTACACACCTACTTCCAAGACATCAAGCGCCACATCATAGGCCATGATGTCCACGATATCGAAGCGCTCTACGAACGCATTACCCTGCTCGACTTCGGGGTTGCCCACGAGTTGGAGATGACCGCGCTCGCCATGATCGAGATGGCCCACTGGGACTGCATCGGCAAACTCGCCAAGCAACCCGTCTACAAGCTACTCGGCGGCAAAGTACGCGACAAGGTGCCAGCCTACGCGAACGGCTGGTACAAAGGCCCCCGCACGCCAGAGCTCTTTCACGAGGCTGCTAAAAAGGTAGTGAAAGCTGGATACACTGGACTGAAGTTCGACCCCTTCGGAGCAGGAAACTTGGAGCTCTCGCGACAAGAGTACAAGCTGTCCTTCGACATCATCGAAGCCGTTGCCGACGCCATCGGGGACAACGCTCAAATGCATATCGAAATGCACGGGCGCTTCGCTCCGCACCAAGCGGTAGAGATAGCAAGAGACATCGAACACTACAAGCCAGCTTGGATCGAAGAACCTTGCCGTCCCGAGGACTTGCCCGCCCTCAAGCAAGTTGCCCAACACACCACAATCCCCATCGCTACCGGCGAACGCCTCTATTCCGCGAACCAATTCCGCGAGCTCTTTGAACTCCGCTGCGTAAACGTCGTGCAGCTCGACCTAACCCAATGCGGAGGCATCCTCGAATCGAAGAAGATCTGCTCAACCGCCGAGACCTACAGCGTGATGGCAGCCCCCCACAACGTGGGTGGCATCGTATCCACTCTCGCGAGCCTGCATCTCATCCTAACCCTGAGAAACGGTAAGATTCTCGAACACTTCAACGACTTCACCGACCAATTTGTCAAAAAGGCAGGCCATCCGTATCCAGAAGTTGTAGACGGTCACTTTTCCGTGCCGGAAGGACCAGGCTGGGGGATCGAGCTCGACATGGACTTCATCCGAGCTCATCCGCCTGCTATCGAAAACGGAATCATCCTCGACCCTGGACTCAACATGTTCAAGAAGGCCAACTGGGCCCAGCGCGACGACAAATAAAGCCCCTCCTCCCCAATACGCAAATCACGATCACCATGCCCAATTCAGACATTCCCGCCACCGACGCGCTCGTCCGCTCCGAAAAACGCTTCGCCGACGGAGCTCAATACCGTATCGAAATCCCCAGTACGGAAACGCCTAAAGCGTTTCGCGTCGCTCTCGAAGAAGCGGACAAGATCGGCTGCCCTATCCATCGAGTGAGCCAAGGATCCGGCATTCAAATGCTCAGCGACGACGATATGCGCGAATACGCGAAAATCGGCGCCGACCGGGCTATCGAGGTGTGCCTCTTCACAACTCCGAGAGCCGGCTTCGACATCGGCGGTATGTGGAACGCTCCCGCCGGCAAGTTTATCCAGTGGCAAGTACGCGGCTCCGACCAGCTCCGTTACAGCCTCGACGAAGTAAAAAGAGCGGTGGACCTCGGCATCCGCAGCTTCCTGCTCGCCGACATCGGACTCATCGAAATCGTCAGCGAACTGAGGGCTCAAGGGCAGCTTCCTTCCAACCTCATCATAAAATCTTCTGCCGTCATCGCGCCCGCAAATCCCGCCAGCTGCCGCATCCTCGAACGCATCGGTAGCGACACCATCAACGTCGCGACCGACCTCACGATTCAGCAGCTCAGCGCCATCCGCCAGGTCGTATCCGCTCCCATCGACATGTACGTGGAAGCCCCCGACGGACTCGGCGGTTTCGTGCGTCACCACGAAACGCCCGACATGATCACTTTTGCGGCGCCGCTCTACGTAAAGCTCGGGCTGCGCAATTCCCCCGATATCTATCCCTACGGCGGCCACTTGGAGAATCTCGCCCTCAGCCTCACCCGCGAACGCGTGCGTCGCTCCAAGCTTGTCTACGACCTCATACAACGTCAGGCTCCCGAAGCTATTATCTCTGCAACAAACCAGAGCCACGCCGACCTAGCCGTACCCGCCACCCAATGACAAGACCATTAAAATCCGCCCTCTTTGCCCTCGTCTTACTGCCCGGAGCCTTTGCCGAGTGGAAAACGCTGGAGACGAACGGCGAGCCAGTGGCCCGCCACGAAGCCGGCTTCCTCGACGTAGAAGACAAGGCTTACCTCGTCGGCGGACGACGCATCAATCCTGTCAGCATCTTCGATCCCGCGACCAACACCTGGACCCAGGGAGCCGCCTCCCCCATCGAGATCCATCACTTCCAACCGGTCGAATACAAAGGCGAAATCTGGGTAGTGGGCGCCATGACGGGCAAATTTCCCAACGAAACGCCGGTAGAGAAGGTTCTCATCTACAATCCGGAGAAGGACGCATGGCGCTGGGGTCCCGAAATCCCCGAAGGCCGTGCCCGCGGCGGAGCAGGCGTCAGCCTTTATGAAGGAAAAATTTACCTGAGCGCCGGCATCACGCGCGGCCACATGGGCGGCTTCATTCCCTGGCACGACGTCCTCGATCCCGAAACCGGCGAATGGACCCAACTCCCCGACGCCCCCCACGCCCGCGACCACTTCCAGTCCGCAGTGCTCGACGGAAAGCTCTACCTCGCAGGCGGACGGCAAACCTCTCGCGAAACCAACGAGGTCTTCTCCCGCACCGTGGCTCCGGTCGACGTCTACGATTTTGCCTCCGGAACCTGGAGCACGCTCGAAAAGGAACTGCCTACTCCGAGAGCGGGCAACACCACTTTCAGTTTCGGACGCAAGGTCATCGTGATCGGCGGCGAGACCGGACACAACCAAACCGCCCACGCCGAGGTCGAGGCTTACGACGTAGATGCCCGAAATTGGCAGTCGCTCCCTTCCCTCAACCGCGGTCGCCACGGTACCGGCGTCGCCATTATCAAGTGTACCCTGTACACCGCCTCCGGCTCCGGCAATCGTGGCGGTCGCCCCGAGCTCTCCGACATCGAAGCCACTCCCTGCGAGACCTTCCACTAGAGCTGCCAAAAACAAAAGCCTAGTACCGCGAAAACAAGGTCTGGAGGGACGAGTGACTTGTGTCACTGCGTTCGGTACCACCTCGTCCGCAGACAGGCGAGACCCATTCTCTGCAGGACGAATCTTTAGCCGATCCAACGCGTTCACCAACACGATCGCTACTTTTTTATCGCCCCAGATTGAGCGATCCTATGCTCTCTGGGGTTTCTCATTCGCCCAAAGTTTATGTCGACGATCGCCAAAGCTCCCTTTCACGTGATGACCAAGCCCATTGGTCCGATTTGCAACCTCGATTGCAAGTACTGCTTCTACCTGGAAAAGGAAGCCCTCTACACCGACGGCAAATGGCGCATGGCTCCGGACGTGCTGGAAAACTACATTCGCCAGTACATCGAGGCTCAACCCACCCAGCACGTCAGCTTCGCTTGGCAAGGCGGCGAGCCCACCCTCTTGGGCGTCAACTTCTTCCGCAAGGTAGTGGAGCTGCAAAAGCAATACGCTAACGGCAAAACGATCGAAAACGCGCTGCAAACAAACGCAACCTTGCTCGACGACGAATGGGCCGGCTTCCTCAAGGAAAACGACTTCCTCATCGGCGTTTCCATCGATGGTCCCAAGGAGATCCACGACGCCAACCGCGTCGACAAAAAGGGCAATTCCACCTTCGACGAGGTAATGCGCGGCATCGAAGTCTTGCAGAAAGGCGACGTACGCTTCAACACCCTGACCTGCCTCAACCGCGTCACCTCCAAGAAGCCGCTCGAAATCTACCGCTTCCTCAAAGGCATCGGCAGCGAATTCCAGCAGTTCATCCCGATCGTCGAACGCCGCCCTGGCCAACAAGCCAGGCAATGGGGACTCGACCTCGCCGCTCCCGAGGAAGGCGTGGTGGACGACGAGAAGCTCCCCGTATTCGGCTGGAGCGTGCTACCGGAAGATTTCGGCGACTTCTACATTAAGATATTCGATAAGTGGATACGAAAAGATGTGGGTACCATCTTCGTGCAGCTGTTCGAAACAGCTCTCAGCAAATGGCTGGGCACCCCCGGCGGACTCTGCGTGCACGCCGAAACCTGTGGCGACGCCCTTGCGGTCGAGCATAATGGAGACCTCTATTCCTGCGACCATTTCGTGTATCCACAATACAAGCTCGGCAACCTGAAAGACACTCCGCTAGTCGACTTGGTCAGCCTGCCGAAACAACGGCAATTCGGTCTCAACAAACGCGATACGCTGCCCGACTACTGCAAGAGGTGCGAAGTGCGTTTCGTCTGCAACGGAGGCTGTCCGAAGGACCGCTTCCTGCACACTCCAGACGGTCAGCCCGGTCTGCACTATCTCTGCAAAGGCTACCGCAAGTTCTTCAATCACATCGACGTGCCCATGCGCGCCATGGCCCACCTTAATCGCAACCGCCGCCCCGCCAGCGAAATCATGGAACTGGCCATCAACAAGAAGCTCCCCGGCTACAAGCCGATGAAGTGAGTGCCGTTGTAGGAGCGAGCTTGCTCGCGAACCACATTCGATAATCGCGAGCAAGCTCGCTCCTACACCGCCGTCCCTAGCAGGTCGCCGACCTTGGCGTATACCTCCAACTGCTTCGCTCCGTTGGCCGCGAGATCATCCGCCAACTTAACCCGGTCACGCTCGAATAAGGTGATCACGCAGGAACCACCGAAAGCGAAGTATCCCAGCTCGCCTCCCTTTCGAACCGAATCCCCTTCCTTTGCCGTCATGAAAATCGAGCCCACGCAGGTCGCCCCGATCGCAATGAAACAAACACGACCCAAGTCTGGCGTATCAATCACCGTCAACACCCGCTTGTTTTCCCAAAGGTAGCCCATCGACTGCCTCAGAGCGATGGGACTCACGCTGTAGAGCGGCCCATTGATCAAGCGCTGCTCCACAATCTTGCCCGCCACCGGAGAGTGATAGCGATGGTAGTCTACCGGACAAAGTCGCGATATCACTGCCGTGCCTCTCGGGTAGTTGTCAGCCAATGACACGCTACCAAGCAAGGCCTTCAAGTCGAAGAATTGACCTTTGGCAAACAAGCCCTCCACCTCGCCCAAATTGGAAATTCCGAGGTGCCGCGCATCCGCTGGCAGAGCGATTTCCCTCTCACCCTGCACTAGAGGGCGGGCCGAATCCTTGAGCTTGCGATAGAAGAAGTCGTTAAAACTTGAATACGTTTCCACTCCCTCCAAAAACTCGCCTTCGTCAAGGCCGTAGGTTTCTATAAAGGGCCGTATCCGCCGAGCGCTGACAGGCTTGTTCATGCGCCAACCATACCAGTGCGAAAAGATGGCACGCTTAGCGAGCAGCCAAAGCCCAATCTTACCCATGTTCGTCTCGTAGGTCCAACGCAGAAATCCTTCCCCGTAAACTTCCTCAACCTCTTCCTGCCCGCTGTAGCGGTTATAAAACCGGATTTCCGACATCACTTTCAAAAACAATTTTTGACCACAGATTTCTCAGATTTTTCAGGATCTAATGAGTAGATCTTTTAGATTCGATCCGTTCAAATCTGAGAAATCTGTGGTTAAGAAACTCCCTTCAATCACATTCTAAAATTCCGCGTGACCTGGGACGCGTGGATACGGGATCACGTCGCGAATATTCGCTACGCCCGTGATGAACATGAGCAAGCGCTCGAATCCGAGGCCGAAGCCCGCGTGCGGCACGCTACCATATTTTCTTAAGTCTACATACCACCAGTAGTCTTCTTCCGAGATCCCGTGGGCTTTCATGTTCTCCAGCAGCAGCTCAAGCCGCTCCTCGCGTTGGCTGCCGCCCACGATTTCGCCGATTCCCGGTACCAGCACGTCCATGGCCGCGACCGTCTTTCCGTCGTCGTTGGCCCGCATGTAGAAGGGCTTCAAGTTCTTCGGATAATCGTAGACCGTAACCGGACTCTTGAAATGCTCCTCCGTCAAGTAGCGTTCATGCTCCGACTGCAGGTTCACTCCCCACTCCACCCGGTTGTCGAATTTCTTGCCCGAAGCCAACAGGATTTCCACCGCCTCCGTGTAGGTGACTCGCTGGAAGGGACGCGAGAGCACGAACTCGAGCCGCTGCTTCAGCTCCTTGTCCACGAAGTTGAAAAACAATGACAAGTCCTCTTCGCAGGTCTCCATGACCTCCGCGATCACCGACTTCACGAATTCCTCGGCAAGATCCATGTCGGCCGCTAAGTCGCAAAATGCCATCTCCGGCTCGATCATCCAAAACTCGCTCGCATGGCGGCTCGTATGGGAATTTTCAGCGCGAAAGGTCGGACCAAAGGTGTAGATGTTTCCGAGAGCGGTCGCGTAAGTCTCGCCTTCCAACTGCCCGCTCACCGTCAGGTATGCCGCTCGCCCGAAGAAGTCTTCCTTGAAATCGACCTCGCCCTCTTCGTTAAGCGGCGGATTCTTGGGATCGAGAGTCGAAACGCGAAACAGCTCCCCCGCTCCCTCGCAGTCGCTCGCCGTCACGATCGGGGTGTGCACGTAGAAAAACTGGCGATCGTTGAAGAAGCGATGGATGGCGAAAGCCAGCTTGCTCCGGATTCTGAATACAGCCCCGAAAAGGTTAGTACGTGGACGCAAGTGAGCGATTTCGCGCAAGTACTCGTTGGAGTGACGCTTCTTTTGCAGCGGAAAGGTCTCGTCGGCGCCGCCGACCAACTCCAGCGAATCCGCTTGGATCTCCCACATCTGCCCTTTGCCCTGCGAGCGAACGAGGCGTCCCTTGACGGATACGGACGATCCCGTGGTGACTCCCTTCGAATCGGAGTAGCCCTCCGCCGTTTCGTTGACCACGACCTGCATGGACTTGAGGCAGGAGCCGTCATTCACCTCCAAGAAAAAGAAAGTCTTGGAATCCCGGCGGGTGCGAACCCAACCCTGCAAGAGAACTGCATCGCGTTCCCCTTCGCTCTTCATCAAGTCAGCAATCAACAGTCGCGTCATAAGGCCCCAAGAGAATCAAAGAAGCCTCCAGATGCAAGACCCGTAGCGCTAAGCATTAGCCAGTGTCTGCAGAGCATGATGCATTCTTCGCTCCAACTCTGCAGGGCTGTCGCTCGCGACACGCCGCGTCAGCCAATCCACATGTCGAAGCCATCCCTCCCATTGCCAATGACTGGAGGGACCGGTTCCACCCGGTCCGAGTCATTTTATCAATTCTTCGCGGTCGCGGGCTGAAGTGGGTCGTGTCCCTGCGGTCGGTACCGCGCTACTTCCTCACTTCACCCGACGCATCAGCACGTAGGCGAGTACAATCATGATAGCCATGGGGGACCACGCCGCGAACTCCGGGGAGAGAGAGCCTTCGCGACCGAGGGCATTGAGAACGCTGGTCAGGATATAGAAGACGAAAAACAGGCCGATCGATTTGGAAACGCCCACCGCAGGATTGGTTCGCACACCGGATACTGCGAAGGGGATGGCGATCCCTGCCACGATCAAGCAGCTCGCCGCGCTGGCCATGAGGGCGTGCAAGCGGGCTTCGTAAGCAAGTACCGAGGGATTGTCCTCCTTCCTGAAATTGTCGGTGATGCGTTTGAGCTGCAGGAAAGAAAGGTCCTTGGGTCGCTTGCCAAAAAGCAACATCAGCGACGGATCGTCCGTCAGGTCCTTGGCCTCCAAACGCTCGAAAGGCGGCCAGAGCTCGCGCCCCGTATCCAGATCGTTAAGACGCTCGCGACCGTCGAAGAGCGACCAGTAGCCTTCCTCCTCGTTGTACCAGCCGTAGCGGGCCATCACGCGGCGCACCTCCCGACGTTCCTCGTCCATGATAGAGACTGAAATGCCGTAGGCTTCCTTCTTGTACTCGCTGTAGCGATTGATGAACCACATGCGGTTCTCGTTGCGATTGTCGAAGGCCAATCCTTCCACGATGCCAACCTCGTCCGTGCTCAAGGTCTTAGCCTCGCTGTCCAAACGAATCGTCTTGATCAACTGGTCCGACTGCTCGACCGACCAAGGGATCAAACTCGAATTCAAGTACCAAAGCCCAGCCGAGATCAGCAAGCTGGCCAGCCAAATGGATCGGGTCACCCGATATACGCTCATGCCCGCCGCCCGCAGGGCGATGAACTCGTTGGAGCGGTGCAGCTGCCCCAACGCGTACAAAATGGATACAAGTACCGTCGCCGGCAAAGTGATGGTCAAAAAGCTGGGAGCGATCACCAAGTAGTACTTCAAGATCTGCCCCGAAGTCGCCTCGTAGCCGATGAGGTCGGTGAAGCTGTCCTGAATCTCGAAAAGCAGCAGCAAGCCGAACATCGAGCCCAACACGAGCACGAAGGCTTTGAGCCATTCGGTGAAAACATATCTGTCGGCGACGCTTAACATGCGGATTGACCAGAGACACTGCGAGCGGCGCCCGTGAAGTCCAGCGGCTTTTGACATCAGGTTTTGACTGGCGTTTCACAAGAGTCACTTTACAAGTCCGTCGGTAATGTCGTCGAAAGTCCCTAAAGAGTCCTGGAACTCCAGACTCGGAATAATCCTCGCCGTTGCCGGTAGCGCCGTAGGCCTTGGCAACTTCCTCAGATTCCCAGGCCAAGCCGCCCAATACGGCGGCGGCGCCTTCATGATCGCCTACTTCATCGCCCTCGTGCTGATAGGCCTGCCCATCTGCTGGGCGGAATGGGCCATCGGCCGCAAGGGCGGGCAAGCCGGCCTCAACTCCAGCCCCGGAATCCTCGGCGTAGTGACAGGCCAAAAGCGCTTTCGCTATCTGGGCATCATCGGCGTGGTCATCCCTGTCGTCATCTACATGTACTACGTCTACATCGAGGCTTGGTGCTTGGGTTACGCGGTGAACTTCGCCAAAGGCTCCATGAACTTCGAAACCGTAAAGGAAGCGGGCGACTTCTGGGGCGGATTCATCGGCATCGGCGAAGACGGCTCCGCTCTCGGCTTCGGCTGGACCGAGGTCGGCGGCTTCCTGCTCGTCGTCTTCCTGTTCAACTTCTACCTCATCTATCGCGGCCTCTCCAAAGGCATCGAGCTGTTCTGCAAGTACGCCATGCCGACCTTGATCGTGCTGGCCGTCATCATCCTCATTCGCGTGCTGACCCTCGGAGCGCCTGTGGAAGCCCATCCGGAAAACAACGTGCAAAACGGCCTCGGCTTCATGTGGAACCCCACCAAGACCATTCTCTACGAGCGCGTGGCCGACGGTGGCACCGGCGCCGAAACCTGGCAACCACTGCCTGACGGAGAAGTGGTCGGCCCGCGCATGATCGCCGCCGCCCAAGCTCGAGCCGACGCCGACCCCAACCTCGAGCTGCGCGAGATCGGCATGCTCAAGCAGCTCCTTAACCCTCAGCTATGGCTCGCCGCCGCCGGACAGATCTTCTTCTCCCTCTCGGTCGGATTCGGGGTCATCATCACCTACTCCAGCTACCTCAAGAAAAACGACGACGTCGTGCTCTCCGGCCTCGCCGCCACCAGCACCAACGAATTCTGCGAAGTCGGACTCGGCGGACTCACCACCCTGCCCGCCGGCTACGCCTTCCTCGGTATCTCCGGAGTGGCAGGGATGGGAACCTTCGGCCTTGGCTTCAACGTGCTGCCCATGGTCTTCTCCGAAATGCCCGGCGGACAGTTCTTCGGTTTCGC
This sequence comes from Pelagicoccus enzymogenes, assembly GCF_014803405.1. Taxonomy (NCBI): domain Bacteria; kingdom Pseudomonadati; phylum Verrucomicrobiota; class Opitutia; order Puniceicoccales; family Pelagicoccaceae; genus Pelagicoccus; species Pelagicoccus enzymogenes. The sequence continues at coordinate 160,492 of NZ_JACYFG010000002.1, forward strand.
CTTCTTCTTCCTGCTCTTCCTGGCCGCCGTCACCAGTTCCCTCTCCATGCTGCAGCCGGGCATCGCCTTCCTCGAAGAGGCCATGAACATCAACCGCAAGCAGTCCGTCGCCATCCTCGGCTTCGTCACCGCCGCCGGCTGCGCCTTCGTGGTCTACTTCTCCGCCGGAGTCAAAGCCCTCGACACCATCGACTTCTGGGTGACCAACCTGCTCATGGTAGTGCTCGCGACCATCCAAATCATCATCTTCGGATGGGTCATCGGCATCGAGCGCGGCTTCGAGATCGCCCACCGTGGCGCCGCCATCAAGATTCCAGGCTTCTTCAAGTTCGTCATGAAGTACGTCAGCCCTGCCTTCCTCATTATCGTATTCGGAGCCTGGTTCTATACCAGCGTGCTCGGATTCCAATTCGGCAGCGACGAGAAGAAGTACAGTAGCTACATCGTGGACCTCTTCATCGAGCCAAACCGCAGCGCCTGGCTCAGCGTCGGGGTTATCGCCCTAACCGCAGCGTTTCTCACCCTCCTCACCGCAGGCGGGGTCTTCAAAGGCAAAACCATCAACGAGGAGGTCTCCAAATGACAACCGGCGGCTGGATCATCATGCTCGTCTCCACCCTTTCCGTAACCAGCCTCTTCTGCTGGTGCATCTGGAAAGTGCTCACCACCGAAGGCGAAGAGGAAAAAGTGCACGGCTTCGAGATCGAAACGCCCGACAAGAAGTAAGCCGGACGCTTGCCTTGCCTATTACTTTGCTTGCCCGTTTCCGCCATGGAAACGGGCATTTTCATGAGCCGCGGACGACCTAGGGAGCTTTCCTTAGACGCTTGCAGGAATCGAGGGGATGAGGGTTCCTACTCAAGACACGCTTAAGCTTTTTTAACCAAAAAAGCCTAGCGGCCTCTCAAGGGATGCTCCGACTAGACCGATTATTCCTGCAGAGAACTCCCTGCGAGCTCTCGCCCGCCCTCATCCATTACCGGACGGCGGCGCAACGCAACGAAACGACCGATCGCAAATGTCACAGCAAAGCACCCTGACCAAGGCTAGCACCAAGACCGATATCCTCCTCGAAGTTGGAACGAACGAAGTAGAAGTCTTCGAGTTCAACCTAGCTGGACAGCACTATGGCGTAAACGTCGCCAAGGTAAACCAGATCGTACAACGCGAGCAGCTCAAGATCACTCGCGCCGACTGCCCGCCCAACGGCGTGCTCGGCAGCATCACTTTCCGCGGCCAGCCGATCATGGTGATCGACCTGCGCCAAATCCTCGGCATCTACGACGAGGAACCCGATCCCAGCCGCGCCCTGATGCTGGTGACCCAGTTCAACGACCAGATCGTCGCCTTCGCCATCGACGGAGCCGAGCGTATCCATCGCGTTTCCTGGAAGAGCTTCGAACCCATCAGCTCCAATTTCGCCCAAGAGAACCCCTACGTTAACGGAATCATTCGCCTCGAGGACCGCCTCGTGCTCATCCTCGACCTCGAGTACATCCTCACTCTCATCAACCCGCGTCTGGGCATGTCCATCGACCACGGGCAAATCGCCAAGATCGAACAGGAATACAAGCCGCGCGACCACATCAAGATCCTCTTCGCCGAAGACTCGGCCATGATCCGCAAGATGGTGCACAATCAATTGATGGACGTAGGCTTCACCAACGTGGAACTCGCCACCAACGGCAAGGAGGCCCTCGACAAGATAGCCGCTGCCGTGACTGAGTCCAAAGAGTCCGGACTACCTTTCTCCGATTACTACGACCTCATCCTCACCGACATCGAAATGCCGGTCATGGACGGCCTCACTTTCTGCAAGAACGTAAAGCAAGAGTTCAAGCTCGAGACCCCCGTCATCGTCTTCTCATCCCTCATCAACGACCAGATGATCGCCAAGTGCAAGGCAGTGGGAGCCAACGGCTGGGGCACCAAGCCCAAGGTCAATCTCATCGTGGACATTATCGACCGGCTTATCGTGCAGGGAGAGGAAAACATCGTGGACCTGCTTTCCTAGGCGCCCACTCCCTAACCAACTTCCAATTTCTGAAACGCCCGCCGCCTTCTCTCGAAAGCGACGGGCGTGTTTGTTTTCCCAGCGCGGGGGCCGTACTCCCCACGCTTATCTAACGACTAAAAATCGGTTTATCAGTAAGGGGCAAAGCCTCCTACGCTGAGGCGAAGCTCGACCTCGTCCGCAACCTTGTCCTCCTGTTGGCCAGCGTTCACGTCGAAGTCGGAACGGCTGACGGAGAAGTTGGAACGAATCACGAGGATGTCGCCCGGCGTCCGCTGGCGGTCGGCCAACTTGCCCTTGAGATAGGAAAGAGAAACGGGAACATCCATCTCCTTGCTTACGCCCTTGATCGTCATCACTCCCTTGGCGGTCCCCTTCACTTTAGAGCCGTCCTGGGAAACATTGGTCAATCCCTTCAGCTCGAAGGTGATGGTAGGATGGTTCGCTTGGTCCAGCCACTTGCCGCCCATCATGTGCTCCACCATCTTGGGGTTCGCTACGGAAAGGGAATCGACCGCCACAACGAGCTTTCCGCTGGTCTTTTCCGGATGCGCCGGGTCAAAGGAAACGCTGCCGGTAATACCCGTCGCCGTGCCGTTGATCGACTCCAAAGGAGCGTCCAAGAGGAAGACGATGTTGTTGACCCCCTTGGGATCCTCCAGATCGAAATCGATCGCGTTCGCCAAAGGCGCCAGACCGAGTGCTGCAGTAGCTGCAAAAGCTAGTATATGTTTCTTCATAAACGTTTTCTTGGTAGTTAAAAAGTCCTTACGCCCCCAAAGACGCTCCTTTGCGATCAATGAGTGCGCCTATCGCCATCAAGGCCACGAATGCCAAGAAGCCCAGAGCGAGAGCTTCCACCCCCGGCAAGAAAGCCGGAACCTCTTCCGTGTAGGTGAGCTCCATGATCGGGTCTACCTTCTCGACGACGTAGAATTCCGCGTACCAGCCGAGACGGGCTCCGCCGTACATCCAAAAAACGAAACCGAGCACCATGGCTCCGATACCTGCCAGTCTAAATCCAAGAGCTTTCATAGTAAAACAAGGGAGATCCCCTTCGCTTGTCCTCAACCCAACGATGCCCGCTCTCAACTGCATGCGCAGCCGAATCAAGAAATCGAGGGATCCAGTCGAACGTGCCACGCCCCCGGCGCCCCATCCCGCAACACCCCTCACCTTGCCAAAATACTGCTTGAAGCCGTCACGCGGAGGATTACCCATTTAGCCCTCAAAATTTCACAGCACTTATCTAATCAAAGCATCATGAGCGCACAAAACACCGAAAAGCACGAATTCAAAGCTGAGATCAAACAACTGTTGGATATCGTTATCCACAGCCTCTACACCGAAAAGGAGATCTTCGTCCGCGAACTCATTTCCAACGCTTCCGACGCCTTGGAAAAGCTGCGTCACCTCAAGATCACCGAAAAGGATGTGCATCAGGACGAGCTCGAGCTTGAAATCAACATCAAGACGGACGAGGAAGCCGGCACCCTCACGATCCAGGACTACGGCATCGGACTTACCCACGAAGAGCTCGTGGAAAACCTCGGCACCATCGCCCACTCCGGCTCCAAGCAGTTCCTGCAAGCCCTCAAGGAAGGCGGCGAGAAAAACGCCGACCTCATCGGCCAGTTCGGCGTCGGCTTCTACTCCGCCTTCATGGTGGCCACCAAGGTCGAAGTCTTCACCCACTCCTGGAAGAAGGACGAACCCGGCCACGTCTGGTCCTCCGACGGGGTCGGCTCCTACGAGATCGAAACCTCCGACGACACCCAGCGCGGCGCCCGCATCGTCATCCACCTCGGCGACGACTACAAGGACTACGCCAAGGCCGACACCGTCAAGGAGATCATCAAACGCTACTCCTCCTTCGTCCAGTTCCCCATCAAGCTCAACGACGAGAAGGTCAACACCGTCGACGCTCTCTGGCTGCGCTCTAAGTCCGAAATCACCGACGAGGAATACACCGAATTCTACAAGTTCCAAGCCAACGCCTTCGACGAGCCGCACTACCGCCTGCACTTCTCCGCAGACGCCCCGCTCGACATCAAGGCCCTCATCTTCACTCCAAAGACCAATCCCGAGCGCATCGGCTTCCCTCGCATCGACCCCGGCGTCGCCCTGCACTGCCGCAAGGTCCTCATCGACTCCAAGCCCACCGAACTGCTCCCTGAATGGCTGCGCTTCCTCAAGGGCGTCATCGACTCCGCCGACCTTCCGCTCAACATCTCCCGCGAGACGATGCAGGACAACGGCCTCACCCAGAAGCTCAGCCGCGTCATCACCAAGCGCTACCTCAAGTTCCTCAAGGAAGAGGCTAAGAAGCGCCCAGAGCAGTACGCCGAATTCTTCAAGAACTTCGGCATCTACCTCAAGGAAGGCGTCGCCACCGACTTCACCTACCGCGACGACCTCGCCAAGCTCCTCTACTTCGAGTCCTCCGTCACCGAAAAGGGCAAGACCACCAGCCTCGCTGACTACGTCTCCCGCATGAAGGACGAGCAAAAGAGCATCTACTACATCCTCGGCCAAAATCGCGAGTCCATCGAGTCCGGCCCCTACCTCGAAGGCTTCAAGGCCCGCGGCATCGAAGTGCTCTTCCTCTACGAGCCCATCGACGAATACGTCATGTCCAACCTCGGCACTTTCGAGGAAAAGGAGCTCACCTCCGCCGACCAAGGCGACATCAAGCTCGACGACGCCCCCAAGCCCGAAGGCGAAACCCTCTCCGACGACGACGCCAAGTCTCTCTGCGAGTGGCTCAAGACCGCCATCGGCGACCGTGTCAAGGAAGTCAAAGTCTCTGAGCGCCTCGTCAGCAGCCCGGTCATGGCCCTCTCTCCCGACGCCATGTCCACCCAGATGCGCCGCATGATGAAGCAAATGGGACAAGACATGCCCATGCCTGTTGAAGTGCTCTTCGAGATCAACCCGCGCCACGAGCTTATCAAGAATCTGAATACGCAGCGTTCCAGCAACGAAGACCTCGCCAAGCTCATCGCCCAGCAGTCCTTCGACAACGCGCTGGTAGCAGCCGGTCTCATGGAAGACCCCAAGGACATGGTCGCCCGCATGTACCAGATCCTCGAACAAGCCGCCACCAAGTAAGCATCTGGAGGGGCGAGTTCCAACTCGTCCGCCCACAACCAATTCAAAACAAAGCCCGGTTCGCTCCCGCGAACCGGGATTTTTTTCGCCACAATCCCCAGAGCGGTCGCTGATTATAAAGCGACCTCATGTCCGCTATCCATTCCCAATGGCGACTCCATGCCGCGTTGTTAAAAAATATTTTCAAACGCGCTATAGCGCCGTTGTAGCAAGGAGTTAAATACACCACTACGGGGACCTACTTATAATATGCCAAGCAGTCGGCGCCATGGGGAACGTCGATGCGTTTCGCCCCTCTACGATAGGGCAGACTGCGGGTTATTCCGTATCAGGAATTTACACACACCTTCATTTCCCCAATAGCCTCCGACCGCGCTCCACTAGTTACATATACCCAAATTTGCCCATAGCGAAACTTGTCGTTGCAGAGTCGCTATCCAGCGGCTCTATCTACGGCAAACAGGTGAGGCACGCCACGCAGCGGGTTTCACATTAAAAAATGATTAATCCTCCTCAACGACGCCAATAATTGAGTCGTGTGGGAACTTAGCAAAACGGCTCGAAACCAAGCTGTCCACTTTGCGCGACGCGGGAAACGCTACACTAAATAGAGCAGTGATGCGCCTTTAAGCAGGACGCGAAGCAAAGACATCAAAACAGCAGCGTCACTCACAAACCAGCAGTCATGAAATTACAGGTATTCAAGATTCTAAGCCTAGTCGGCTTGCCGTTCCTTTCAATGGCACACCTAACTGCGGCTGAGATGAAAGTGTTCGACTGGAACGGACCCGTCTACCAAAGCCACCGAGGCTTCCCCAATGACACGCCCCCTATCGAAAACGGGGATTGGGTGAGCCCCATCAACTACGCCGGCGGGACTTTCTACACTCGAATCGAGATTCGCAGCCAGCCGGTTGCCCAAGACATGCATCTCCAAATGGGAGTTTGGCAGGAAAAAAATGGCGACAGGTTCGGGTTGGAATCCACCACCAAGCAAGTGCTGGTCAAAGGAACTCCCGGCACCATCGTCACCGCAGAGCAAGCCCTAGATCGGATGTGGAAAAAGGATGGCATTTCCATAGAGTGGCACAGGCCTCGCTATCGCATGGGCATCGCGGTGAAAAAAACCGACGGACGCCCCGTCAGCGATTTCCAGGGTTGGAACTGGAACGGCGAAGACCCCTCCAAGTGGTACCCGCTAGACCTTCGCTATACCGTCGTTGTCGTGTCGGAGGGCAGTACCTTCTCGGGCTGGGAAAACTACATCGACGGTGAAACACCCGAGCCAAAGCCGGATCCCGAGCCAGACCCCGATCCTGAACCGGATCCAGAGCCGGCAAGTGACCTCGTCTCCAACGGCACCTTCGAGGAGGACCTGAAATCTTGGAGCTTCTATACCAACGGATCCGGGGGAGCGAAGACAATTAGCCCCGGAAATACGGGCTCCCAAAAAGCTCTGGAACTGGCGATCGACAAGGTCGGATCGAATATACAGCTCTACCAGTACGATCTCCAGCTCAAGGCCAACACCGACTACACGCTTTCCTTCGACGGCTACTCAAGCTCAGGGAACGACCTGCGCGTCTCCCTAGGCCGTCACACCTCCCCCTACACCAACTATGGCCTCAGCCGAGAGAGGGTGAACCTGACAAAGGGATGGCAAACGCATACGTTGAACTTCACGACACGCGGGTTTAACAACTCCGTCTCGAACGGCCGTCTGTTCTTCTGGCTGGCCAGTGACGCCCGAAACGGTGACCGCTACTACCTCGACAACGTGCGACTCTACGAAGCAGGCTCAACCCCCGAACCCGAGCCAGATCCTGAACCAGAACCCGATCCAGAACCAGATCCCGAACCGGAACCAGAGCCCGAACCGGAGCCAGAGCCCTCTCCCATCCCGGACGATAGCGTCCTGCGGAACGGTGGCTTCGATTCGAATCTCTATTTTTGGAATTTCTATACAAGCGGATCCGGATACATGAAGCTAGACTTCACAGGCAACGGGACGGGCAATGCCGCCTTGATCGCCCTCAACGCGACGGGCTCCAATGTTCAACTCTTCCAATCGAACATCCAGCTCGCTCCAAACGCCACATACGAACTCACCTTCTCAGCGTATTCTAATTCTGGACACGACTTCCGCGTGTCACTCGGCAAGCACGACGCGCCCTATACGAACTACGGGCTCAACCGCGAGGTCGTGGACCTGACGACAGCTTGGAAAACCTACACCATCCGCTTCGACACCATGAACTTCAGCAGGTGGGTTTCAAACGGAAGGCTCTACTTCTGGTTCGCCGATGACGCCAGACCCGGCGATTGGTACTACCTCGACCAAATCAGTCTCACCAAGGTGGACTAAGCCACCCAACAGACGTTTTCAACAAAGCCCGGTTCGCTCCTGCGATCCGGGCTTTTTGGCGCACAACGAAATTCGACACGCTCCTCCCGCGTTGACTCTAAGGCGCAAACTCTCAAGCATTGAGCGAAAATGAAGCAACTTTGGGTAATACTATCGGTACTGGCCGCGACCTGCTGCATGCAGGCGAGCCCTATGACCGACGCCTGCCCCTGCGGCGCAGAGGACGAATTATCGACTCAATCCCAAGATTGCTCCGAATGCTGCGACTCCAAGCCCATCGCAGATTGCTCTTGCTGTATCAGTCAGACAGAAGCCCCCGAAACGACCTCCGCCCTCTCGCCCTGGCGCGTGCAAAATTTCGACACGCCTGCCCGGGAAATCGTGCGCCACGTCTTCGCCCACCCTCCTCCCCTCGCCGCCGTCCATAAGCTCCCAGCGCCACACGCGAGCGAACGATCCCCCCATTCCCGGCTACGCCTAGCGCTGCAGCAGAGTCTTTTGCTCTGATCCCACTGATTCGTCGCCGTCCGCCCTCAATCGATTGAGCGGACACCTCTCCGGCTCAGCGAACTCTGACTGTTCGCCGCAGCCCGAACACCACCGCTGCCCAGATGCAGCCCCTACCTCGGCGTACACGCCGAAAACGCACGAATCTATCATGTCGAAACCATCGCTTGGCTTCCTAAAACGGGAACCGCAAACAAGCACGCCCCGCAAGGCGAGCAAACGCCAAAAACTCGCAACCTGGGCCATTCCCACAGGGATCGCTATCGCGGTCCTAGTCTTGCTGGCAGTCCTTTTCGGCGAGCAACTCCTCCCTGCCCGCAGCGTCCAACTAGAGACGGTCGCCACCTTGGCTGCAAGCGAACGCTCGCCCTCACCGGCCCCGCAACCTTCTCCTACCAAGGAGATCTCCTTCCAAGGAGCCATGCTCTTCCAAGCCTCCGGCTGGATCGAGGCCTTCCCGCAAACCACCAAAGCCACCGCCCTCGTCTCTGGCGTCGTGAAAGATGTAATGGTTCTGCAAGGCGAGCTCGTGGAAAAAGGCGACCTCATCGCGACCCTTATCGACGACGACGCTCAACTCGACCTGCAAACCGCGACTGCGGCCGTAGCTGCAGCCAAAGCCAAGCGCAACGCCAACGTGGAAGCGCAAAAATCCCAGGCCGCCAGCAGCCGACGCCTGCAACATGAATTAAACGCCGCCAACGCTCGCCTTGTCTATCTCGAGGAGCAAGCCCGCAGCCGAAGCGACCTCGGAAGCCGCGCCGTATCCGCACTGCAGATACTTGAAGCGAGCCAAGAAGTGGAATCGCAAAAAGCGAACATCGCCGCCCTGCAAGCTCAAATCGAAGAAGCGGAAGCCGAGGCCAATCGCCTGGAACAAGTTTCCCAGGAACTCTCCGCTCTAGTCACCGCTGCGGAGACGGAGCTCCAACGCCGCCAGCTCGCCCTCGACCGCACTCGCATTGTCGCTCCCATCTCCGGCCGCATCTCCGAACTCTTCGTAGTGCCAGGACAACAACGAATGCACGGAGCAGACGATCCGCACTCTGCCGACATCGCCCACCTCTATGACCCCCAGCAACTGCAAGCCCGCATCGACGTCCCCCTCGCAGAAGCGTCCGCCATCGCCATAGGCCAGCCCGTTCACCTCCGCACCAATTTTCTCCCAGACCAAAAATTCCGCGGCCAAGTCATCCGCATCGACGGCCGGGCCGACCTCCAACGCAATACCCTGCAAGCCAAGGTTCGTCTCCTCGACAACGACCCGCGCCTCCGTCCCGACATGCTATGCCGGGCCGAATTCCTTGCCACAACCGCCGCAAGCAACAACCCAAGCCTCAGCTCCGCACAAGGCCCCACCCGCGTGCGCATCTTCGTACCGGAGTCGGCCCTCGCCGACCAAACCGGCTCGCAGGCCCACGTTTGGGTCGTCGACGCATCGGGCAAGCGAATCGAAAAGCGCCGTTTGGAACTGGGCGGCGAGCGACGCGAAAACTACCGCCTCGTCATCACTGGCTTGCGGGCCGGCGATCGCGTCGTGACCCAGCCCGCCGCCGACTTGCAAGAAGGCGAACGGATACGCCAAGCCACCGCCAACTAAGCCCACCTCAGACTTCCAATCCAAAACACCAAAACATGGATACAACACCTTTCATACGCTGCCGCCAGCTCAGCAAGAGCTACCAAAAAGGGTCCAACACTGTCACCCCGCTGCAAGAGCTCGACCTCGATGTACCCAGCGGAGAGTTCCTCGCCCTCATGGGACCTTCCGGTTCCGGCAAGACCACCTTGCTCAATCTCATCGCCGGCATCGACCAGCCCACCTCAGGTGAACTGGTGGTAGACGGACGCAACCTCACCACCCTCTCGCGAGCCGATCTCACTCGCTGGCGCTCCCAGCACTGCGGGTATATTTTCCAGCTCTACCATCTCGTGCCCATCCTCACCGCATTCGAGAACGTGGAACTCCCCTTGCTGCTCGACAAATCCTTGTCCCGCCGCGAGCGCCACGACCGCGTGGCGGGAGCGCTCGATTTGGTAGGCATCGCCGACCGCGCCGACCACCGCCCCTCCGAATTATCAGGAGGGCAAGAACAGCGCGTCGCTATCGCCCGCGCCATCGTGGCCGACCCGGGCTTGCTCGTAGCCGACGAGCCAACTGGCGACCTCGACAGCGTATCCGCCCGACAAATACTCGAACTCCTGCAAAGCCTCGCCAGCGACCACGGCAAAACCATCGTCATGGTCACGCACGATGCCAAAGCCGCGGCCGCCGCCAGCCGCACCTTGCACCTCGAGAAAGGCCGCCTCGAGGAAACTCCCGAAGCCCTCGCCCCACAATTCGACTGATGCATACACTGCGAAAACTCAGTGCCCTCGCCCTGAAGCAACTGCTGCGCAATCGGCTGCGAAGCATCCTGACCGTGCTCGGCGTAGCAATCGGCATGTTTCTCTACGCCGCCGTAGAGACCATGCAAAGCTCGCTCAAGTCGGTCACCCAATCTAGTCCCGACGACAATACTCTTGTCGTCTACCGGGAAAACCGCTTCTGCCCCTCCACCTCACGCTTGCCCGAGCACTACCAAAGCGAAATCGAGCGAATCGACGGAGTTGTCGAAGCCCTGCCCATACAAATCGCCGTCAACAACTGCGGAGCCAGCCTCGACGTGATTACTTTTCGCGGCGTGCCCACAGACTCACTACAGGCCTACAATCCCGACATAGAAATAACAGCGGGATCCTTCGAACAATGGCGAAACCGCAGCGACGCCGCCCTAGTAGGGCAACACTTCGCCCAACGACGCGGCTTGCAGCCAGGCGACCAGTTCGAGGCGGTCGGCGTGCGGGTCTGGGTGGCCGGCATCATCAGCTCCCCCGAACCTCAGGACAACAACGTCGCCTACGTCCACCTTCCCTTCCTGCAACAAGCTTCGCGGATCGGCTTGGGACTCGTCACCCAGTTCAATGTACGCGTGGCAGACGCGTCGAATCTGCAAACGGTCGCCGATCAGATCGACGCCCTTTTCGCCGCCGACCAATCTCCCACCGACACCCGCCCCGAAAAAGCATTCTTCGCCCAAACCGCCAGCGAATTAGTCGAGCTGGTGGGCTTCACCCGCTGGCTGGGCCTCGGCGCCGTGCTTGCGGTACTCGGCCTCGTGGCCAACGCCCTCCTCCTCGCTGCCCGTTCACGCGTCAAGGAGAGCGCCATCCTGCAAACCGTCGGCTTCTCCCGCAGCTCGGTGGCCCAAGTGATGGTTTGGGAAGGCGTTTTCCTCGGACTCGCAGGCGGTCTGCTCGGCAGCCTTTCAGCCGCCCTCTTTTTCCGGCTCAAGAGTTTCACCTTGGGCAACGAGGGCCTCACCCTCGCCCTACGCCCGCAGCTTCCCGTCATCCTTTCGGGACTGCTCGTCGCCATCGCTCTCGGCCTGCTCGCCTCCCTTTGGCCCGCCTACGTCGCGGCTCGCAAACCGATCGTGGAATCTTTACGCAGCGCCTAAGCGCCCCAACAACCGATGCTCCCTTTCAGCTACGCCATTAGAAATCTCCTGCGAGACCCCACCCGACTCCTGCAAAAAGTGTGCGGAGCCGCCTTGGTGGTCTTCCTCGTCTTCGCCGCCGGGGCCTTCAATGGCGGCATGGAACGGGTGCTGCAAGCCACCGGCTCCGAGCAAAACGTCATCTTGCTGGGGGCCGGTTCCGAGGAAAGCGTCGAACGCAGCGAGGTCGCGGTTCAAGCTGAAACGCTGGTAGCCGCCGGTATCCGCGGCATCGATACGCGTGCCGGCGTCCCCGCTGTGTCCGGAGAAGTCCACTACATGGGAAAGGTCACGCTCTCCGACGGCGAGGAGTCGCAAGCCCTACTGCGCGGCGTCACTCCCTCAGCGTTCGAAGTGCACCGCGAGGTCCGCATCATTGAGGGACACTTTCCGGGGCCGGGAGAAATCATTGTCGGACGCCTCGCCTACCGCACGCTCAAGGCGGATACCCAAGAATTGGCGGTCGGACAAAGCCTCGAATTCGAGGGACAACAACTCAAAGTCGTCGGCCACTTCGACGCGCCGGGCACGGTCCTAGAATCTGAAGTCTGGCTCAACCGAAGCGACCTGATGACACTCACCCAACGCGACAACCTTTCCTGCGTAGTGGTTCGCATGGCAGACGCGGACCACTTTGCCCGAGCAGACCTCTTCGCGCGTCAACGCCTCGACCTCGAACTCGTCGCCCTTCGCGAAACCGAATACTACGGCAAGCTCGCCGCATTCTACGCCCCCATTCGCGGCATGACATGGCTCACCGCCGTGCTCGTCGCGGTGGGAGCAGCTCTCGGCGGAATGAACATGCTCTACGCAGCTTTCGCTTCCCGGATCCGCGAAATCGCGACCCTGCAAGCCATCGGATACTCCCGCGTATCGATTTTCTCTTCTCTGCTGCAAGAAAGCCTGCTCGCCGCCCTCCTGGGCACCCTGCTCGCTTCGTTCATGGCAGTGATGCTTCTCGAAGGCGTGACCGTAAATTTCTCTATCGGAACCTTTCGCCTCCTGCTCACTCCCAACGTGATAGGCTTGGCCTTGCTCTCCGGCTTGCTCCTTGGTTCGCTCGGAGCCATACCGCCAGCCCTCCGCTGCCTGCGAGCCCCCCTTCCCAAGGCCCTTCGTTCCAGCTAATCTTTTAAACTATCGAAACCAAAACTCTAAACGCATCATGAAAAAAATCCTATACAGTTCAGCGCTACTCGCTTGCGGTATCGCCCTCATCTCCTGTTCGTCAGACCTCGACACATCAGCTGACACAGGCAACGCCCCACAACTCACATCCGTCATTCTGGATACTGCTCCCAGCGGAGCAATGAGCGTGGAAGAAGCCCGCCAAAAGGCGGTCCCGGGACAGCCCATCGTGGTCACTGGACAAATCGGTGCCGCACACGACCCCTTCGCCGCAAGCTATGCCTCCTTCATTCTCGGCGACAAGGCTCTCGACTTCTGCAACGAACGACCCGGCGACAATTGCGGCAGTCCTTGGGACGCCTGTTGCGAACCCAAGGAGAAAATAACTGCCCTACGAGCCAGCGTACAGGTTCTGGAGAATGGCGAACCTGTCAGCGGAAGCCTTAAAGGCGTCGGCGGCCTCACCGAGCTCGACGAAGTCATCGTAGCCGGCGTTGTCGATCCCGCCTCCACCCCACAAAACCTGATCATCAACGCCTCCGGCATCTACCGAGGAACCGCCCAATAGGCAGGAGCGACCTCGGTCGCGATCACACAACTAAAAACCAGCAGCCCGGACCGCCCCAGCGATCCGGGCTTTTTGCTGTCCAAAATCCTCAAATCTAAAAAAGTGGATCAGATCCTGTGCGATTTTGCGGGGCCACGGGTATTATAGGGTGCACGAACTCTTAAGTTAGTATTTACTAGAAAATAGCCATGTCCCTGGAGGAAAAATCCGATTCCGAATTACTCAACCGCTTCTGCTCCGAACGATCGGAAACTGCTTTCACCCTGCTCGTCGAGCGTCATCTACGAGTCGTGTTCGCAGTCGCCCAAAACCGTCTCGGTGGCGATGCCCAATTGGCGGAAGACGTTTGCCAGATCGTGTTTTCCCAACTCGCCCGCAGTGCCAAAAGCCTAAGGCATCATGGTAACGTCAAAGCTTGGCTCTTCAAAACGAGCCACTTCACCGCTGCCAAACTAGTTCGATCGCAGGTTCGCCAGAAAATGAGAGAACATGATTACGAATACGTGCGCGATCCCTCGCTCCCCGAGGAGAAAGAAAACCTGACGCAGTTTATCGACGAGTCCATCGAACAGCTACCCCAAGCAGACCAAGAGGTGCTACTCCTTCGCTTCTTCGAATCGATGGACTACAAATCGATCGGGATACGTCTAAGCATGGAACCAAACACAGCTCGCATGAAAGTAGAGCGGGCCCTCGACAAACTGCAGGCGAGTTTCAAGAAGAGAGGCATTGTAACAACCGGAGCAGCCTTGAGCGCCGCCTTCAGCACCTACGCAAACTGCTCACTGCCTGCCTATCTGGCAACAAGCGTGGTAAACGTGAGCGTAGCGAACCTCGGCGGTCTTGCGACCGTAGGTCTCGTATCCGCCCTTAAACTACCTTTAGCGGCAACCGCTGCCATCCTACTAACGGGTATCGCAATAGAGCGCCAAAGCACTGATGCGGCTATGGAATCAAAGGTAGCCGTTGAACAAGTTGCTCACACCCAAGCAGAGCATATCGAGTCACCACCCACTACAAGTCCAAGCGATAGTAATCCCGACGCTATCGATCTCGCCTACGCTGCCTTGGACAACGACGCGACCGTGCTCGCTCAGCGGCTTGAAGAAATCGAACTCGAAATTCAGAAGCTGCATAACAGAAGGCCGTCGTCGGAAAAGATCTATAGCATCAGCGAATTGGATACAAAACCAACCGCTTCGGCAATTCGCATGGCTGATTACCCAGTTAGCCATCTGGCAACCAAAGAAAAAGGGAAAGCTGTAATCGAATTCGTACTCGGCACCGATGGAACGACCAGTGATCTGCGGGTCATAACCGCAACCCATCCTGACTTCGGAAAAAGCGCTTTAGAAGCGATCGCAGGGAGCGAATTCACGCCCGGTAGAATCGGTGCCACCGCTGTTCAATCCAGAGTGCGGATACCCATCATGTTCACTCCAAATCCAGCCGAGGACCAAGCTGAAACCCAAACCTGGTTCTAAATGATTTCCTCTCGAACCGCTAAAACCTTTTGGCTTTTGCCTGTTTTCGTTGCGACCCTCTTCGCCATACGAATCGTCGAAACCCCAAAATTTCAACTCGCCGCGGAGCAAGTTTCGAGCATTGCGGATAGATCGCCCCTGCAAGCAACAAGCTTGCCCCAAAAAACGAACGAGGAAGCTGAAATCCAGTCACTGCAAGAGGAGATCACCGCGCTCGCCCAACGCGTCGAGAAGCGCGAGCGGGTCCTAGCCCAACGCAAAAAGGAACAACAATACACGCAGGCCGACTCGATAAGCCACGCCGGACTCACGCCCGAACAATGGAGCCACAAGGGCTTCGACACACCTTTCGAGAGCATAGAAACGCTCATCTACTCCGCAGCCAGCGGCGATCTCGAAACCATGAAAACCTCGCTGGTCTATTCCCCAGAATGCGAAGCCTTGGCGAAACGTATGTTCGAAAGTCTACCGCTCTCAGTCCGCGAAGAGCAAGGCTCCTTCGCTTCCATAATGGCCATGATGACCATCGACCAAGTTCCCCTCGCTAAGGCCAGGTTACACGCTTTCAAAGAGATCACCGATGAAGCACGTGAGGTCTTTATGGTATTCACCTCAAACCTAGACTCTCCTAAATCCATCAAACTCGATCTGATACAGATGCCCGACCAAACATGGAAAGCGCTTGTCCCTCCTCAGGCCGTTCATGCGTACGCGGACAAGCTGGGAATCGAATTCCGAGAGAATTGAGTCCTCAGAGCCCTTAGATTGGGTGTAAGGGAATTTCAATACATCACTAACAGAGAAGCTTTTGTGGGAAGCGACCTTGTGTCGCGAAGTTGGGGTGCAATCGCGGCACAAGGCCGCTTCCCACATGAGATCGCTTCTATTTCCTACGGCAGCTGAATCGACAGACGCCAAAAGTTAGCGTCTTGGATCGCGCTCAAGTCCGGTATCTGGATAATCACTACTCGTACAGTTTCGTCGATGTCGCTCACAACTCCTGTCGCTTGCGTCGTTTCGCCTGTTTCGGGATTCAAGCTAAAGGCTGTTGTCCAATTCTTGAGATCCTTGGAGTGCTGGACGCGATAGATGATTTCGCCGAGATCCGAGCGGTAAGGGAAGCTCAGCTCGACGCCCTTTAGTTCCCCATTGCTGAGAACAAAGGCGGGAGAACGGTATGCCTCCGCGTCCGCAACTCGTGGATCGGTGCCAAGGGCGTATTCCATGAGATTAGTGAGGAAGTCGCCATCCGGATCGGCAGTCCGCCCCGCGATCCTTGGATTTGAATAGTCGGCTTGGAACTGGTCCTGAAGCCATAGGTCGATCTCCGTCACAATGGGGCTCTGCGAACTCAGCGACAAAGCATAAAGGTGGAAGGTATCGATACCAAATGGCGTGATGGTAACGGTGTAAGTTTCATCGGTCGCCGTAAAGGAGTGCTCGATGCGGATGCCCTTGTTGTTGCCAAACGTGTTTTGCTCCACGCCATAGCTGCTTCCACCAGAGCCGGCAAAGGTGTTCGCACGTTCATAATCCTCATCCCAGCCGACGCTATAAAAGTTTGCGATATAGGAGACGCCAGGGGTTAATCCTTCGAAAGTAACGACGCCGGGCTTCCCGTTGTAGACGAAGTCGCGGGCCAAAACCGAGCTCCCGTCCGCGGCCGCGGTCAGGCTGTTGTCGTCGTTGGGGAACGGGGCATCGAAACCTTGGGTCGAGAACGCGCCCCCAACCGCGGGTAGGACGCCTTGAACTGCCGAAAACGAAACTCCGTTCACCGTTGCGGCAGCGGAGCTGTTTAGGTTGTAAGCCCAAATCACGGAGCTGGAAGAAACGCCGGAGTCCGCATCTCCCGTCCAAGCCGACACGCTCCAATCCGCGCTCGGGTAAAGCTCTCCGCCGAGCTGGCGAGCAGCCAAAGCGAGATCGGCAGGGTTGTTTATCCCAGTGAAGTTGTAGGTGACGGTGAAGATGCGCGGTTGCCCTGCGACCAAGGCTTCGACGGTAAGCTGGGCCCGCCCCACATTAAGATCAGCAAGGTAAGAGCGGAAGCGCACGTGGTTCACTTTCACGAGCGCCGACTGCCCAAACGCATCGATGTATCCAACTAATCCCGACACGCCATCCAGAGCTGCGCTCGCAACGCTGATCGCATTTTGCGCCGCATTGATTGAGAACTCGATGACTTGGCGGCCGAGGGCAAGCGCGATATAGCGGGGGTCAATCTTGGGATTCAAGATCGTGGCGGCTATGGTATCGACCTTGTTCTTCGCGTCGTCGCGGATGTTTTCCGCTTCAGCGACCGTCTTCTCCCATCCTTCTTTTATCGCGAGCAACGCATTCTGTTCCTCGAGCTCATTCTGCACCACATCGAGCGCAGCTTTTGCAGTATCAAATACCTTCTGAGCCTCGCCGAGGGCAAACGTTGCTCCCTCCATTACCCCCAGCAAAGTCCCGCGAGCGATGTTGTAACCAATGAAATGAAAGGCTTTGCCGATGGCATCGAGACTGTTGTACCAGCCATCGAGAGCCCGGATATCGCCATCGATCTTGTTGACTTCGCCTTGGGCCAAACTCAAGGCTGCTCGGGCGACTTGAAAGGCTTCATCTTTCTTGGCCAGTTCCGCGGCGAGGGCGTCGCTGACTGCCGACGCGATATTGCCAATCGCATCTCTGAGTTCTCTCTCGGCATCTTCCAAGGCGGTTTCGGCATCGTCGTAAGCCTTTTGGGCTCCATCTTTGAGCGCCATCTGCTCGTTCCGTATACTGTCCTCCAGTTCGGCCAATTGGCGATCGAACTCGTCGAGCTCGCCCTTGAATTCCTCCAGAGCTTCCTGCTCCCGTCTAAGCGTCTCTTGGGTATCGCCAATGCCAGCAAGCAGCTGCCCCGTCATCACGTTCGCGAGCTGGTCGAAGAACGTCAGGTCAACCCGACCAAAGACTTCGATCCTGTCGCTTATCCGCACCCAAACTTCAGAGCCGCCAGCCCCATATAGGGAAATCGTGTTCTTGAGAACCCCGGAAACCAGTCCGGGCTCGACCGTCAGCAAGAGCTCGAGACCGGTTTGACCGGCGATGTTGATAGCGGTCGTGCCTTCCAAGCGGTTGCCCACGATATCTAGCTTGTTGAGAACAAGCTGCTGGCCATCGACCGCGAGCGTTCCGCTGAAGCTGCCTTCCATCCAGCCGTTGGGCAGTACCTTCAAGTTTGATGAGGTAAAAGTCGACCCTAGGATCGTCGTGGTGCCGCTGCCAGTGATTCCGTTAGTATCGAGCGTTAGCGAAGCGTTGAAATCGTATCCCCAAGGAGCCGAAATGCTACCAATGTAGGAGCCAATTAGGCTACCGTTCGCGTCGCCCACCATGTTGAAGTCGAGCGT
Organism: Pelagicoccus enzymogenes; assembly: GCF_014803405.1. Classification (NCBI taxonomy): domain Bacteria; kingdom Pseudomonadati; phylum Verrucomicrobiota; class Opitutia; order Puniceicoccales; family Pelagicoccaceae; genus Pelagicoccus; species Pelagicoccus enzymogenes. The sequence continues at coordinate 178,588 of NZ_JACYFG010000002.1, forward strand.
ATTGGGGAATACTCTCACCTTCGCAATACCGCTTGATCCGCTGGCGCTCAGATCGAGGCTGAGGTCTACCCAGTTGTCGGCAAACTGCGAACGGGTTTCTATGGTCACCTTCGGAGATCCAGCCAAGGAGACGAAAACATCGCTCTGGCTGCTCGCTCCCAAAACGTTGGTAGTAGCCGTGCCCGCAAATACGCCCTCCTTGGTGAGGCTCAAGTTCAGGTCTGCCAAAGCGAAGCCGCCCAAGTTCAAGTTGCCCGCTGCATCGCCAAAAAGCAGACCATTGCTGCGCAAAAGAAAATCGGCCGCCAGCGAATTTCCTCCTATCTGTATTTGGAAATCACCTACGAGCCCATCGTTGGTGATCGTCCCCGACACGACGTCGAGCGTTCCAAACGGCCCCAACTCGACCACCCCTTTCCAAGTCCCGCTTAAAACCTTGCCCTGGGCATCGAGCTTGAAATGGGTCGCCTGAACCAAACCTCCCGTTGGCAGCAGAAGCCAGCCGCTGCCTTCGATGATTTCGTCTTGTGTATTCGCTCCCTTGAAATCGAGAAGCTCGAAGCCCGCGACACGCAGCCCAGCCGGCACTGGGAGTTCATCGCCCCAATCTTTTACCGTAAGGCCGATCAAATTTCCGCCCGCCGTGAGCCCCCCTTCCGTCGTAAACTCGACGCTTTCGCCCATGGAAACCCCTCCTGCTAGGCTGAACGTTATCGGTATCTCGACGCCTGCTAAAAGCGTTCCGTCCGGCTCGTCGTACTGAGGGTCATCATCGAGGAGCAAGAACGTACTCGCTTTCAGCCGCCCATCGAACGAGATGCTCCCTCCTGCCCCCGCGGCTGCCTCAAGCCCGACCGAACCGTTCGCCCCGAAACGACCGCTGAAGCCGATCGACAATCTTTTCATGTTGAGATAAAACAAGTCCTCCGCGCCGAAAATCCCCCTAACAAGTATGCTCCGCAGGGCATTGACCAGAGGCTGTTCGCTGTATGCGATGGCCGATTCGATCGCCGCAACCATGATCTTGAGCGGCACATCGACCGCTGCTGCTGATAGCCGGACGATGTTGCCAAGGGAAACGTCCTCGATCACCACCAATCCAAATCTGAACGAAACGGTAACGTCGTCCATCAAGGGCGTGAGCAATTCCGCCCAATCGCCCGCACTGGGCAGCGGTGGAGCATCTCCTCGTGGTTGCTGCACGATGCCCGGGTTCGAGGGGATCTTAAGGATGTCGCCGAAAATATCGCCAAGACTGATCGGCTCTGGCAGCTCCAAGCCAGCAGACATGGCAGTTTGGGCATACCAAGTCAGAGCCTGTGCCGTTCTGCTGAAGAGTTCGGAAAAAGCGGGAAGGCTTTGGGCGCCGTTCAGGATGATCTTGCCGACTGGGATCTCAGCGATGACTACTAAGAGCGGCACCGTCTCGTCGGCGACTTGCCCGATATCTCCCAACGCATAGATGCCCATCTCTACCGTCAAAATGGCTTCGCCAATGTAGGTATCCAGTCCCTCGATCAGAGCTCCACCAAACTGCCTAGACATTTCTTGAATACCAGCTTGCCTCGTTTCGAGCTCCGAGGCGTCCAAGCTGCCTACGCACATTGCTTCGTGCAGTAATTGCAGCTGCTCTGCGCTGTTTAGCCCTTTGACGACGATATGCTCTATGACGTCACGGCCCATCGCATAAAACCCCTCCATCGGCTGGGTAAGCGTGTAAGAAACTCCGACTGATCCTAAATTTATACCCGTATCCCAAAATCCAATACCAACACCACCGTCGAGGGCGATCTGCAACGAGCCATCGCCCAAGTCTTCTCCGCGATCTTCGAGCCCTTTGAGGTAGGCGAGTACAGCGACAAGGGTCCTCGCCAACTCCGTTGGGCTTGATCTTCGGGAGCCGGGCGAAGCGGTACTCATTTCCACGAGGATAATTCGCCGGACTTCATCGAGAATTTCGGCCGCCAGATCCATGCCAACCTTCAACTTTAAGAGCACCTGCCCTTCCAGCTCCGCTTGCAAAACTGCACTGATCCCCCCTTTTACACCAAACAAGAATTCCAAACTCAAGGTAAGCGACTGCGGATCTCTGCCCGCGAAACGTAGCTGCACCCAATCGTCGTGAATCCTGAAGTAAGTCACCGCCTGAAGGCTCGTAGAGAAGCCCGTGACATCTCCGATATTTCGCCGCGCTTGTATACTTGAGTAGCCCAAAGCTATATCGGCAAAAAACACCGGCGTCCGCCCAGGGTTGGTAAATCGCTCAGCAGGATTGCCGCAAAGTTGCGGGGCGTTGCTCATGCCCAATGTAACACGCGCCCCTGCTGGACCAGTCACCACGGCCCAAAGCGATACATCCGACAAAGTGCGGCGAAATACGAGCCGACCGTTAGGGATGGAAAAGGCAAACTCATGTGGCGTCGCGATCGTATTGCCCAGGTAGTCGAATAGATTCTCAAGCGCAACCACATCGAGAACAGCCAGCAAGTTGGTCGCATCGGTCGTCTGGGAAACCGTCTCGTTGATCCGCTTTTGCACGTTTCCTTCCAAGATGCCGGTTAGGTCGTCAACCATTGGTACCTTCCCACTGACAAGACCGTTGGCAACGTCCTTCGCCTTATCCACCGCTATAAAAAAGCCGCTGTCCTCCAGCGTGAGCTCAATGTTCGTCAAAACGTCAGCTGGCACCTGGCCCCAAGAATTGGAATTAGCTAAATCGAGTGAAAACCCATCATTGGCTGCCCATCCGGGAGGACAAGCGAACGTCCAAAGAAGAAGCAAGAGAAGGCAACGCGAGGCCATAGTAATCTGAGGGGATAAGGCTAAGTACTAGAAAAGAACACTTACCCTAAGCAATTCGCAGATTCTACTGAAATGTAAAGCGAGCATTCATGCGCCAAATAACAATTTTGGAGTTTGATATTGCCCAAAGAATTGGGGCCGAATGCTAATTCCAAAAACAAAAAGCCCGGACCGCTAATGCGTCCCGGGCTAGTTTGTCGCTAAACGACAATCCCTGCTTATCGGATCTTCTTTGTACCTACCACTTGAAGACAGCGGCTACGCTCTTCCCGCCGGGAATCTCGCTTTCCGGCAACACGATGGCGTTGCCGTCCTTGAGCAAGGTTTCCAAATATATGCGGTCGAGGGCTTCAAATGCATCCTCATCCTCAGGTTTAGCTGATTTCGGAAGATCGTCCCCCCCGATGCGACACCAGATGTCGTCGTCGCAAGCGAGCACGGCAGCGGATACCCGACCCTGTCGGGCCGCTTCGTAAACTTCTCTCACGTTGTTGGAAAAAACCCCGTCGCGAGACCTCATCTCTTCGATCGTTTCCAACACTTGGGACTTTTGTTGCTGCTGCTCCTCCCAAGCGATTTGCCGACACAGCTCCGCTACTTCCAAGGAGCTTGGATGAGCTTGAGCGTCGCTTACCGTGACGACTTCTCCACCTCGATGGCGATACGTATTCAAAAATCCTGACACGACTCGCTTGTCTCCGATGACAACCAACGGCAACTCCTTGGCTTGCGGCAAGGCTTGCAGCGCGTGAGCGATTTCGCGCATGAAAATCGTCTCGTTGAGTTCTCGCGGATTCTTGGCGTCGTTCACGCCTTGGCTTACCAAGCGAGGTGAGCCGCGCCCTTGAGAGCGACGAACGTGGGCATTTTGGCCGCTGTCCAAAGCGCCCGCTTCCGAAAAGCTGTGCACACTGCTCGGGAGCTCAACTTCGTCCATGCGCCGCACGTTCTCCCCGTCGTAGTGATACAGTCGAGGCGACTTCAAGCTAACGTCTAATGCCAACCAATCGCTCAATGCGGCAATGGCATCCGCCGCGGGTCTAAGACAAAACTCGTCTTCGATCCTAGCCTTCTCTACGGGCGGATAAGGCAATTTAAGAAAACGAGTCACTTGTTCCGAAATATGGATACAAACGCCTTGATAGTCACCCGCCCACATTTCTCTGTTGTCGATGAGGGACTGGAGCTTCGAAAACATCGCACGATTGGCCGGCGAGTCCTGCGAGCGCTTTTTGAGTCGGTTTACGCTCCGGCGGAGACGATCCCTGTGGATCTGCGAATTTCTTCCACCGCCGTCGCATTCGATTGATAGAGTAAGACAGGGACCGATCTGCTCGGTCGCTTCTTTCAAATAGTCCTGTCCCTTCTTGGGGAGCTGTGCATTCATGGTATAAACGTCCTTTCGTTTGTGAGTAGTGTCGTGAGGCTTTGGATGCCTGGGGTGGCATCGTCAAAAGCTACGGTCGAGTTGGACCTGACGGGCATAGCAACCTATGCATTATGGGCCGCCCTTGCAAATCGCTAGACCCAGATTGGGGCACGCGTGCAAACTGCAATAGCAACGTCGTTCCCTAAACCCCGTCAGGATAGGGTGCCGATCCTTACGCGGTATCGATCTTCAATCCATACTCCTTCGTAAAATTCCGCACGGGCGGCTCTTCCGGCCCTCCCTCGGGAAAGAAGTGCACCTTCCCCTCCTCGATTCGCTCGTCAAACTCGAGCGGACTCGTGGCATTGTCAGGGTCCAAATTCGTGTTGTAAGGAGGCGGAGGCGACTCGCTGCCCTGCCCTGTTCCTCGTTCGCTTACGGTTTTCTTTTTCATGCGGCTTCTACATTGCATAGCCTATGCCAAAGCCCGACGCGAACCTGGGCGACTCCTCGCGATTGCCCTCGCTTCCCCACAAAAAAACGCGGCATCCCCAACGGGACACCGCGTCTTCAAATTTCAACTACGAAGCAATCTAGTCGAATATCTTCTTCGCTTTCTCGAAAAAGCTCTTCGGCTCGTCATCGTCTCCCGCATCCCCGCATGCGAGCGCGAATTCTTCCAGTTTTTCGCGCTGTTCGGAGGTTAGGGATTTAGGAACCTCGATCTTTACGCGTACCATCTGGTCACCGTAGTAGCCGCCACGCAAGCTGGGCATACCCTTGCCTTTGAGACGGAACGTAGTGCCAGACTGGGTACCGGCGGGAATCTTCAGGCTCGCCTTACCGCTGAGAGTCGGGACTTCGATGGTACCGCCCAAGGTAGCAAGGGTGAACTTGATCGGAATCTCGCAGTAAAGATTCTCGTCTTGGCGATCAAAGATCTCGTGGTCACGCACATGGAGAACGATGTAAAGATCCCCCGTCGGCCCTCCATGGGAACCGGCTTCGCCATTGCCTGCGGAACGAAGCTTGGAACCGGTATCGACTCCCGGCGGCACCTTGACCTTGATCTTGGTCGTCTCGTTGACGCGCCCTTCTCCACCGCAAGCCGAACATGGCTTTTCCACCTTTTGACCACTGCCGTTACAGGTAGGACAGGTTTGGCGAACCGAGAAAAATCCCTTGGAAGCAGTGACTTGCCCATGACCTGCGCACGTCGGACAGGTGCTTACGCCGCTGCCTGGCTCCGCCCCCGATCCCGAGCACTTGCTGCAAGTGGTGGGCTTGCGGAAAGAGATTTCCTTCTCCACTCCCTTGGCCGCTTCTTCGAGGTCGATCTCCAAGTCGTAGCGCAAGTCGGAGCCGCGAGAGGCTCCGCCGCGTCCGCGACCACCGCCGCCTCCGCCGCCGAAGAACTCTTCGAAGATGCTGCCACCTCCGCCGCCTCCGCCGAACACTTCGCTGAAGATATCGAAAGGATCGTGGAAAGGACCACCCGCCGAGGCGCCGCCTCCACCGCCCATGCCTCCGCTGAACGCAGCGTGGCCGTAGCGATCGTAAGCTGCCCGCTTTTGCTCGTCCTTGAGAACCTCGTAAGCTTCGGAGACTTTCTTGAAGTTCTCCTCGGCTTCCTTGTTGCCCGGATTCTTGTCCGGGTGGTACTTCACCGCCATTTTGCGGTAAGCCTTCTTAAGTTCGTCCTGAGTCGCTTGCTTGCTGACTCCGAGCAGTTCGTAGTAATCTTCTTTCACAGTGTGGGTTTCCTCCTGGTTCCCTTATTGACGAGCGACTACTCGCTTTCCGTGGCAGGTCCGCCGCTTACCACAACGTTGGCTGGGCGGATAAGGCGACCGTTGAGCTTGAAGCCTTTGCGCATGAGCGAAAGGACCTTGCCCTCCTCGATTTCGTCGCTGGGCTGAGTTTGGAAAGCCTCCGCTACGTTTGGGTCGAAGTCATCACCTGGAGCCGGGGCTACTTCCGCAATGCCGTTATCCTCGAGCAAGCTCTTGAACTGGTTCATCACCATCTGGATGCCCTGCACGACCACCTTGGGATCGGACGACTGTTCGGCCGACATGAGTCCCAAGCCGAGGTTGTCGTAGATCGGCAGGAAGTCCTCCAACAGACCGGAAATCGCGTACTGCTTGAGCTCGTCCTTCTCGCGCATGACGCGGCGGCGGTAGGTGTCGAGGTCAGCGACCGACCTGAGGTAATTGTTGTAATTTTCCGCAGCCTCGGCCTTTGCGGCTTCGAGCTGTTCCTCCAGCGTCAACTCCTTCGGCTCCTCAGCGACTTCCGCCGCTGCTTCGGCTGCCTCTTCCGAGACAGCTTCCGTGGCCTCCGCAGAAGCCTCTGCTGCTTCAGCGCTCGCCTCCTCGGTTTGCGCGTCTACGTTTTCTTCTACTTCTGGTGTTTCCTTAGCGTTTTCCATAGCCAAACTGAGATTCTCTAGATCAGTTCCTCCGGGAATCAAAGAGATTTTCGTCAAGGTCGAGCCCCTTTTTAAGAGAAAGGTTCCCTCGAGGGCTAGATTTGGCTCAATCGACGCTCCGAGCAAGGATCCCCTTCGAACGAGCCTTCGCTTTCTCGACCGGACGCATGCCCAAGGGCTTCACCTCGGAGGGGAGCGACTCCTTTTCCGCCCCTCCTTTCCAGCCTTTGTCCACCTCTCCGCGCAATTCCTCGAGCTTCTCCTCGCACATCCCGTGAGAAACCGCATATCCCAGCTGGTCGCTCAGAAACTCGCGGAAGGACACCCAACGACCGTCCACCTTCACCTTGTGGGTCCAGGCGCAAACCACCACCATGTCCCGCATCGCGTTCGACTTGCTCAGGTAGTGCAAAGTCACCCAAATGCTGAAAACCCCAACCAGTCCGACCAAGCAGGAGGACACGTAGGCGGAACGAAGTGAGATCCGCGACTCGGTCCCGCCAATGCTCTCCAGCAGGCCGTAGCGTTGATTGGCGAAAATGAATGTGATGATCAGCAGAAAGGAAAGCCCCTGCCCTAGAACCACCGCAATTTGAGTTCGGTTTAAGGTGTGGAATTTAGCCATGAAATCGAAGCTGCCCGGATGACGAGCAAGACACGCTTCCTTCATCGCCCTGCAGGAACAAAAAGACAGGCCAATCGCTCCAGAAAGGAGAATCCACCGCAGGAGCGCGGAGCCACACGCGCATAGCGTTCCCTAGCAAAACTCAAGAAGGTCCCTCTTCACCCCTTGGGGTGAATCTGGAGGCGTCTGTGCGTTTCAATATCTTAGCGGACTGGCAAGGAACCTACACTGCGGGCCAAGTCGAAAAGCGGAGCAAAAATCTCCTTCGACTCCTCCAAATCCGCCCGCTCCGAGTCCAGGGAAGCTCGAATCGCGTGGCGCGAGGGCACGATCTTGCTGTTGTCCACGAAAACCACTTCGTCCACCACCAGCCGCACCTTTTCCGCGAAGAACGGGAGCTGCGTTCCCTTGACCGGGTCGGAAAACAAGCGGCTGGCAAAGGCGTCGAGATTGAGGCGGCCGCTCTCATTCACCACCAAGGTCGCCCGCGTGATGTGCATTTCCAACTCGTAGAGCCAAATTTCGCCCCGCCCCAAAGAAGGCAAGCTGGCGCTGCCAGTGATGCTCTCGATTTCCAGCATGGCGTCCCCTCCGCCATAAGTGCCGGGATTTCCGATCACCAGCTTCTTCCCCTCCAAGCTCAATCCACCAATCGGATTCACCGCCATCGATTCCGCTGTAGCCGGAAACCCAGTACGCGTTTCGATCTCCAGCTGCACGGCCCCCGGCATCAGCAACATCCAGCCCAGCACGCCGCCCGCGCTGAGCACGGTGAGCAGCGCAAGAGCCGACTTGAGAACGCCGCCGCTCTTGCTGCGAAGAAAATGTCGCTGAACTCGGTTTTTGGATACAAGCATGGTGGAGATCGAAGTCCTCAAAAAATCCAGCGTTTGAAAAGATGACAGGTCGGGACGTCGCTGAACAAGCCCCGCAAGCAGCACTTCAGTCGATTTTGTCTAAACAAATTTCTCGGTAACCAGAAAAGCCGCTCCAGCGTCGCCCGTGATCTCCCACTCCGTGTCCGCCGGCAGCAACACGTTGTCTCCGCGCGAAACTTCGACGCCGTTCGCCAGCACCTTGCCCTCGACCGGACTGAGCAAACGCCCCTCGCCCGCGGGAATGGTCACCTTCGAGGCAGCTTCGCTTAAGGTGAACTTCACCAAGCGAAACTCCTGGCAGTCCGCCAGCACGACCTGCTCACCATCGGTTTTCATGGCGCTCGGCTCGAAGTCGTTCCACTCGATGCTGGCCAACGACTCTTCAATATGCAGCTGGCGCGGCTCGCCGTCCAAGCCCACACGCCCCCAGTCGTAGACGCGGTAGGTCGTGTCCGAGTTTTGCTGGATTTCCAAAATCAGGTTGCCCGCATCGATGGCGTGCAGGCGCCCGCTTTCCACCAAGATCGAATCGCCCGGCTCCACCGCGAAGCGATGGATGCACTCCTCCAGGGAGTCGTCCTTCAGGCGGCGCTCAAACTCCTCGCGCGTCGCTCCTTTCTTCAGGCCCACGATCAAAGACGAGCCCGGCTTGCAGTCCGCGATGTACCAGTTCTCGGTCTTGGGCTCTCCCTTGAGCTGGGGCGCGACCGAAGCCGGCGGATGCACCTGCAGGCTGAGCCGGTCCGCGCAATCCAGCCACTTTACTAAAATCGGAAACGGACGCTGCGGGTCGTATCCTTCGCCCATCACCGAGGCGGCGTTTTCCGAGATGAGCTCCCGAATGGTCTTGCCATCGAATTCGCCGCCGGCGACCACGGATTGGGCCTCCGGGCGATCGACCACTTCCCAGGCCTCCCCGATGACCTTGCCCTCGGGCAACTCCCTGCCCAAAGCCTCGCTCAGGTTGCGGGCGCCCCAGACGCGTTCTTGGTAGATAGGTTTGAAGAAGATCGGTGCTGACATGACAAAGGTGGTTTGCAACCAAACCAAAGCCACGCCCCTCTTTTTAAACAAGAAGGAATTGCCCCGACCACGGATTTATTGCCATTGAGTCTCTCCCGTTCGAGCGGACCAGCCCAGCCACCGACGACGACGCCCACGTCTCACCGCCGATCACAATCGAACAAGCAACCTTCCTGCCGCACTCGGGTCTCCCTCGAACCCTCGCTCATCCAACAATTCTTTTAATTGCAAAGCTCCTGTAAACCGCTCTTCTCGAACCTTTGATTTCCGCCGCCTCCCGTGACGCGGCACCAATTTCCTTCCTCTTCCGAATGGCGAAAAAGCGTACTTCGACCAAAGAACCTGAATCCGACATCAAGCAAGCGAGCATGAAAAGCCGCTTTATTTGGGCTGGCTTGTGCTTTCTCATAGCCGTGCTGCTGGCCCTGGCCCTCGGCGACTACACGCCCTACCAGGTCTCCATCGGAAAATCCGTGGGATCCACCAATCCCAACGAAAACAACATGGTCGGCATCCTCGGCGCCGAATCCGCCGAGAAGCTCATCGCTGCCTTCGGACGCATGTCCTGGTTCGTGCCACTCTTCGTAGGCTGGCTGGGCGGAGCCTTCCTCGCCCGCGACCGCCGCAACAAGGTCGTGCTCTCCATCGTAATGCTGGTCGCCATGGTGACCGGGTCCGGCCTCTTCACCGCGACCGGTACCACCTTCGCCAACCCGGAAGTATACGTCACCGGAACCGGCGGAACTGCAGGGAACCTTCTCTACAACAACCTGCTGCACGTTTACCTCGGAACCGTCGGCTCCGCCGTCATCCTCGGGGCGATCTATCTGGCCTGCTTGACCATGATCGTTTTCCCCAGCCTGCCAGAGTCCGGCGACTTCTTCCGCGAATCGCTGGCGCAGTGGCGCGAACGTCGCTCCGCAGCCGCCGAGGAACGCCGCGAAGCCAAGCGGCTCGCCAAGATCGCTGCCAAGGAGGAAAAGCAACGTCTCAAAGAAGAGAAAGCCGAAGCCAAACGCCTCGCCCAGGAAGAACGCGAAGCCACCAAAGCCCTCATCCGCGAAGCCAAAGGCAAGAAGGCTGCCGAACCGGAAATCGATCCCGAGCCCAGGATCAAGGTCAACATCCCCACCACCAAGAAGGCCGCCCCTCAACCGGAGCCGGAAGAGGACGAACCCAAGAAGAAAACCTTGGGCGAAGTTCTCAAGATCGTGGCTCCGGAGAAGACCAAGAAAGCCCGCACCGCGACCCTGCCGGTCGCCTCCGGCAACTACACCTTCCCGAAGCTGGACCTGCTCGCCGAACTGGAAGCCCCGGAAGGCGCCAACTCCGAGGAGGAACACACCGAAAACGCGGAGCGCCTCAAGCAGACCCTCAAGGAATTCGGGGTCGACGTCACCATGGGCGAAATCCACATCGGCCCGGTCATCACCCGCTACGAGGTCTACCCCGCGCCGGGCGTGCGCGTGGAGAAGATTTCCAACCTCGACAAGAATATCGCCCTCGGCATGCGGGCCGTTTCCGTGCGTATCCTCGCCCCCGTGCCGGGCAAGGGCTGCGTGGGCATCGAGGTGCCGAACCAAGTTCCCATGCCCGTCGGCATTCGTGAAATCCTCGAATCGGAGGACTGGGTCAAGTCCAAGGCGGAAATCCCCATCGCCCTCGGCCGCGACGTATCCGGCAAGCCGATCATCTCCGACCTTACCAAGATGCCTCACTTGCTCATCGCGGGTGCCACCGGCGCAGGTAAGACCGTGTGTATCAACGCCATCATTACCTCGCTGCTCTTCCACTCCAGCCCGGAAAACCTGCGCTTCATCATGGTCGACCCCAAGATCGTGGAAATGAAGGTGTTCAACTCCCTCCCCCACATGCTCATTCCGGTCGTCACCGACCCGAAGAAAGTGCCGGGCGCCCTCAAGTGGCTGCTCAACGAAATGGAGTCCCGCTACGAAATGTTCGCCAAGGTGGGCGTGCGCAACATCGCCGGCTTCAACGGACGCAAGAAGCCAGAGAAGGAAAAGACCGAAGAGGAAAAGCTGGAAGAGGAACTGCAGAGCGAGCTGGAGATCAAGGTCCCCCGCGACGAAGGCGTGCTCGACGAGATCCCCGACAAGCTCCCTTACATCGTCTGTATCGTGGACGAGCTGGCCGACCTCATGATGGTCGCCCCCGCCGACATCGAAACCGGCATCGCCCGCCTCGCCCAGTTGGCCCGCGCCGCCGGCATCCACCTCGTGCTAGCTACCCAGCGCCCCTCCGTCAACGTCATCACCGGTGTCATCAAGGCCAACTTGCCCTGCCGTATCTCCTTTCAGGTCTCCTCCAAGATCGACTCCCGCACCATTCTCGACGGCGGCGGAGCGGAACAGCTCATCGGTCGCGGTGACATGCTTTTCTCCCCCCCGGGCTCCTCGCGTCTCGTGCGCTCGCAAGGCGCCTTCGTCTCCGACGAGGAAATCGCCGACATCGTGGAATTCCTCAAAGCCAATGGCCCACCGAAATTCGCGGAAGAAGTGCAGAAGCAAATCGAGGCCGGCGACGAGCTCGATCTCGGCGGCGGCGGAGAAGGCGGCGACGATGGCGACGAGCTCTTCAGCAAAGCCATCGACGTGCTCCGCTCCACCAAACGAGCCTCCACTTCCATGCTGCAGCGCCGCCTCAGAATCGGTTATAACCGAGCGGCCAACCTGATGGACCAGCTCGAAGATCGCGGCATCGTAGGCCCCGAAAACGGCTCCAGCCCCCGTGAGATCCTCGTCGACCTCGACTCGATGTAATTTCTGAAAGCGAAGAAAAAAGTCTAAGGCGCTCACAGCCAAGAGCTCACTCCTCACTGGTGAAGATCCTCTCAAGAGTTGTTGAGAAAGGATGAAACTTAATGGGAATTGGGGTGTTTAACGCCCCTTCGATTCAGGCAAATCCTCGCTTAGCAACGGCGACCTTAAGCAAGGTTAACGATTCTTCTTAGCGATTTTGCCCAGATTCGACCTCGCCTATCAGATTACAAACCCAGAAGCCGATTACCGACTTCATGTTAACAGACCGCCTTTTCTCTTACACGAAATGCAAACAGACGATCGCCAAAGGTTCTTTACTCCTCCTTTCGCTTCTCTCACTCGGAAAGTCCGTCCATGCCATGTCGGCATTTCCCGGTTGCTTTATCGAGATTCAACCCGATGGATCGGAGATCGATCTCCACATCCACGGTGACGAACATTTCCACTGGGTATGCGACCATGACGGATACACAGTACTGAAAGACAGAGGTTGGTTCGTCTACGCTGAACGCGGCCCCAACGGGAAATTGGTCCCCAGCGGCAACCGCGTCGGAAAAACAAATCCAGCTGCCCTCGGACTAACGCGACGCACTTTGCCAGACGCAGTTCACCGTCGCTCGAACCTCACTGAACCGCAACAGGCAGACGGTACGGCTTCTGCAACCGGCTCCAGCGCCTCCCAATGGCAGGGCAGCCTCAAAAATCTCGTGGTGATGTTAAGGTTTTCGAACCACTCCAGCCGCACATTACCGAGCATCTCCGACGTCGATATTCTCATGAACGAGCCCGGCGGACACCCGACCCTCGCTCCCACCGGTAGCGTTTGGGATGTATTCCAAGAGAATTCCTATGGCCTACTCAGCCTGGAATCCACCGTCACTTACTGGGTCGATCTCCCACAAACCGAAGCCTACTACGCCGGAGGAAGCTCCGGATTGGCTTCATCGATTCACGGAGCGCTCCGCTCTGCCCTCGACGTTATCAACGCCGATCCGAACTTCAATTTCACCGATTTCGACCAAAACGGCGATGGTAACATCGACGCCATCACTTTTCTCCATTCCGGATACGCTGCTGAATGGGGTGGCACCTCGGCCGACGGTGCCTACTACACCGACCGCATTTGGTCTCACAAGTGGAGCTTAGGGAGCTGGTATTCCAGTGAAGGCGTTCGCGTTAGCAACTACCATATCAGCCCCGCTGTTTGGGGCACTTCTGGATCCACGATTGGACGCATCGGGGTGATTTGCCACGAGACTGGACACTTTCTCGGTTTGCCTGACCTCTACGATGGCGACGATTCCAACGGCGACGGCAAGCGCGGCAACGGGCTCGGATCTTGGTGCCTCATGGCAAACTCGTGGGGTTTCGACAATTCCCAGCGTCACCCGCCCCACCTTTCCGCCTGGAGCAAGACCCAGCTGGGTTGGATGACCCCGGCAGTCATCGACAGCGCCGGCACCTACACCCTGACCCAAGCGGAGACTGCACCGCACGCGTTCCGTATTGATAACGGGTATCCGTCCGGCGAATACCTCCTCATCGAAAACCGGCAACCTGTCGGCATCGAATCGGCCATGCCGCAAGGAGGTCTGGCCATTTTCCACATCGACGAAACTGCGAGCTACACCAACGAAACACACCACTACCGCGTGGCCCTCCTGCAAGCGGACGGAGCTCGCGACCTCGAGCGTGGGGCCGACCGCGGCGACGCCTACGATATGTTCCGGGCGGGCTACCGTGACGAGTTGAGTCCGAGCACCAACCCGAGTACCAATTCCTACCAGGGAGGGGTCGACGATGTGACCAACAACCGCATCTACAACATCAGCTCGCCAGGAACCGACATGACTTTCAGCTTCGAAATCATCGGAGCGGATGCACCTCCTTCGGCACCTAATAGCCTAACGAGCACGAGCCAATCCTACGATCGCATTTCTCTCTCCTGGGCTGACAGCTCCAGCGACGAACACGGGTTCAAGATCGAACGATCCATTCAGGGAGGAAGCTGGACCGAAATCGCGAGTACTTCAGCGAACATCACCAGCTACCAAGACTCCGGCCTGCAGCCGGATACGAGCTACGCTTACCGCGTGAAAGCTTACAACCTAGGTGGAAGTTCCGCCTACTCGAACACAAGCACGGTAGTCACCGACCAAGCACCACCGCCTCCAGCTGCAGCCAGCAACGTTTCAGCGAGCGCCTTGAGCAACACGCAAATCGCGATCAATTGGAGCGATAACGCCTCCGACGAATCGGGCTACTATGTGGATTGTTCGCTCGACAATTCGAATTGGTCACAGATCGCAACGCTCGGTGTAAACGCAACAAGCTACGTCGATTCTTCGCTCAACGCATCTACCCAATACTTCTACCGCGTTCGTGCTTACAGCAGCTGGGGTCAATCCATCTCCGGAGTCGCTTCCGCAACCACCAGCGCTCCTCCGCCATTCGTCTTCGCCCTAGCATCTCAGGATTGGGCAGTTTCAGGCAACGTCTCCGGCAGCTACCTTGCAACGCGCTCCGCTGATGGCGTCTCTCAAAAGATCACTGAAGTGGAAAGCGGCGGCAAGCCTTCCAATCGTCACAGCTACCTCGACCATCGTTGGCAATTCGATGGTGTGCGTGGCGGCTTGATGGTCACTCTGAGCGTGAAGGCCTCCGCTCCCGCCAATTCCGAAGGCGATAACTTCGAGTTCCAATACTCCAACAACGGCGGCAGCAGCTGGAACAGCTTCTCCCCTGCGCTCGTCGTCGAAAATGGTACGAGTTCAACTCAAGTCGGAGAGCTACCTGATACCATTTCCGGAACCGTCTACATTCGGGTTATCGATACCGACAACACAAAGGGAGCTCGCATCTCCGATTCGGTCAGCATCGACGAACTCTTCATCCGAACCGATATCGATGCCAATGACTTCCCCCCTGAAGTTCCAACAGGCATCTCAGCCAGCCTGTCCGGTAACTCCAGCGTGAGCCTCAGCTGGGCGGACAACGCTATCAACGAACGTGGCTACGAGGTCCTGCGATCCGCCAACGGAAGCGGTTGGCAAACCATCGCTAGCCTAGCCTCAAACACCGAGTCATTCAACGACGATACCGTCTCGCCAAACACGAGTTACACCTATCGAGTTTCTGCCTACTCCGTGAGCTTCGAGTCCCTTTCAGCAAGCTCGAACACTGTCAAGACCCCCGATGGCTTAACCATCACCGGCCTCTCTGGCGGCAAGAGCAAGGGAGAGATTTACGTCGACATCAGGTGGGAAGGCGGCTCTAGCCTCAACAACGTCGCTGTCTACCGCAGCGTTAATGGTGGCACATTCACTCAAGTGATCAGCACCACAAATGATGGCGCTTACCGAGACAACCTTGGCCTAAAAGGAAGCCACTCGATCGAATACTACATCGCGTCTCCAGACGGATCGGTCACCTCTGCCACCGTTACAACGAGCTTGTAGGCTTTCTGAACCGAATCCGCTTTTCACATCCCTAGCTCGATCTCGAGCTAGGGATTTTCTGTTTTGGGAGGTAGCCACAAATTAGCTCCAAAACAAAGCAGATGAGCTTCATCCTCTAAGCAGCATTCCTCGGTCGTGGGACTCTAAAAAAGTGTTAAGCTAGCTGACAGTTTTTCAATTACACGGCAGAAAAACCACATCTAATTGTCCAACAACAACTTAAATTACAGCCCTTTGCTTAGAGAATGTACGTAGTAAAGAAAACCAACAAAACCAGTTTCCTCGACAGAAAAAGCAACAACTTATAAGCCACTTACTTCCATACACTTATAACAGAAAACACATTTAATCATGAGTAATGGCGCAAAGCTTGCACTACTTCGTGCAAGCAACAGTCCAACAATAACCATGAAAAAAACTCTGATCACTTCACTCATCGCATTGACTGCTACAATTTCGGCAAATGCGATCAGCTTTGGCTTCACACAGATCACATCAAACGGCCCTGAAGACGTTTCGGCCCAGCTCTCAGCAGACGTCCAAGACGTCAATGGCACGCAGGTAAGCTTCAAATTTAGCAACACTGGTCCAATTGCATCTACTATCGGTGAAATATATTTCGACCATTCTGGTCTTCTCGCTTCGCTGGATTCGGTGCTCGGAAACTCAGCAGGAGTCGACTTCAGCGACTTCAGCCCCAACCCATCGAACCTCCCCGGAGGCAATTCCGTCTCGCCAACGTTCACTTCAGACTTCGGAGCAGAAGCAGCCCCAGGTAACGGTAACGGGATCGACCCTGGAGAATGGGTAACTTTTGGTCTGACGCTCACGAACGGCGTATCCTTCGCTGATCTGATTACTGGACTGAATAGTGGAAGCGTTCGATTGGGCATGCACGTTCGGGCCATCGGACAACAGGGCGCATCTGAAGGTTACATTAACAATCCAAACGACCCAGGCCCGGGCCCAGGTCCCGACCCTGTCCCTGACTCCGGCACCACCCTTGCCCTCCTCGGCGCTGCGCTTCTCGGAGTAATCGGCTTCCGCCGCTTCAAGAAGTAAATCCTTCGGAACCAACTTTCAGAGAGCCAAGCTTCACAGCTTGGCTCTTTTTTGTGCTTACTCGCTATCTAGAGTGGCGGGAGCATCCTGCTCCCGAGCTGCATTGGATCCGGAACCTAGAAGCACCCGCCACTTTGGTTTCTGCGCGACCTGCCGTCATCGTCACTCGCGTAACTCGAACACATACAGCGGCCCTTCGCTGGTCGATACCAGCAACTCGTTCTTTCCGTCTTGCTGCAAGTCCGCCCAGAGGAGCCGCCGGGCTTCCCCTTGCGGGATCGCCAGCCCGGATTGCCCGGGCAATTCCCCCACGAAGCGCCCCGCCCCGCTATTTCTCATCAACAAAACAAGACTGCGTTCGGGTTGGACTGCGGCGACCGGCTGGGACGATAGCGACTGCAGCACCATGATAAGATCGACGTCTCCGTCCTCGTCGATGTCGGCTGCCAACAGCTCGATGGCGACACCCACTTGAGCGAGCCCAGGCAATGGCAAAGCTTCGAAAGCTCCCGATTCGCTTTGCAGCAGCAACAGGGAACGGCGCTCCGTAAACTCGTACCGGCTGTAGTTTTCCAGAATTTCAGCCCCAAAGACTTCCTCCACCGTCATCCCCGCAAACTGCCGATAGCTGCCTGTCCGATTCGCGATGTCTGGAAAATCGACCTGATGGAAGATGCGAGACTCTCGTGGGTAAAGCTTTCCAACAATCGTCTCGGCTTCGATGTACTTTCCTTTCACCGCTTCCTTGCTTGGGGCAAAGAGAACAGCGGGTGCCTCAGCACTCGCCACATACTTGTTGTTTTCTCCTAAATTCCCCAGAGCGATATCCATGCGACCATCTCCGTTGAAGTCAGCCACCGCCGCGCTTTTCCAAAGCCCGCTATCCACCGACGCAAACACTTCGGGCCATTCGACAAGCTGCGTTCCTTGCTGCTTCCAAGCCAAAGGCGATCCGTACTCGCGAAGCTGGATCAGGTCTCGATCCCCGTCCCCGTCGAGATCCGCCGCCACCAAACGCGAGCTGCGACCGCTGCCCTTGAACGGGTGATCCACCTCGCCACCGTTTCGCGAGAAAACCTGATTCCCAAAGGATCGCGGATACCACTCACGCACCGTGCCGCCCGTCGTCAACAGCTGACCATCCTGCAAAACAATCGCTGACGAACTGGCTTGAGGCAAAAATTCCCGCTCAGCACGAATAAAATGCATGTCGCCTCGATTGAGATACCAACGATCCTGATAAAACTCGTCGCCGGCGTCCAACTCCACTCCACCGCTGGCCACAAAGAGATCCAAGTCGCCATCCTCGTCGACGTCGAAAGGGACGATAGCCGTGTCTTCGGCAAGCTCGTCCTCCCGAAAGGCAGCGACTCGGAGCGAGCGCAGCGATTGGCCAGCCTCGTTCTTCAAAACGCGCAAGCCCTGTCCGGTGGCGCCCCCCAGCAAAACGTCTTCGAAGCCGTCTCCATCCAAGTCCGCGACCGCCAGGGCCGGCCCCAAACGATCCTCGGTAAACGGCAGGAGAAACTGGCCCCGGCGCGCCAGAAAAAGCTCTTCCCGGCTCCAGCTCGCCTCGTCGATTTCGATAGCGGACGCACGAAACGTCTTTTTCTTAAGCCGCGGCACAAGCGAATCCCCCGACTTCGCCTCCCGGATCACATAGCGCTTGCCGAAACTCAGCCCCTCAATCCGCTGCGTCGCTCCCGACGGCCACTCGATCATCAGCGATTCGACCCGCTCCCCACTTTTTCCCGCAAAGTGCAGCAGGGGTGCGTCGACCGACATGTATCCACGCATCGAGGACAACTCCCGCGTTTGCACGCCCGAGGAAGCGCTCAAGCTCACCTTCGCTCCTAGGCCCATGCGATTGCTTTCGACGCCTTGCAAGCGAACAAGCAAGCGCCCGCCTTGTGAGCTGTTGTTTCGATAAACTCCGAGCCCTTCCTTCCAATTGCTGGTCACCAAGTCCAAGTCTCCGTCCAAGTCCAAGTCCGCAAAGGCTGCCGCAAAACTCACCCCTTCCGTATCCAGTCCCCAAGCGCTGCCTACTTCCGTGAACTTGAAATTCCCTTCGTTGCGGAAAGCGAGGTTTCGCTCCCGTAGCGGAGGACTTGTTTCGAAAATGCGAACCCGCGTCGCCAAGCTTCGCGCCTTGGTCATCTTGTAGGCGAGGTCGCCGTCATGAAACGCCCGCGTCATGCCGTTGGCAAAAAAGGCGTCCAGCCAGCCATCATTATCCAAATCCACGAAGCGAGTCGCCCAGGTCCAATCGGTGGCATGCAAGCCGGCGAAACGACTCAGCTCGAAGTAAGTCCCATCGCCAAGCCCCGCCCAAAGCATGTTTTGCATGTATTGGCTAACCCCGGAGCGCCTCGCGCTAACAAGTTTTCCCGAGAGCGGCCCCACTGCCTGGTGGTAGTAGCTTCGGTCTCGGGCCAACATCTCTGCAGCGATAAAGTCGATGTGCCCATCGTTGTTCAAATCCCCCGAATCGATTCCCATGGAAGAGTAAGGAGCCCCTCCCAAGGCCTCCCGGATCACATCGGTAAACGTGCCGTCCTTATTGTTTCGATACAGCTTGTCCACCGGCTCGAAGTCGTTCGACACGTAGATGTCTAGCCATCCATCCTCGTCGAAATCCCACCAGAGCGCCGTGTGCCCCTGTCCTTCCCCTGCGATTCCAGCCGCTGCGGTAACGTCTACAAATCGTCCTCCGTCGTTGCGAAAAAGCAGATCCGGAAGTCCGTCCAAGTGCCCAGCGTCGTGAAGGTAGTTCTGCTGCAAATACAAGTCCAAGTCCCCATCCCGGTCGTAGTCCGCAAACGAAGGAGCATTGGAACCTCCCTTGTAGTCCAGTCCCCAGGCTGCGGCTCGCTCCTCGAAATGCCCCGTACCATCGTTGATCCAAAGCTCGTTGGTTCCCGCGACGTAACAAACGTAGAGGTCGAGGTCCCCGTCGTTGTCGATATCTACCAAAGCGGCTCCCGTTCCGAAACCGTTACCCCCCGCAAGGCCGGAACCGGCCGTCGCGTCCTCGAATTCGAAATTTCCCTTGTTCAGAAAAAGTCCGTTGGGCGAATCCTTTCCCACCGCAAAGAGATCCGGCAAGGCATCGCCATTCACATCCCCCATCGCAACTCCGGTTCCAATCGATCCGTTGTAGTACTGTTTCCAAAGTTCCAGCCAGCGACGCGGGTGGTCGAAGCGATTCTCGAAAGCGATCCCCGTGCGGGCCGTATCCATTCTTTCGAACAGGGTCTGCCCGGCATCGTTGGTATTGGCCGGCACGAGTTCGCGCTCGGACACGACTTGGCAGTTCGCGCTCGCATAAAGAAACAGACAGAAACTCAGGGCTGCAAATTGCTTGAGAGGCATAGGGAAGTCTGGGGAAACAATCCGAGTGGAACCAAGCGCGGTCGCGAGGTACAACCTTTAATTGGACTTAGGCTCGCAAAGCCTGCCTATCTCGGGATTTGGAATTCGTTGCATCCGCTCGAATTCTGCGATCTCTCTGGTATGGAGGCTTGTTTTACGAAAAATTCCCTTTAAACACAGAAATTGATGCAGAGTATTGGCGAAAGACTGGAAGAGGCGCGCAAGCGCAAGGGTGTCACGATCCGCGAAGCGGCCGAAGCGACGAAGATCCGCGGTGACTACCTGAACAGCTTCGAGAACAACAATTTCCAGATCAACGTGCCCGACATCTACGTGCGCGGATTCCTGCGTTCCTACTGCAACTTCCTCAAGGTCAATAGCGAGAAGGTCATCACCGACTACAACGCGGAACTGCTGGGCGAAGCCAAGGCAGCCAAACGCGAACACCGGGAATTTTTCGGCCGCATGGAGCTGCAGCACACCCCTCTCGTCAACGAGGAAACCAAGTCGGCCCCCAAGGGCACTGCCACCATCGACGACGACAAGCTCCGGGCGGAAGAGGAAGAAGACGAGAAGGTAAGCTTCCTCGACAAGATCGATAAGGAAGCCGCCATCAAGATCGGCATCGTGGCCGTCGTAGCCATCATGTTCCTCCTGGTCATCGTCTGGCTGTTCCGCACGCTCACCAGCGGCGGCATCGACGATGGGCCGCAAGCCAACACCACTGGCTTGGTACCGACTCAACAAACGGCAAGCGCTCCTGCCGAAACCGCGCCCGCGGCCGCGACCGAAACCATTACCCTCATCGCCACCGGCGACGTGCGCGTCTCCGTGACCGAACGGAACACCGGTAAGGTCTTGCTCGACTACTTCCCAATGGTTGCTGGCCAAAGAGAGGCCATCCAGAAAAGCGGCCCGGTAAAGATCGACTACACTGCTGGCGAAAACCTGCAGGTTGAGATCAAGGGCACCGCTTACGGGACCGGCAAAACCGGGCAAAACTACTCCACTATCCCTTGATGTCGAAGGCGATTGGCACCGTGACCGTCTGGTCAGCCGGATAGCCGCCCACAACTGCCGGACGGAAGATCCACTTTTCCACCGCTTTGCGAGATTCAGCGGCGACAGGGGAGTTTTCCCCCTCCACCACCCGCGAACTGCGTACCCGGCCCAGCTTGTCCACGAGCAGCTCCAGCTTCACTACAGTGGAAGACGCCACTTTAACTTGCGGCAAAGGGGCGTAGAGAGGCGTCGCGTTCCTGTCTTGCATATCCGGATACGGGATAACCTCCAAAGCTTCCGAAAACGGGGCGAACTCGTTGAAGAAGAAGTTTTGCCGCACGGTGGTCACCAAGGGCTCTCCCTTGAAAGTGCCGGCTCGGTACTTGGACTCCACAACCGTCTTCCAAACCTCCGGCAAGAATTCCACATGGTCCGCCGCGAAGTCGAGGAACTCTACAACTTCGCCATTACGCCCAATGGAATAGATCGCCGTCGCATAGCCACCCCCCACTTTGCCCTGCAAGGATCGGGGGAAATCCAGCAAACGGGGCTTCACGACTTCTGCAGGTTCGACTTCGCCCGCCTCTGACGCGCTCGCCCGCGAGCGGCCCAGCCCCGCATTGCCGCCCCCTCCATCCACACCATCGACTACGATCGGATCATCCGGTTCATAGCGACGAACCTCCTGACCCCGGGAAAAGATATGGTAAGCGAACGCTCCTCCGCCAAAGCCTGGATTGGCCGGCAAGGTAATCAAAATCCGTTCCGTACCCTTGGTATTGATGTCCGGAATCTCCCGCAGCATGAAGGAGGGCTCGCCCTGCTCCGGCTTGATGACAAACAAGACGTAGCAGTCCTCGAAATCCCGCTCCGCCCGCACCGTCGCCACAAAGCGAAAGTAGAATCCCCCCACCGGCGACCCGTAATCCTGCCCCATCATCGCGTCGCGTTCCAAAACCTCGATCGCTCCGTCCGTGAATGCTTCGGCATTCTCCACCCGCACCCGGGCGTCCGGCACCAACATGCGCTCCCCCTGCACTTCTACCACCGGAGTCGAACCGCTCATCGCAACGACCGGCAGCATCTCGTCCTCATAGGACACCAAGACCTGAGCCTGAGAAAAGAGGAAAGGCGCCCACTGGACCGCGGAGAATAAACCAGCAATGCGCCCCATGGTCCCAAGCAATCGTTTCACCGCTGAATATCTCATGAATCTAGAAGACGTAGAATCGTAAAACTATCACCGCCCTGCAACCACCGCAAGCCACAGGCCCACAAATAAAAAGCCGCATCGCGAGGCTTGCCGCAAGCCTGCGCGCGCCACACCTTTTTTGGTTTGAACCTCCGCTCCCCTCACCCTAAACACCGCCCCACCATGAGCAAACTCACTGTCGCAATCGGCTCCGACCACGCTGGCTACAAGTACAAGCAAGCCATTATCGCCCACCTCGAGGGCCAAGGCTACTCCGTCAAGGACTACGGAACAAACTCGCCCGAATCCTGCGACTACCCCGACTTCATCCGACCTGTCGCCGAAGCGGTTGCAGCCGGCCAATACGACCGCGGCATCGTGCTCGGCGGTTCCGGCAACGGCGAAGCCATCGTCGCCAACCGCGTCAAAGGCGTGCGCTGCGGCCTCTGCTGGAACGAGCAAATCGCCATCTGGAACCGTTCCCACAACGACGGCAACGTTCTCTCCATCGGCGAACGCACCGTCACCCAAGAGGACGCGCTCCATATCGTGGATACATGGCTCAACACCGAGTTCGAAGGCGGCCGCCACCAACCCCGCATCGACAAGATTGACGCCTAAAATCGGTGGGTCGGCCGCTCCGCGGGCGACTTCCCTCCTCCCCGTAACTCAAGCATGCAATACCGACGCCTCGGCAAATCCGGCCTCCAAGTCAGCGCCCTTTCCTTCGGGTCCTGGGTGACCTTCGGAGACCAGGCCTCCAACAAGACCGCCGAGGCCTGCCTGCAACTTGCCTACGACTCCGGCATCAACTTCTTCGACAACGCCGAAGGCTACGCCAACGGCCAATCCGAAGAAGTCATGGGCTCCGCCATCGCCAAGGCCGGCTGGGCCCGCGACACCTTTGTCGTATCCTCCAAAGTCTTCTGGGGCGGCGAAAAGCCTAACCAAGTCGGCCTCTCCAAAAAGCACGTCATCGAAGCCTGCGAAGCCGCCCTCAAGCGCCTCCGCGTCGACTACCTCGACCTCTACTACTGCCATCGCCCCGATCCCGACACCCCTATCGAGGAAACCGTGCGAGCCATGGACGTGCTCATCCAGCAAGGCAAGATCCTCTACTGGGGCACCTCCGAGTGGTCCGCCGCGGAGATCATGGAAGCCTACTCCATCGCCCGGCAGTACCACCTGACGCCGCCCACCATGGAGCAGCCGGAGTACAACCTGCTCAAGCGCCACCGCTTCGAGGTCGAGTACGCCCGCCTCTACTCCCAAATCGGCCTCGGCACCACCACCTTTTCCCCCCTCGCCGGCGGCATCCTTACCGGCAAGTACAACGACGGCATCCCGCCCGACAGCCGCCTCGCCTACACCGAATTCGATTGGATGCAGGAAAAGCTCGCCCGACTGCAAGCCCAAGGCGGCATCCAAGTCCTGCAAGAGCTCACCGCCATCGCCCAAAAGCTCGGAGCAAGCCTGCCGCAGCTCAGCATCGCCTGGCTGCTCAAGAATCCCAACGTCAGCTCCGTCATCCTCGGTGCCTCCCGCCCCGAGCAATTGGAACAAAACCTCAAGGCTCTGGACATTCTCGATACTCTCAATGACGAGATCATGGATGAAATCGAAATCGCCATCAGCCGCTTCCAAGAAATCGACGCCTAATAGCGCCCCTAAGAGAGTCGACCGCTCCGATCCGCCCTTCTCCCCAAGGTGGCGCGGCTTCTCCGAAGACGCTCTCCTCCTAAGGTGGGTCGGCCGCTCCGCGGGCGACAACAAATCCAGTGGGAAGCGGCCTTGTGCCGCGATCCTCTTCGGCTGGACCTTCCTCCTCGCAGCCTGCAGCAACGTCCCCCCATCCTCCCAAGTCGAGCTTACCGCCCCCAACCTCGTCACCCAATCCGAGCAGCCCGCCGGCGTCACCCACACCCTCACTCTGCAAACGCCCACTCCGGCCTGGAAGCTCGTTCCCATGATGCTCTACCGAACGAGCGAAAACGAGTACCTCTGCGTCCACACCCTCAGCGCGCCCGACGGCATGGTCGCACAGGTGCTCTCCACCGTTTCCAACCAAATCAGCTTCCGCCACCTAGGCTCCAGCGAGCCGGTCGTCCGCCACTACGTCCTCGGCAAAACCTGGAAGTGGAACGGAAACCCGGAAGTCACCTTCATCGATTCGATCGATGAGCTCAAAGATGCCCTTGCCGACGCCCAAAGCGTCCCTTTCACTACGCCCTAAAATTTCCGGAGCCCTCACCGCTCCCCCATCCCTTTCACTCACTTCACAGTTTACTGAATCTCAATGTCAGTCGCACGCAGCAAAGTCGCCTTTCCTGAAACTCCGAGCATCCTGCTCGAACGCGATCTCCGCATCGCCGAAACCGGCGCCACCGACGAAGACCTGCTCCTCGCCTTCCGCTGGATGAGCTACAGCCGCTTCACCGACCAGCGCATCTTCGAGCTCTACCGCCAAGGAAAGATGAAAGGCACCGTCACCGTATCCGACGGAAACGAAGGCCTCGTCGCCCCCCTCGCCCTCATGATGGACAAGGAAATTGACTGCGTCTCCTGGACCCACCGCGGCATGCCCGGCCACCTCGTCTGGTCCGACCACCTCGGCGACCACGTCTGCCAATTCCTCGGCAACTCCGGCTCCCCCACCAAAGGACGCGAAGGCAACGCCCACCACGGCGACCCCGCCAACCGCTCCTACCCCATGATTTCCCACCTCGGCAAGATGTCCTCCAACGTGCTCGGCGGCACCGAGTCCCAACGCCGCAAGGGACACAAAGCCATCGGCATCACCTTCTTCGGCGACGGCGGCTCCTCCACCGGCGAGATCCACGAAAGCATGAACCTCGCTTCCGTGCTCAACATTCCCGTCATCTTCGTCATCGAGAACAACAACTACGCCTACTCCACCCCCCTGCACGAGCAGTTCAACTCCAAGCTCGTCGACCGGGCCCAAGGCTACGGCATGAAAGGCATCGAGCTCGACGTCGCCAACATCGAAGAAAACCTGAAAGTCTTCCAAGACGCCATCGACGAAACCCGCGAAACCGGCCGCCCCATGCTCATCGAGATGCACACCCTGCGCCTCCTCGGACACGCCGGCTACGACACCCTCGACTACATCGACCCCGAACTCACCCAAAAGTGGCTCGACGAAGATTGCCTCAAAAACCTCCGCGCCCGCCTCCTAGAAAAAGGCTACCGCGAACGCATCGAAGCCGAGGAAGCCGAACTCAAGACCTTCGTCAACGCCACCGTCAACCACGCCCTAAAACTACCCATGTGCGAGCCCGAAGGCCTGCTCGAAGACGTCTTCTCCCCCACCACCACTCCAATCACCTGGACGCCAGAGACCGACGAAGGAAAACCGCTCACCTTCGCCCTCGCCATCAACAAAGCCCTCGACCGCATCCTCGCCGACTCCCCCGAGTCGCTCATCATGGGCCAAGACATCGCCGACTACGGCGGGCCCTTCAAGGTCACCAAGAACCTTTTCAAAAAGTACGGACGTACTCGCGTCATCAATACACCCATCTGCGAATCCGCCATGGTCGGCTTCGCCACCGGGCAAGCCGTAAACGGACACCGCCCCATCGTCGAATTCCAGTTCGCCGACTTCGCCACCGACGCCACTACCCAGATCACCCTCAACGCCGCCACCTACCATTTCCGCTCCGGAGCCAAGGCCCCCATGGTCTTTCGCTTCCCCTGCGGCGGCGGCCTCACCTTCGGATCCTTCCACTCCCAAGACCTCGAAGCACTCTACCTGCACATCCCCGGACTTAAGTTCCTTTACCCGAGCACCCCGCAGGACGCCCACGACGCCATGCTCGCCGCCTACGAAGACGACAATCCCGTCATCTTCTTCGAGCACAAGAACCTCTACAATTTGCTCAAGGCGCCCGTGACGTTTAACCCCAACTACAAAGACGTCTGGCAACCCGCCTTGCGCCGCCAAGGCGACTTCGCCACGGTAGTCACCTACGGCGAGATGACGCTCTGGGCCAACGAAGCCATCCAGTATCTAGAAAAAGAATACGATCTCACCTGCGCCCTTTGGGACCTGCGGGCTCTCAATCCGCTAAAGCTCGAACGTATCCAAGAATCCGTACGCAAGACCGGCCGCCTCGTCGTCATAACAGAGAGCCGCCGCAACGTCGGCTTCGCCGCCGAACTCGTCGCCCGCATCACCGAGAGCCAGTTCTTCGACCTAGAGGCGCCACCCTTGCGCATCACGTCCCAAGACATGCCCGTCCCCTTCGCCTCCGAGCTCGAAGCCACCTATCGCCCGAGCACCAACTCCATCCTCAACCAAATGATCGACTGGATCGAAGCCGAGTAAGGAATAAAACCACCGATCAAGACGATGGGCACCGATGGCATTTTCCTGAAAGAAGAAAGCGACAAGATAATCGGGTGCGCTATCGAGGTTCATAATGGACGCGAGTCGTCATCTAAACATTCACAACCAAATCATCGGTGCAAATCGTACCCATCGGTGGTTCAAATAACAACGCAACCTCTTCGTGCCTCTTCGTGTACTTCGTGGGCAGAAAATAAAAATGCCAAACACATCAACCAACTCCCTCGACTGGTCCGCCATCAAAGTCTTCGCCATGGACGTCGACGGCATTCTCACCGATGGCACCATCTATACGCACTCCGACGGCACCGAAGCAAAACGCTTCTCTATAATAGATGGCCTCGGGCTCGCCCGTCTCCGCGAGGCCGGCATCGCCCTCGCCTGGATCTCCGGCCGCCACTCCGATTCCACCACCGTCCGCGCCAAAGAACTCAAAATCCCCCACCTCGTGCAAGGCAAGCTCGACAAAATCTCCGGGCTCAGAGACCTCCTCGCAGAATTGGAACTCGAACCCCACCAAGCCGTCTACATGGGCGACGACATCATCGACGTCGACGCCATCAAACACGCCGGCATCGGAGTCACCGTGCCCGAAGCCCAAGAGGAAGCCCTCGCCGCCGCCGACTATGTCACCTCGAAATCCGGCGGCAACGGCGCCGTTCGGGAAGTTTGCAATCTCATCTACAAAGCCATTTCAAAGTAATGCTACGCGTCACCAAAAACCGAATACTCGCCCTTGGGACCATAGCAGCAACCCTCGCCGCCTACGGCCAGCTCCGTCCCGACACCGCCATCGAAGGCTTCCGCATCCCGCTCTTCGACGAAACTGGCTACCGAACCTGGCAACTTCGCGGCGAACTTGCCACCTACCAGAGCGAGACACAGATCAAGATCAACGGAATGCGAGTCAGCCAGTTCGTCGCCGACGAACAAAACCGAGAGATCGCCATACTCACCAGCCCTGAGGCGATTTTTCACTTCGACACTACCACCGCCTACGGTCCCGGCGAGCTGCACGTCGAAACCAAGGCCTTCGAGATCACTGGCTACGATTGGATTTGGCTCGGCGAGAAGAAACAGATCACTTTCAACGACACCGTAAAAGTCACCCTCTACGAAGAAATCGGAGACATCCTGAAATGAGAAACCGCACGCCAATCACCCTTCTAGCCGCCGGATTCCTCGCCGTCTCCGTCTTCGCTCAAAGCGAGGAAAAAAAGCCCGTCGCCACCGAGATCGAATCCGTCCGCCTGCAAGTGCAGAACGACGGCGAAAAAGCCTATTTCCATTTCAGCGACGCCGTGAAGCTCACCGCCACCAACATGGTCGTGGAGTGCGACAGCCTCGAAGTATTCGCCACCCGCGAAGCCGAAGAGCAAAGCGCCATCGGCAAGTTCAGCGCCATCAAGGAAATCGTAGCCACTGGCAACGTCCGCATCGTGCAGGAGGAACGCACCGCCACCTGCCAAAAGGCCATCGTCAAACCCAACGAGGAACGCATCATCCTAACTGGCAATCCCGTCGTGGTGCAGCCAGGCGGCCGCATCGTCACCTACAATCCAGAGGACGAAATCTTGCTCGACCGCGGCAACGGCCGCATCTCTATTATTACCAAGGGCCCACGCAAGCTCCGCCTCACCAGTTCCGCCATCGGCGACCTCGGTTTCGAAACCAAGGAACCGATTCCAACCGATAGCGGCCACTCCATCGAAGGCGAAGAGGTACCCGCCACTCTCGAGTCCGACCAACCCGCGGCCGAAAAGGCCGATCCTGCGGAAGGGCAAACCGAAGAAGCAGACAACGCCGAATGACCGAAACCACCGCACCGACCGATTCCCAGCCAGAAGCCAAGGAAACCGAAAGCCGCCCCAAGAAGAGCATCGTCGCCAAGGGGCTCGTCAAAGCCTACGGTTCCAAGACTGTCGTCAAGGGCATCGACCTTGAAGTGAACACCGGGGAAGTGGTCGGACTGCTCGGCCCCAACGGAGCCGGCAAGACTACCACCTTCTACATGATCGCCGGGCTGGTGGAGGCGACCAAAGGCAGCGTAATCCTCAACGGCAAGGACGTCGCCTACCTCAAAATCCACCGCCGCGCCCGCCTAGGCATCGGCTACCTCGCCCAAGAACCGAGCGTCTTCAAGAAGCTGACCGTCTGGCAAAACGTGCAAGCTGTCGCCGAAACCATCCCCTTCACCCGCAAGGAACGAAAGGACGTGATCGAGCGCCAGCTCAACGACCTCGGCCTGCTCTCCCTCGCCAAGCAAAAGGCCTACACCCTCTCCGGCGGCGAACGCCGCCGCCTCGAGATCGCGCGCTGCCTCGTCACCCAGCCCGACTTCCTCCTCATGGACGAACCTTTCGCCGGCGTCGATCCCATCAACGTCTCCGAAGTCCAGCGCATCGTGCTCGGACTCAAGGACCGCGGTATCGGCATTCTCATTACCGACCACAACGTTCGCGACACCCTCTCCATCACCGACCGCGCCTACATCGTGAACAAAGGCGAAATCCTCGCCAGCGGCGACCGGCATTTCCTCGTCAACGATCCGCAAAGCCGCCAGATCTACCTCGGCGAAAACTTCAACATGTAACCGCTGCAGGCGCGAGCCCCCGGAAGCGGGTCCAAGCTCCTTTCCAGCCAGCTCCCTCTCCAACCTTCAGCCTCAAGCCCACTTCCATGCCACTCCCCAAACCTGTAAAGCGCATCGACGGACTCTCGGTCCGCGACTTTCTCGACAAGCATCAAGAGCTGCTGAAGCTGGAGGTCGTGGCAGGCAAGCGCGGATTGCGACGCATCATCAAAGAAGGCAGCGTCAACCGCCCCTCCCTCGCCCTCACCGGTTTCTACAAGTACTTCGCCAACAAACGCCTGCAGGTCATCGGCGCCGCCGAGATGACCTACTTGCGCAGCCTGCCGACCGAGGTCGTTCACGAGCGGTTCAATACCATGATCAGCAAGGGCATCCCTTGCCTCATCATCGCGCGCAACTACAACCCGCTGCCTGTCATGCTCGAGCTCGCCGAAAAGCGCAGCTTGCCCATCCTGCGCACCTCCATGATCACCATGAACTTCCTCAACGCCGCCACCCTGGCAGTCGACGGGGAGTTCGCGCCGACTACCACCGAGCACGGCACCATGATGGACATCAAGGGCATCGGCACCCTCATCCGCGGATCCAGCGGCGTGGGCAAAAGCGAATGCGCCCTCGCCCTCATCGAACGCGGCCACTCCATCGTCGCCGACGACATGACCCGCATCAAGCTCATCGACGAGCGCGAGCTGACCGCCTCCTCCATGGAACTCAACCGAGGCCACATGGAATGTCGCGGCATCGGCATCATCAACGTCGGCGAAATGTTCGGCGTTCGCTCCGTCCGCCTGGAAAAGCGCATCGACCTCGTAATCTCCCTGGTGGAAGCCAACAGCGAAACCGAAGAAGACCGCACCGGACTGGAGCAGCAGTACTACCCGATTCTCGGAATCGACGTCCCCCACGTAGAACTCTTCGTGCGCCCCGGACGCGACATGGCCCGCCTCGTCGAAGTCGCCGCCATGGTGCAAGCCCTTAAGCTTTTGGGCCACGACCCGGCCAAGGAATTCAACGATCGCCTCATCGCTTTCATGGCCCGAAACGCTTAGGAACGCCCCCTTTCGCCTCACGGCAAAAAAATCTTATTTTCCGGGCCCGCGACCCCCATCCCCAAGGCCTGTTTTTCACATTTTCGTAACGCGAATACGACCGCCAAGCCCCGTTCCTCAGGGCTTCGGCGACAGTTCTCCCAAGCCCGAAAAAGCAATAAAAAGTTATCCTCAATCGACTGTTAACAACTTGTCGAAAACTAGGGCTTGAGAAAGCGGATTCAGTTTACGTTACTGTGACACTCGACAGCACCTCTGCCCTCCTCCGTGGAGCCGCGGTTGCTCTAAGCCTCTGATTTATAGCCTTTAACAGAACCAGAAAACACAAACAACTGGCCTCCAACACTTTAGCGATCACACAATTTCCTCCGTTTCCCACGCAGAACAATTTATTCCCACCGCATCGTTAAAACTGGCAAAGATTACGTTAGAACAACCGTCCAACTCCATTCCTCAACATTCCTGTGAATAACCGCCTGCTTCTAACGTAAACCCATGCCACAGCTCACTGAGCAGAATCTCCTCTGGGAAAAAGTCAGATCCGAACTTTCCCAAGTCCTACCGAACGACATCTTCCAAAGCTGGTTCACCGACCTCGAATGCTTGGACGTAAACGGTGAAAACGTCGTCCTGGGCGTGCAGAACGCCTTCACCGCGTACTGGATCAACGACAACTACTTGGACCTCATCGCCAAGTCGTTCCAAGCCGAGCTTGGACATCCCGTGTCCGTTTCCATCTCCAACGACCGCGCCGCCAAGAAGGAGGAAGCCGCCAAGGTGGAACCCGCTCCTACTCGCGAACGCCTCGTCACCGAGACCCCGCGCCCTCGCGTCAACACCGCCAAGAAGTCCGGCGACGCGAACCTCAATCCGCGCAACACCTTCGAGAACTTCGTCATCGGCTCCAATTCCCAGCTGGCCCACGCCGCCTCCATCGCGGTCGCCCACGCTCCCGCCGGAGCCTACAATCCCCTTTTCCTCTACGGCGAAACCGGTCTCGGCAAGACCCACCTCATGCACGCCGTGGGTCACCACATCCTGCAAAACCGGCCCGACGCCCGCGTGGTCTACCTCTCCTCCGAGAAGTTCACCAACGAGTTCATCTCCGCCATCCAGGAAAACACCCTCACCAAGTTCCGCCAGCGCTACCGCAACGTAGACGTCCTCCTCATCGACGACGTCCAGTTCCTCAGCGGCAAGGAACGTATCCAGGAAGAATTCTTCCACACCTTCAACGACCTCTTCGAGTCGCAGAAGCAGATCTTCCTCTCCAGCGACCGCCCAGCCAACGAAATCGCCAAGCTCGAGTCCCGCCTCGTCTCCCGCTTCCAATGGGGACTGGTCACCGACATCCAAGCGCCCGACTTCGAAACCCGCGTCGCCATCCTGCGCAAGAAGGCCCTGCAGCATAACTACGATATCTCCGACGAAGTCGTGAACTTCATCGCCAAGCATATCGCCAAGAACATCCGCCGCCTCGAAGGCGCCCTCATCAAGGTCTGCAGCTACTCCTCGCTTACCAACAAGCCGCTCAACATCGCGACTTGCGAGCAACTCCTCTCCGACGTGCTCATGGAAGCTGCCAAGCAGCAGCTCAACATCGACACCATCCAGAAAAAGGTCGCCGAATACTTCGAGCTTCGCCACTCGGACATGCTTTCCCGCCGCCGCCCAGCCCACATCGCCGTGCCACGCCAGATCGCCATGTACCTCAGCCGCGAGCTCACCAAGCACTCCCTGCAGGAAGTCGGC
The DNA here is from genome assembly GCF_014803405.1 of Pelagicoccus enzymogenes. Lineage (NCBI taxonomy): Bacteria > Pseudomonadati > Verrucomicrobiota > Opitutia > Puniceicoccales > Pelagicoccaceae > Pelagicoccus > Pelagicoccus enzymogenes. The sequence continues at coordinate 210,348 of NZ_JACYFG010000002.1, forward strand.
GAAGCCTTCGGCGGACGCGACCACGGCACCGTCATCCACGCCTGCAAGCAGGTCGACAACCTCGTAGAGCAAGACGACTCCGTGCGCCACAGCGTCGAGTACTTGAAGAACATCCTCTCCAAGTAGCAATTTCCCTTACCAAACCCTTGGTTCCTAAACGCCTCCGCTCCCCCGCGGAGGCGTTTTCTTTTTGCATGCCCAAACGCTACGAATCCCGATGCTTGATCGTATAGAAAACCGGGCTTTCGGGAAACGACACCACTCTCGTCACTCGCTCTCGCTCCGTATCGATCGGCTCCACGGAAAAAGCTTCGAGCGCCTCCGCATCAAGCTCCTGAAACGTCCAAGCATCCAAATCCTCCGAAACGCCCCAATACGTCTCAGGCACCCCCTCGCCGACACGTCTCACGAAAGAAATTTCCATCCCTTCCGCCACTGGCTTCGCCCGCAAGAGCGCGTCGGCGACAGCCACCGCATACGGAGAAAAACCGTGAGCATAGGCATCGTAGTTCGTTATTCCATCTCCATTCAAATCTCCCGAGGGCAAGAGCCCCGGAAAGAGCTCCTCAAACCCCGCGTCTCCCACGCCTTCATAGGCGCCGATATCGATCACTCCCTCTTCGGAGTTCCCCGAAGCATCCTCTTTGCGCGGCCCACCTCCCAAATCTTCCGTAAAGAAGCCATTTCCCCAAACGCCCCCCGCATCAATCGCGGGCGATTCAGCCAAGGGCCGCAGGTCACCGTAGTCGTTATCTCCATACGTCGACCAATCCCCATCTCCCGCATCCGGCAAGCGAGCAAAGAGCGGCTCCTCATAGTCGTCGCTCCCTTCTATCAAATTCACAGCGGTGGTCATCGACGACTCGCTCAGGCGAATCTGCTGCTCCTGCGGAATCCCCTTCAATATCGAGTTTACCACCGTGATCCGTCCATACCTCATGCTCAGGGCATACTGATTTTCCTCGCTCGAAACGATCGTACTGCTGATCACCTCCAAGTCGCTCTCGTCGCCGCCGAGCAAACTGCCTCCGCTATTCCCCACAGCTATCGAGTTCGCCATTTTCACCGAGCTGGAATTCCGCAAATTCAAGACTCCTACACCTCCGCGATTCCCCAAAAACGACACCCCATCGAGAATCATGCTGGAACCGACCGTATAAATGGCCCCCGCACCTGACGAGCCGCCCTCGTTTTCGACAAAGGCGCAGCGAGTGAGCATCACGTTTCGAGCAAAACAATAGATCGCTCCAGCCGACCGATGCGCCCGGTTACGATAAATCGAAAGCGACGACAGTTGAATCGGCCCTTCCCCATTCAGAGCCATCGCCCCTCCGCTCGAGCCAGCGAAGTTGAAGGTGAACGCCGTTGCGGAAACCTTGGATTGCACCCCATCGGCCGCGATGAAGTACAAGCCGCCGCCAACGCGAGACTCGTTCTTCTCAAAGAAAGAATCCTCGATCTCAAGCTGACTTTCGTAAGCGAACACGCCACCGCCGCTCGTTCTAGCGTAGTTGTTTCTCAACCACAGATTGCGCAGTTTCGTCCCCTGCAAAAACCGCCCCGTAATCCCGCCGCCGCTCTGATCGGCTTCATTTCCATCCCCATCCGCGCGGCCACCTTCGACAACAAACCCGTCCACTACGCAGCGCACGCCCTCCTCGATCCTCACCACATGATAGCAGTTGTCGGCATCCTCGAAGCGCACCCCGATATCGCCGGACAAAACCGACCCATTGCGCCTAGGATCCGCTTCCCGCTCATCCCGAGCTACCTCTCCCCCGGAAAATCCTCCATATACGGCAATGTCCGCAGCGATCACGAAACTAGCCGACCGCTCGCTTCCGACAGTGGGATAGTAGACTCCGCGCTTTACCCAAACTTCATCCCCAGCGCTCGCCGCCAGCAAAGCTTCCTGCAAATCCGCAAACGCGTCCTCCCACGAACTTCCATCCCCTGAGCCCTCTGCTTCAGCATCGACGTAGAACACCGTCTGGGCCAGACCCAGCGCGGGCGACAAAAACCAAAGCAGCGCCGCCCATAATACCCTGCGGAAAAGTCCAGCCGCACTGCGACCTTGACCCTTTCGGGATTCGTTACTCTCCATTGGAGCGCGGCTCAGCAGCCCATAACACGATACAAGAATTCCATTCATCGCCCCCCATGTGCCCGCCGCGGCTCAAGTGGTTACATTTTTTCACCAACTTTCACGCTGAAATTTTCAAGGGTTGCCCTGACGCGCCCTAGTTCGCTATTCACTACTTACCATTTCAATTTTCAACATGGCCCTCTCAGACGACCAAAAAAACACTCTCGCACAACGCCTCGCCGACGGAGCCTCCATCGCCGACATCCAACGCATCATCGTCGACGAGTACAAAATCCCCATGACCTACATGGAAGTCCGCTTCCTCATGGACGACCTCAACCTGGAGCTCGCGCCTGAGCCGGAGCCTGAACCGGAAGCCGACGCAGATCTCGAAGCAGTTCCCGCCGAAGCGGAACTCGTAGGAGGAGGCAACGGCTCCGTATCCGTGGAAATGGACAAGATCAAACGCCCCGGAGCCGCCCTCAGCGGATCCGTCACCTTCAGCGACGGCGTTAAAGCCAACTGGACCGTCGACCCCTACGGCCGCCTCGGACTCGACTCCGACCAAGAAGGCTACCAGCCGAGCCCCGAAGACATCGAAGCCTTCCAGCTCGAGCTGCAGCGTCAAATGCAGCAGGGCCCCGCCGGCTTCTAATAAACGTAGCGCTGAGCTTCAGCCAGCGACCCGCCATCCCTGAAACGCGGTGCCAAGTGCTATCGCGTTGGCCGACGACCTAGCGGCGGCTTCGATAATAACATTCCCAAAAGTGAATATTCCTCTTGACGGCCCGATCGAGCCACATAGATATTCACTTTAATGAATACTGTAACAGTCTACGATCCCGCCCTTTGCTGCTCTACCGGAGTCTGCGGCCCCACCCCCGACTCCGAGCTCGCGGCATTCGCATCGAGCCTCGAGTCTCTCAAGTCCAGCGAGGTGACGGTCACTCGCCACAACCTCGCCCAGGAGCCGCTCGCCTTCGCCCAAAACGCCGAGGTCAAAGCCATCCTCGAAAAGGACGGCGACTCCGCTTTGCCGCTCATTTTCATCAACGGCAATCTCCACTTCCGCGGAACTTACCCCACAGCCTCTCAACTCGAAAAAGTGCTGGGGAGCTCGCCAGAAAAAGCGCCCCTCAACTTCGTCAAAGCTGACGCTCCCCAAACGACGGTGAGCCAAAAGAGCTGCTGCGATCCCTCCACCGGTTGCTGCTAGAAAGGTGGAACGGCCGCTCCGCGGGCGTCCAATAACAAGCGTAAATCACGACCATGCTCCAACTCACCCAAGCAAAGCCGCTTCCCGTCTTTTTCGAACAAGCCACCCGCTTCCTATTCTTCACCGGAAAGGGCGGCGTCGGGAAAACATCGCTCGCCTGCTCCACCGCGGTCGCCCTCGCCGACTCCGGCAAATCGGTCCTTCTGGTCAGCACCGACCCCGCATCCAACCTCGACGAGGTTCTGGACACCCAGTTGTCGAGCCGCCCCACCTCGGTCAAGGGGACCGGAGAAAAGCTCAAGGCCCTTAACATCGACCCCGAAACCGCCGCCCGCGACTATCGTGAACGCATCGTTGGCCCCATTCGCGGAGTGCTCCCCGAAGCCACCGTGCAAAACATCGAAGAGCAGCTCTCCGGGGCCTGCACCACCGAGATCGCCAGCTTCAACGAATTCTCCTCGCTACTCGGCAAGCCCGAATCGGTAGCCGGCTACGATCATGTCATTCTCGACACAGCTCCCACCGGCCACACCCTCCGCCTCCTCGCCCTGCCTGCTGCCTGGAGCAATTTCATAGCGGACAACAAAACAGGTTCCACCTGCCTCGGCCCCCTTTCCGGCCTCTCCGACCAGCGAGACACCTACGAGCAAGCCCTCTCGGTCTTGCAAGATTCCGCCCAGACCACTCTCGTTCTCGTAGCGCGCGCCGACACCCCTTCCCTCAACGAAGCCGAACGAGCCCGGGCCGACCTCTTCGACCTCGGAATCCAGAACCAGGCCCTCGTGCTCAACGCTGTCTTCCGAGCTGCCGACTCCTTCGACCCACTGAGCCAAGCTTTCGAAGCCAAAGCTCAAGCAGCCCTGCAAAGCATTCCCGTCGCCCTCTCTGCCTTACCGCTCTTCGAGTCCCCCTTCCGGGTCAGCGGACTGACTGGCATCGACCGGCTCAGATCCTTGTATTCAGAAAGCGACGACGATTTTTCGTCCGCCCCAAAGACAACCACAGCCCTCGCCAAACACCCTCCCCTAACAGAACTCGTAGACGAGCTCGCACGCTCCGAACGCGGTGTCATCATGACCATGGGCAAAGGCGGTGTCGGAAAAACCACCCTCGCCAAACGCATCGCCCTCGAGCTAGCCCAGAGGGGCAAACGCACCCTGCTCACAACAACGGATCCCGCAAACCACGTTTCCGACCTCGCTGCCGACGCGGACCTTCCGCTCACCGTCAGCTCCATCGATCCCAAGGAAGTCACCCGCAAACACGTGGAAAACGTGCTCGCGACGACAGGACAAGGCCTCGACGCCTCCGCCCGCGCTCTGCTCGAAGAGGAGCTCCGCTCGCCCTGCACCGAGGAGATCGCCGTCTTCACCGCCTTCGCCCATGAGGTCGCAAAAGGCGAAGAGCAATTCGTCGTGCTCGACACAGCTCCCACCGGACACACCCTGCTGTTGCTGGACGCCACCGAAGCATACCATCGAGAAGTCTTGAAGAACGCGGCCGCCCTGCCCGAGGCAGTTCAGCGATTGCTTCCACGTCTGCGAGATCCCAACTACACAAAGACGCTTATCGTCACGCTTCCCGAAGCAACTCCCGTCCACGAAGCAGCCCATTTGCAAGAAGACCTACGGAGAGCTGGCATCGAACCGCACGCATGGATCCTAAACCAATGTATCGATTCCTCCGATACGGACGATCCTCGACTGCTCGCTAAAGCCACCCACGAGAAAAACTACATCCAGGAAGTTGCCCAAAACTTCGCCAGCCGCTACGCGCTCTCCCCCTGGACCGCTAATTCCTAAAACGATTCGAGAAAGCTTCCCTTCAAAATGAAAAAGATCCTCATCCTCTGCACTGGAAACTCCTGCCGCAGCCACATGGCTGAAGGCATCCTCAGAAATGCCCTCGGCGACGCTCACCAAGTCTTCTCCGCCGGCGCCAAGCCTTCCGGCTACGTACACCCGCAAGCCATCGAAGTGATGAAGGAAATCGGCATCGACGTCTCGGGCCATACCTCCAAGCACCTCGAACAATTCCTCGACGCCGGTATCGACACCGTCATTACCGTATGCGGGAACGCCGACCAAGCCTGCCCCACCTTTCCCGGCATGGTCAATCGCTACCACTGGGGCTTCGAGGATCCCCCTCACGCCCAACGCGAAGGCGAAGAGCTCGTGGACGCCTTCCGTCGCATCCGCGACGAGATCAAGCTCGTCTTCGAAGCCTACGCCGCCGGCCTCCTCGAGAAGTAGGAGCGACCTTGGTCGCGAATTCTTCGCTGCCAATCGATCTGAATTAGCGCCATCGATTAGCCCCCAGCAAAGGAATCCTTTGACACGTGCGGCAGATCCTCCGTTCCTCGCAGCGGACGTATCAAACCACCGTGAACCAGAGCAAGCCGCGCAAATTCACTCTCCCTCTTCTCAAATTTCTCAAAGGATACCGAAAGAAGGACCTACTCTCTGACACCAAAGCTGGCGCCAACGTCGCCCTGCTAGACTTTCCCCAAGGCATGGCCTACGCCATGATCGCGGGGCTCCCAGTTAATTTCGGCATCTACTCCAGCGCCATCGGCTCGCTCGTAGGCCCCCTCCTCGGTAGCTCCCGCTTCCTCATGCTGGGCCCCACCAACGCCAGCGCCGTCCTTCTGCTAAGCGGCTTCCTCTCCCTCGATTGGCCAGAAGCCCACCGCATCGCCGCCATGCCACTGCTCCTCCTCATGATCGGAGCTATCATGATCGCCGGGGCTTTGGCTCGAGCCGATATCGTCATCCGCTACGTCTCTCGCAGCGTGGTCACCGGATACGTCAGCGCCGCGGCCCTGCTCATTATCGTCAACCAACTCAAGCCAGCCCTCGGGATCGACGCCCCGCGGGCCGCGACTTTCCTGGATTCGCTCATCGTCACTTTCGAGCACCTCGGCTCCTTCTCACCAGCGTCCTTAGGGCTCTCTCTCGGAACCATCGTCATCGCCCTCGCCTTCAAACGTTGGCTCAAGTCAATTCCCTACGTCGCCGTCACCCTCGCCTTGGCAGCCCTCGCAGCATGGTACCTGCCCCGCTTCGGAATCAGCTTTCCATCTTTGGATTCGGTGCCCGTCGGTAGCTGGCCGCTCAGCGTGCCGCGCTTCGATTGGGACCAAATGCACGACCTCCTCGGCGTAGCCTTCGCCATCGCCTTTCTCTCGCTGCTGGAGAGCGCCTCTATCGCCAAAGCCCTTGCCTCGCAGGCGGGCGACACCGTCGACATCCGCCAACAAATGATTAGCATGGGCGTGGCGGACACCGTGAACGCATTCGGCTCCGGCATGCCCGTGTCCGGATCCCTCACCCGTTCTACCCTCAACTACGCCAGCGGAGCCAAATCTCCTCTCTCCTCCATGACCAGCGGGGCTATCCTCGTCGTCGGCGCCCTATTGCTCGGACCCGTCATCGGATTCATCCCCAAGGCCGCTCTCGCCGCCCTCGTCATCCTTGTAGGCGTCTCGCTGATTCGCCCCACAACCATCAAGGCCCTCGTCAAGGCAACCAAATCCGACGCCTCCACCTTCCTCATCACCTTCTTCGCCGGCTTGGTCTTTCCGCTCGATACCGCCATCTACGCAGGAGTCGCCGTATCCATTCTCCTCTACCTGAAGAAAGCGTCCTCTCCCGACCTCGTCGAATACGGTTTCAACGAACGCGGCGAACTCGCCGAGAAACAGGAGGACACAGAAAAAGCGGCCATCTCAATCATGCACGTCGAAGGCGACCTTTTCTTTGGATCCACCGACGTATTCGAAGAGCAACTACGCCAACTCGTCAGCGTGCCGGAGATCAATGTCATCATCCTGCGGCTCAAGAACGCTCGCCACCTAGACGCCACCGGAGCCCTCGCTATCGGCGACTTCGTCAAGCAAGCTCGCCTCCGCAATGTGGAAGTGGTAGTCAGCGGCGCCATGCCAGAGATTCTCAGAGTGCTGGAAAATACGGGCGTCAGCGAGATTCTCGGAAGCGAAAACCTCTTTCCCTACACTCCCGACAACGTGACGCTCAGCACTCGCAACGCTCTTAAAAGAGCCCAAAGCGTACTGGGTGTCGAGTCCGCCGAGATCATGCTTTTCGGCAAAAAAGTCGTCGAAGAATAAGCAGGGACACGCTTGGACACGCCCTCCAAAAAATCCTAGCAAGCTCCGCCTTCGCAGCAGCTCTCTTCGCGCGGCAAGCAAGCTACGCTAGTATCCAGCTTCTCAAGACGACTCGAATCTTCGCGATACTGGCCCGACTCGAACACCTTTTCGAGCTCCCGAAGGTTGGCCGCAACAAGAGAGTTATCTCCCGCGCAGATCTCGTAAATCGTCCAGTTGTTGTAACGACGCGAGGCCAGCAGACCGTGCTTCTTCAAGTAGGAAAGCTGCTTCGAAACCTTCGACTGCGGCATCTCCAACGCTTCCTGCACATGGCAAACGCACAAAGGACCTTTGCGCAATAGGTTAAGAATCCGAAGTCGAGACTCCTCGGCTAAGCTCTTGTAAATCGCTACACAGTCCATGCCTCTTATATTCTTACTTGGGAATATTCAGTCAAACCTCAAGAACACATCTCCAGCAACTTCGCCTCGTCGATGACCGCGACCCCCAGAGATTCCGCCTTGGTCAACTTCGAGCCGGCCGCCTCGCCCGCCACCAAAAAATCGGTCTTCTTGCTTACGCTTCCCGCGACCTTTCCCCCTTTGCTCTCCACCAAGGCCTTGGCCTCGTTGCGCTTCAAAGTCGGCAGTGTACCCGTGATCACGAAAGTCTTTCCCGCAAGAGTCGCATCCTCCTCGCTCAACCGCTCCGGAGCCTCGGGGTTCATGCCGAGCTCGAAGAGCTCTTTCACGATGGCAGCGTTTTTTTCGTCTTCGAAGTAAGCCTTGATCCCGCTCGCCGTTTTCTCGCCGATACCATCCACCTCTACCAGTTGCTCCAACGTCGCATCCATCAGCTCCTGCACTCCGCCAAAGGCTTTCGCCAAATCCTTGGCCGCCGAAGCTCCCACCTGAGGAATGCCCAGGCCATGCAACAAGCGCCACAACTCTACCGCCTTGCTGGCCTCGATGGCCGCAAGCAGGTTGCGAGCGGACTTTTCTGCGAATTTCTCCAAGCTCACAACTTGCTCGTATTCCAACCTATAGATGTCAGCGATATTGGATACAGCTCCGATTCTCACAAGCTGGTCGACCACCGCTTCGCCAAGGCCCTCGATGTCCAGGCATTGACGCGAGGCGTAATGCTCAAGCCGACCTCGAACCTGGTCCGGACACTCGATATTCAAACAGCGCACCGCAACCTCACCCTCGATCTTGCTTACTTCGGTACCGCAAGCAGGACACTCGCTCGGGAAAACAAACGGCTCGCTCCCTTCCGGTCGCTTCTCGCGAACCACTCGCACGACTGCAGGAATGATCTCTCCCGCCTTTTCCACAATCACCGTATCGCCCACCCGCACATCCTTGCGCGTCATCTCCTCGTAATTGTGTAAGGTCGCTCTGGATACAGTCGTCCCCGCCAGTTGAACCGGTACCAGTTCGGCCACCGGCGTCAGCGTACCGGTACGCCCAACTTGAATGGTGATGCGTTCCAAAATAGTCTCCGCCTGCTCCGCGGCAAACTTCACCGCGATCGCCCAACGGGGAGCTTTGGACGTAGCTCCCAACATGTCTTGCTGGCGAAAACTGTCTAGCTTCACGACCGCCCCGTCCGTGGGATAAGCGAAATCGTGACGGATCTGGTCAAGCTCCTCTACCGCCGCCCACGCTTCCGCAGCCCCTTCGACCTCCCAGAACTTTTCCACGATCGGCAAGCCCCACGCTTCGAGTTGCTTGCGGTATTCAGCTTGCGAGGACACGACCGCGGGCTGGCACTCTCCCAATCCATAAAGCACGATATCCAGCTTGCGCTTGGCGACTTCACCGCGATCCAACATCTTGACGGTGCCCGCCGCCAAGTTGCGCGGATTCTTGAACAGCTCGAGGCCAGCCTCGCTACGTTCCGCGTTCAGCCGTTCGAACTCTTCAACCCGCATGAAAATTTCCCCGCGAATCTCGATGACCTCAGGTAGGTTGCCACCTTCCAGGCTTTGCGGCAGCGATTCGATAAACCGGACGTTGGCCGTCACGTCGTCGCCCTCGATTCCATTCCCTCGCGTTACCGCGCGTACCATTTCACCCTTTTCATAGGTGACACTCACCGCTACGCCGTCGATTTTCGGCTCCACCGTAAATCGGGCGCCCTCAATTTCCAATCCCTTCTCAACCCTGGCGACAAAGGCAACGAATTCATCTTCTGAATACGTATTGTCCAAGCTCTGCATGGGAAGCAGGTGTCGGTAAGAGGCGAAACCTTCCACGCGATCGTCGCCAACCGCTACCGTCGGAGAGGCTTCAAGCGGCAATTCCGGATTCGCCGCTTCCAGATCCGCAAGCTCACGTTTGAGCGCATCGTAATCGAAATCGCTGATTTCAGGGTCGGCTTGACGATAGTACAGCTCGTCATGGCGACGCACCTCAGCGCGCAGTTGTTCGATTTTTTCGTGATCGGAAGCCTTGCTCATACGCCACGAATTACAGGTATCCGCCCGCTATTTGGCAAGCCGTCGTCCGAATTTGTATTCCAAGATACCGCGATACACCTTCCAGTTTCGATAAAGGAAGATTGCCAGCAACGCCCCCGCACCGTCGGCGACCCAGTCCCAAGGATCGAAACTTCGATCCGGATTGAAAAACTGCAGCGTTTCGTCGGCTGCGGCGTAAGCCATGACTCCCGCAAACGCTAGAAGCCAGCGCTGCGCTGCTCGAAACTCCATCCGGAGCGAGCGAAACAGCAAGGTTCCCAAGAGGCCAAAAACGAAAAAATGGGCGACCTTGTCGAATCCCATGATGTTCGGTCCCGCCGGCTTCCCCGAAAAATGCGAGCTAATCACCAAGGTCACCATCACCGCCACCGCCGGAGCCCAAAGCCTCAGCTGGCTGTAATTCTGATCTGGCCGAAACGCGTTTTCCATAAGCCGCAAAACAAAGCCCAGCTTCAGTTCCCACACCAGCCCAAAAACTCAATCAGATGGCGCGGCACTTTGAAGACGCTCGGTGGGACGGCCGCTCCGCGGGCGTCAAGGAAATCGCAATCCCCTTCCATCGCCCGCGGAGCGGCCGATCCACCTTTCAGCAACATCCAAACCTATCCCTCGCGCCGGAGGCGATACCGCTCCCGGTACGCCGAAGGCGGCATCCCCATGGTCTTCTTGAAAACCCGCGAAAAGTAGAAGCCGTTCGCATAGCCAAAACGTTGGGCAATCGCCTCGATCGTGTCGTCTCGCGTGGCAAGGACATCGCCCGCCTGAGCCAATTTCAACTGGGCAAAATAGCTCATCGGCGCCTGTCCAATTCGCTCCCGAAAGAGCTCATGGTAGCGGGCCTTCGACAACGAAGCGCTAGCCGCAAGCTCCCCCAAGCTCAGCTTGCGGTCGATATTCGCCTTCATGAAGCGAATCGAATCCGCCACGCCGTCTCGGCTTCGACTCTCCCGTCCTCTTTGACACAGCACGATTCGCGTCAAGAGGCGATTCAGCCAAGACGAAGCGTCAAGCAAGTGCTCCACGCCATACCCCTCCTCGTAAATTCCTAAAATCGTGTCGAAGCAATCAACCACCTCCGCATCCGGCCGGATCTCCACCAACCAATTCTTACGATCCAAGCCAAGGACCTCGAAATAGCGGCGAGCCCGCTCTCCTCGCAGGTGTATCCAATAATTGAACCAAGGCTCCCCCTCGTCCGCTCCATAGGCGTGCATGGCCTTTGGCGGGATCAAAATGCAAGATCCCGCCTCGATCGCCTGCCTCCCCTCGCCCGCGTCAAACCAACCCCGACCCTCCGCGCAATACTGCAAGATGTACTCGTCCATCCCACGCTCCCGCCGCGTCAGCATGCCGTAACCCGGCGGGACCCGTCCAATCGAGCGCAAAAAAAGCGGGCTCGCGATCGGATCCGCCTCCGCCAAGTCCACCGAAGGGCTGGGCAGGACCGAATATTGAAGTTTCCGAATCATACGAAACGACATTTAAATCAGACGATTAGACATGTCCAACCATTCTCTAATCTACTAATATGTGTTTCTACAGAAAATACTTTCATAGAATTAGACATGAAACTCGCTCGCCGCCCCAACATCCTCTTCATCACCAGCGACCAGCAACATTGGAACACCATCGGCCTCGACAACCCCGAGGTGAAGACTCCCAACCTCGACCGCCTCGCCCAACGCGGCTGCCTCTTCGAGCGCGCCTACTGCCCCAACCCCACCTGCACCCCCACTCGGGCCTCTATCATCACTGGCATGTACCCCAGCCAGCACGGAGCCTACTCGCTCGGCACCAAACTCGACGAGAAGCACCCCACCCTCGGCCAAGCGCTCTCGAAAAATGGATACAAGACCAGCCTCGTCGGAAAAGCCCATTTCCAGCAGCTGATTTCCACTCCCGAATATCCCTCCATCGAGTCGTATCCAATTCTCCGCGACCTCGACTACTGGAAAAAGTACGACGAAACATTCTACGGGTTTGACCACGTCGAGCTGGCTCGCAACCACGCCGACGAATGCCACGTCGGCCAGCACTACGCCCTCTGGATGGAGGAGAAAGGCCTGACCGACTGGGCCAAGCATTTCCAAAACGCCTGGGGCGACTACAAGTTCACCGACTTCGATACCTCTCCCCAGTACCTCAAATGGTCCATCCCCGAGGAGTACCACTACAACGCCTGGATCGCCGAACGTACCAACGCCCTCATGGAAGAGAGCGCCCGCCAGGACGAACCCTTCTTTCTCTGGGCCAGCTTCTTCGACCCGCACCCTCCCTACATCGTGCCCGAGCCCTGGGACAGCCTATACGATCCCGCCGAAGTCACCGTCCCCCAAGCCACTCCCGGCGAGCACGACAAAAATCCCGAACACTTCCGCAAGACCCAAGAGGAAAATCCCGACTTCTCCGACTGGAAGGAAGAGGGCGGCAACGCCATGCACGGCTGCAGCTCCCACCTGCAGGACAAGGAATCCCTCGCCAAGGAAATCGCCGTCTACTACGGCATGATCAGCTGCATGGACAAGTACATCGGCCAGATCCTCGACAAGCTCGACGCCCTCGGCCTCGCCGACAATACCCTCATCGTCTTCACCTCCGACCACGGCCACTTCTACGGCCACCACGGGCTCAACGCCAAGGGGCCCTTCCACTACGAGGACCTCGTCAAGGTCCCCTTCATCGCCAGCTGGCCCGGCCAGATCGAAGCCGGCAGCCGCTCCGCCGCTATCCAGTCCCTCGTCGACCTCGCCCCCACTTTCCTCGCCGCAACTGGAACAGCCATCCCCCGCAGCATGACCGGCCTCGACCAAAGCAAAAGCTGGACCGGCCAGCAAGCGCCCGCACGCACGCACGCCGTCGTGGAAAACCGACACCAGCCCACCACCCTCCACCTCAAGACCTACGTCGACGCCCGCTACAAGCTCACCACCTATTACAATCGCGAGTACGGCGAACTCTTCGACCTGCAAGCAGACCCCGGCGAGCTCAACAACCTCTGGGACTCCCCCGACCACAAAGATCTCAAAGCCGCTCTCGTCCTCAAGCTCCTGCACGCCGAGATGGGCAAGGAACCTCTCCCCATGCCCCGCGTATCGATGGCCTGACTCGATTTCGATCTCCGGACCTCCCAGCGGAGGGCCAAGGCCTGAGGAGGAGGCGAAGATGGGTTGGACGGATCCTTTCCGATTCCGCCCTCAACCACAGTCTTTCTTGCGTGCTGCAGCGGATGGCTTTCAGCTGTTGGGAACATCTCCCTATCCCGCAGCATGCCATGAAACGCTTCCGCGCCTTTATCTACATCTCGCTCGCCGTCCTCTTCGCCGCCGCCCCCTTGCTCTTCGAAGCCGGCGAAGAAGCCAGCTCGCCTTGGACCCCATTCATCGCCAGCTTCCATCCTCTCGTCCTGCACCTGCCTATCGGCATGCTGGCCGCACAACTCGCCCTCGAGCTCGCCCGCCTTTGCGGCAAAAACGTCGACCGCGGTATTCGCAACTTCCTCTGGCACCTCACCGCCCTGTCCGCCACCGTGTCCTTCGCCACCGGCTACCTGCTCGGCGAGGAAGGCGGATACGAGCAAGAGCTGCTCACCGACCACCTCTGGGCCGCCGGCATCTTCACCTCAATCTGCTGGTCAACGCTCGCGATCAATCTGCTCACTACCCACCGCCTCCTGCGAGTCTTCTCCCTCGCTGCCCTTTGCTGCTCCCTCGTGCTCGCCAGCCATCCCGGCGGCCTCATGGTCCACGGCGACCCCTTCGCCAACGCTCCTTGGAAAAAAGCGGCGTCCCCAGAGAACAACTACGGCCTGCTCCCTGAAGTCGGCGACCCCTTCAACCCCTACCTCGCAGTCATCCAGCCCATCATGGACGCCAAATGCGTCTCCTGTCACGGGGAAGAGAAAAAGAAAGGCAAGCTGCGCCTCGACAGCTTTGACGCCATCATGCGTGGCGGCGACTTCGGGGCCTGCGTCGAACCCGGCGACTCCTACAACAGTCTCCTAGTCGAGCTCCTCGAGTACCCGATCGACGACGAGGACCACATGCCGCCCGAAGACGAACCCCAGCTCACCCAAGCAGAAATCGACGTCATCAAATGGTGGATAGACAACGGAGCCAAAGCCGACCAAAGCATCACTCGTTCCGAGGCCCCCGAAGCGCTAAAGCCTTTCCTCGTCACCAACTACCGGCTCTTGGAAAAGCCCACGGAAACTGGCGACCCTGCAACGGAGACCGAGTAATAGCCGACATTCCTAGACAAGCCCACTTGAGATTAGCGGGAAGTGTCTGGAGACACCGCACCAGCGGAATCGGCAGCAACAACAAGGTTACCCGATACTAAATCGAAGCCTTTTCCGCTTCGAGGTGAAAGCACATTCCCCACGACCTCAATCTCCTCGAACTGATAGCCACCAATCGACGCTCTGTCGCTCCGAGCCACGACCACATTGCCCCGAATAATAATCCCTTTCACCCGTCCGCACTCTATTTCGTACTCACTGTTGGACCGCTGGCTGTTTCGCAGCAGGGTGTTCCCGATCAGGTCGATAGCGTTGCTCTCGTAAAGATTCACCCCCCGCCCTCCGTTCTCGAAGCAGACATTCCCTTGTACCAAGACCCTTCCGGTGTACGCTTCCGCGTATCCATCTTTCAGTATATCCTGATTGGTGCGCAACGCGTCAAGGATGATGCCGTTTCCATCAGAGAAGGTTTTCGTAATCCAAAACTTGACGCGGTTGTCGTTGCGGTAGCACTTATTCCCACGAATCACAGTGCGGTAGAGGTCCTGCCTGTTGTCGTAGTTGGAGCTTTCCCAGACCGAAATGGCGCTTTCACCCCAGGGCGAATAATAGCTCGTTTCGAAAACCTCGTTTCCTTCGATCAAAACATAGTCAGAGCGGGCAAGAGCAATACCACCGCCCGAGGTTCGGTAGATCCGATTGTTCCGAATAATAACATGATGCGGATAATCTTGGCCGGGTCCTCCCTCCACTCGTATGCCAACACCGAAAAACTTCGCATCGCGCTCCCCAGTATTGTCGAACGCAAGGGCATAGGCAGTCGCTTCTTCAGGATCGATGAGATCGCTCTGTCCATCTATTTCCAGTCCCTCGACCACAACATAAGCGACTCCCTGCAAAATCAAAGCCCTCTGGCTGTTGAAGCGCAGCACAGGCGTCTCCCCCGGATAGTTGGCGATGCGTATCCAATTTTCGGCAGTACCCTCGCAGGTCGCGATAGCGATCGCTTCGTCATTGGAGTTTCGATACAGGCCACCTCGCAAAAGGAGCGTGTCCCCTGGCCCCAAACGATCCAATCCCTCTTGGATACTGGCAAGCGGATCCTCGACGCTGCCGCTCGCCCCCGCTTTCCCGGATGGACTGACATGCCAAACGTCGCCATCGAAGCCGTGGGCTTTAAGCTCCCCTGCCAAATTTCCATGTTGCAGCGCGCTCGGCTTCGCGTCCGAAACGAGGAGAGCGAGGAAAGCAATTACCCAACAAAAGGCGGTGCGGTTGAAAGAAAGTGCCCTTGTGGGCATGAGGGAGCTTATCGGTCGATTCATCAGTCCTTGATCAAAGGGGGTGACAACCATCTTAGCGCTCATCAGCTCAAAGCGATATGGCAAAAGATAGCTTCAGTTGACCCATAATCGACTCACTATCCAAGAAACGCCCTTCCACCACCCTTAAGGCCGAATGGCCAAACATGGCAAATCAAGGTATTTTGCGGGCGAACATTGGTAGATTTTTGACCGAGGCCAAAATTCGCCTCTCTTTGAAACAAGCCGAGCCACACCCAGGCTGCCCCTAACGCAGTTACCACTCTAAACAAAAAAGAACATCATGAACTACAGCAACGCCTCCTTCGTGAAACGCTACGAGGGAAATCCGATCCTCACCGGAAAGGACTTTCCCGACGAGTACCATATTCTCCACTGCTTCAACTCGGGCATTATCAAGTACAAGGACAAGTACCTTATGCTCAATCGCCTCGAGGACTGCTCCCTTAAGGCCTACTTTTGGATCGCTGAAAGCGACGACGGATACGACTTTACGCCGCGCCCCGCCCCCATCGCAATGCCCGAGGACAACCCCTTGTTCCAGAAGTATGCGTCGATCAACTACTACGATCCCCGCATTACCCAAATCGGCGACACCTACTACATCATGCACGCCTGCCACTCCGAGTACGACTGCCGCCTCAGCCTGCTGAGCACCGTCGACTTCGAGCAATTCAAATGGCACGGCTTCGTCTCGGATCCTGGAAACCGCAACGGCATTCTTTTCCCCGAGAAGGTCAACGGACTCTACGCCCGCTTCGACCGTCCAATGACCTCCTGGGACGGAGGCAACATCTGGATGTCCTTCTCCCCGGACCTGGTGCATTGGGGCCAAAGCGAATGCGTCCTCAAAAACTCCGCCGTGCGCTGGGCCTGGTCCAAGGTAGGAGGCGGCTGCACGCCTATCAAAACCGAGCACGGCTGGCTCAATCTCTTCCATGGCGTTCGCACCCAGTGCAAGTCCCACTACGTCTACCAGTCGGGTGTCTGCCTGCACGACCTAGAGGACCCAACAAAAGTCATCGCCGTATCCGAAAAACCGATTATCACGCCCATGGCTAACTACGAGCTACACGGCCAAACCCCTAGCGTCTGCTTCATCACCGGAGCCATCGTAGAGCCTGACGGCGAAGTGAAGGTTTACTACGGGGGAGCCGACACCGTCATGTGCGCCGGCACCATCCAGCTACAAACGCTGGTAGACCTCTGCCACAACCGTCTCTAGTTCTCTGACAATTCGAGGCATGCCACGAAGGAACAACGTGAGTTCGACGCTAGTTTAAACCTAAACCGACAGAGCAATCAAATTACCGAGAAGGAAAAGCGAGACACTTGCGATCGCGTTTCTCGGCCGACCTGCCACTAGCAGAACTCCCCCCGTCCCCAGCTTGCAGAATGAAGAAGCCACTCAATTTCAGTATCTTACAGCGGGCCTATCCTAGGAAAGCAGTTCAATATTTCCGCGTTTCACAACTAATAATCGCCATATCTAACACATCCATTATTTGAATTTTGGGACTTTTCATTGTTACTACCCCAAGATCCCATTAAAACACCCCGTCCTTCAGATATGGATACGACGCCAGCCTTCATCTCGAAGCAAATAACAAAAGGAGACTACTACTTCCTCAACCTCCAGCCAGGACAGGACTTCACCGTGGTGTGCGGCGGCTACGAGCAGTGCTCGCTCGACTATCAATATCGCCGCAACGAGGCCAACTACCTCAGCATCGAGTACATCATTGCTGGCCGCGCCTTGCTCGAGCTGGAAGGAAAGCGATACGAGCTTCAGCCCGGCAGCCTCTTCGGCTACCGGCACGATACCCTCTGGACCATGACCAGCGTAGGCAAGACGCCCTTGCGCAAGTACTTCATGGCCCTCGGTGGCGGCAGCGCCCAACAGCTCCTAGACGCCTCTCCCCTTCAGAGCCAAGCCCCCGTGGACTTTCCGGGAGTGCAATGGATCGAGGAAACCTTCCGCCAAATCACCAAGTTCGGGGCTACGGAAGACCAGCTGGCAGTAGACACCTGCTCACGCCTAGCGGAAGTGCTGCTCCTGCAGCTCGATCCCGAATTTCGCAAGAGCATCAACTCGACCCTGTCCATCGCCCACAGCACCTACTTACGTTGCCGCAAGTACCTGCGGGACCACTTCCTTGAACTCAACAGCGCGAACGAACTGGCCGATGCCGCCAACGTCGACCCTACCTACCTTTCTCGGCTCTTCCGGCAGTTCGACAAGGAGCCCCCTTACAAATGCCTCGTCAGGCTAAAAATGAACCATGCCGCCCGCATCCTGATCAGCCAAGACGTTACCATCAAGGAAATCTCCGACCTGATAGGATACCCCGATCAGCTACATTTCTCCCGTACCTTCAAGCGCACGTACGGCGTGTCTCCCAAATACTTCAAAAAGTCTGTAAACCGAAATTAAACCCAACCTAAAATCGCCTTATTGAAACCTGTTTGGTCTATTTCTAATTCCAGCATACGCAGTTATCATGTCCCGCTCGAAGCAAGAGCCTAAAGGCCAAAGTCGCTTCGTATTGAAACGATAACTACAAACCCGCTCCACGCCGAAATCCCACGATTGTCCCTGCGGGTCATCTTCCAAGAATGCACCAAACACAAAGTTCAGGCTTTTCCAGTCAACACTCCGGCAGCATGTCCCTTCCCTACCGCCAGATCCACTTGGATTTCCATACCTCCGAGCACATCCCGGATGTAGGCCAAGACTTCGATCCGGAACGCTTCGCTCGCACGCTGCTCGACGCCAACGTGAACTCGGTCACCCTTTTTTCCAAGTGCCACCATGGCTGGTGCTACTACCCCACCCAACACGGAACCCCGCACCCGCACCTCCAGCGTCCGGATCTGCTTGGCGAGATGGTAGAGGCCTGCAACAAGGTCGGAATCGCCACCCCGATTTACCTCACCATCCAATGGGACGAGCTCATGGCTCGCCAAAATCCAGACTGGAAAGTTGTATCCAAAAACACAGGAACCAATCAACCGGTTCCCACATGGTCGCCCGTGTCCCTCGCCAATGAAGGGCTCGTCAAACACATCTGCGACCTCGGCCGGGAAATCGTCGAACGCTACGACCCACCTGGCATCTTCGCCGACATCCTTATCGACTGGGAAGACGTCAGCTCCGGTGCCCTGCAACGCATGCTCAACCACGGGCTCAATCCCGAGCTCCGCGAGGACCGGGTCAAGAACGACCGCGGCATCGTCCTGGAATTCTACAAAGCCTTCGCCGAAGCCACCAAAACGCTCAGCTCGAACCTGCGTCTCTTCTTCAACAGCGGCCACATCTACAAGAACGAACGCGAACGCTACCAGTACTTCGACCACCTAGAAATCGAATCCTTGCCCACCGGAGGCTGGGGTTACGACCACTTCCCCTTGTCCGCTCGCTACGCCCCAGCCCTCGACAAGGACTTCCTCGGCATGACCGGCAAGTTCCACAACTGGTGGGGAGACTTCGGCGGATTCAAGCAAGCCGCCGCCCTCGAATACGAATGCTGCCTCATGGCATCCCTTGGAGCCCGCTGCAGCATCGGCGACCAGCTTCATCCGTCAGGAGAACTGGATACGAACACCTATCAGAGCATAGCGCCTGCCTACAAACGCATCAGCCAACTCGAACCCTATCTCGAGGAAGCGAAGCAAATTTCCCCCATCGCCCTCTACAGCTCCGAGGGTCACTTTTCGCGCGGTCCGAAAAATGCGGACGACCCTCACGACACCGGCATCTCCCGCATGCTCCTAGAGACTCAACTCACCTTTGACGTCATCGACGAGCATTGCGACTTCGGCGCCTACAAGCTGATCATACTCCCAGACCGTATCACCTTCGAAGAGGGCAAGCTTCTCGAAAAGTTCAAAGCTTACCTGGAAAAAGGCGGCAAGCTACTCCTCTCCGGCACTTCCGGAATGAACAAAAAAGCCGACCGCTTTTTGCTACCATTCCCCGCCACCGTCGAAGGGCCCTCCCAGTATGAACAAGAATACCTCCGCGTCGACCAAACTCTCGACAGTCGCATGCCCACGTCGCCATTTATCGCCTACACTCACGCCCAGCAAGTAAGGAGCAGCGAGGCCGCGGGATTGGCCAACATCCACGAGCCCTACTTCAATCGCCGCCCGGAGCATTTCTGCTCCCATCAACAAACGCCCTACCAACTCGAAGCTGCAAAAAACCGTAAAGGAATTTTGGCTACAGACAACATTGTCTACTTTGCCCATCCAATTGGCGAGGAGTACCGGAAGTTTGGCCAACCCCTAATCAAATACGCCTTCGCGTCTGCGATCAAGCGCCTCATCGGAGATCCCGTCGTGCAGACCAACCTACCGAGCACCGGACGCGTCACCCTCGCTCACCAAGCCGAGCACAACCGCTTCGTGCTGCACCTCCTCTACGCCCAGCCTCAAGCCCGCGGCGACATCATCAACGGCGCTCATGGCCCCACCACGATCGAAATCATCGAGGACATCGCCCCTTTTCCAGACCTGGAAGCCAAAATCGCTCCTCCGAAAGCGCCCAGCAAAGTCTACTCCGCCTACGACCAACGCCCTATCGATACTCATTACGAAGACGGGCAACTGGTTTGCAAACTGCCGAAACTTCACATACACGAAGCCATTGTCATCGAACTCTAGCCTTTCCGCGCTAACAATATAAAGCATGCCCCTAAAACGCCTACTTGCCCTCGCCTCACTACTCCTTTCATGCGCGACCCTTGCTCACTCCAACGGTCGCGACCGATTGGTCTTCGAACCCGCTCCAGACAAGGACAACGGGAAACGAGTGGTCCTCATCTCAGGCGACGAGGAATACCGCTCGGAGGAGTCCTGTCCCATGCTGGCCAAGATCCTCACCCAACGCCATGGCTTCCACTGCACCGTTCTCTTCGCCATCGATCCGAAAACTGAATACATCGATCCTAACAACGTAAGCAACATCCCCGGACTCGATTCGCTTTACGAAGCAGATCTCATGATTCTCGGAACGCGCTGGCGAATCCTGCCCGGCGAACAGCTTCAGCCCATCCTTGACTTTCTCAACGCGGGTAAACCGCTGATCGCCTTCCGCACCGCCACCCACGCTTTCAAGAACGAAGATTTCTACGGAGGCTACGACTGGCGAAACTTCGGCAAAAACGTGGTCGGAGAGAACTGGCTCAACCACCACGGAGTCCACAAAGTTGAAGGGGGCCGCGCTGTCGTCGTTCCTCAAAACGCCCAGCATCCAGTCCTCAACGCGGTAGGCGACATTTTCACCTGGTCCGACATCTACGGCATCGAGCACCTCGACCAGCAAGCCGCCACCGTGCTGCTGCGCGGCGCCGTGACCGAGACCCTGGAACCCGACTCCCGAAACCTAGAAGGCCCCAAAAACGATCCCATGATGCCGCTGGCCTGGTTGAAATCCTACCCGACTCCCGACGGCAATAACGAAGGCGTCTGCTTCGCCACCACCGCCGGAGCGGCCTACGACCTGCAGGACGAGGACCTGCGCCGCCTCTTCGTCAACGCGACCTATCACCTGCTCGACCTGCCAGTACCCGAGCGAGCCAACGTCGATTACGTCGATCCCTTCGATCCATCTTTCTTCGGGTTCCAAGAAAAAGGCTATTTCCAGAAGCGTAAACTGCGCGTTTCCGACTATCGCATCGGACACTCCGCCCGATCCATCCTCAGTCCCGAAGAATTGGATACGCTCGCCAAGCAGACTCCAGCATCCAACGCCTCCATCGACTTAAAAAAAAACGCTAGACTCGTCGTACTAGGCAACGGCCTGAGCGAGCGCATGCTCCACCACGGCCACTTCGAGACAGAGCTCCACCTACGCTTCCCCGCGAGCGGGCTCACGGTTCGCAACCTTTCTCGATCCGGCTCCACCCCGGGCTTTCGCCCACACCCCTCCCGCCATTCCCAGTGGGCCTTCCCCGGAGCCGAGAAATTCCATCCCGAGCTCCAGCACCACAGCGGCGAAGGCCATTACCCCACCGAGGACAAATGGCTCGCCCAACTAAAGCCCGACGTCATTCTCGCCTGCTACGGCTTCAACGAATCCTTCGCCGGCCCCTCCGGACTCGAACGATTCAAGGAAGAACTCGCCGCCTTCGTCGACCACACCTTGAGTCAACGCTACAATGGCGACTCCCCTCCCCAGCTCGCTCTCGCATCCCCTATCGCCTTCCAGGACCTCAGCCGAAACCACGACCTTCCCGACGGCGAAACGGAAAACCGAAACCTAGCCCTCTACACACAGGCTATCGCCGAAGTGGCCTCCGCGAAGGGCGTTCCTTTCATCGACCTCTTCACTCCCACCAAATCCCTTTTCGACTCCACAACCGAAGCCCTTACCGTCAACGGCGCCCACCTCAACGACGCCGGCTACCGCCAACTCGCAACCATCCTCGCCAATCATTTTGTGGGAAGCGGTCTTGCGCCACGATCGTCCAGCGATGCGACTCCCGAAACCCAACAAGAGCTCAGAGAGCTCGTTCTCGAAAAAGACTGGTATTGGTTTCACGACTACCAGATGCCGAATGGCGTCCACGCCTACGGCCGCCGCTATCAACCCTTTGGCGACGAGAACTATCCAGAGGAAATCGAAAAGGTTCGCCAGCTTACAGCCAATCGCGACCGAGCCATCCACGCTCTGCTAGCGGGGAAGACCTTCGATCTCGCCGCTGCAGACCGCAACACTCGCGCCCTCAGCAAAATCGAAACCAACGCTCCCGAACGGGCCGAGAACTCGTACCGCTACGGACAGGACGCTATCGACTCCTTCACGCTCGCCGAAGGCTACAAGATCGAGCTCTTCGCCTCGGAAAAGGAGTTTCCAAACCTAGCCAATCCCGCCCAGCTTTCCTTCGACAACCAAGGACGCCTTTGGGTCGCCACCTTGCCAAGCTACCCGCATTTCCGCCCCGGAGATTCCCATCCCGACGACAAGCTGCTCATCTACGAGGATACCAACGGAGACGGAAAGGCCGACAAAGAAACCGTATTCGCAGATAACTTACACCTTCCCATCGGATTTGAACTTGCGCCCGAAGGCGTTTACCTGTCCCAAGCCCCCAACCTCCTTCTGCTTCAGGACCGCGACGGCGACGGGGTAGCCGACCATCAAGAAATTCTACTCACTGGCTTCGACACCCACGATACGCACCACGCCATCTCCGCCTTCACCGCCGATCCGGCCGGAGCCATCTATATGGGCGAAGGCGTCTTCTTGCACAGCAACGTGGAAACCGCCTATGGACCGGTTCGAGCCGTCAACGGCGGCTTCTATCGATTCAGCCCGCAGCGCCAGAAACTGGAGAGAATCGTGCAAACCCATATCCCCAACCCTTGGGGCATCGCCCATGACCAATGGGGCCAAGACTTTTTCCTCAACACCTCAGATCCCGACATGCACTGGATGCTGCCATTTCAGGTAAAGCCGAAATACGGCCAATTGATTGTCGGAACCGAGAGCATCATCCCACAAGCGCACCGCGTTCGCCCCACTTCCGGCCTCGAATTCGTCTCCAGCACACACTTTCCCGACGAGGTTCAGGGTGACTACCTCTTGAATAATTGTATTGGATTTCTGGGCGCGAAACAGCACAGCATCACCGATTCGGGCGCCGGATACGAAAGCGAGTTCCGCCAGGACCTCTTCACTTCAAACGATCCCAACTTCCGCCCTGTCGACCTCGAATTCGCGCCAGACGGCTCCCTCTACATCGTCGATTGGCACAATCAGCTGATCGGGCACATGCAACACAACGCCCGCGATCCACTGCGCGACCACGCCCACGGTCGCATCTATCGCATCACTCACACTGAGCGTCCGCTCGTCCAAAATTTCGACCTCACCCAGGCAAGCATCGAAGAACTAGTGGAAGGACTCTCCCTCCCGGAAGCCCGCACCCGCTACCGCATCAGGAGAGAACTTAGAGGCAGGCCCTCTTCTCAAGTGCTCGCCGCTCTAGAGTCCTGGATCCAAAATATCGATACGAAGGACCAGAACTACGAGAGGTATAAACTGGAAGCGCTTTGGACGACTTGGGGTCTCAACCAAATAGACATCGAACTGCTGCAAGACCTGCTCCAAGCCAATTCCTACCAAGTTCGCGCCGCTGCCGTGCGAGCCCTGCGCTACAACAGCCATCTGCTTGAAAACACTACCGAATTGCTTGAACGAGCCGCCAAGGACGCACATCCACGCGTGAGACTGGAAACCATCATCGCAGCCTCGCGACTCGAGACCCCCGCTTCCAAGTCAATCGTCGAGCAAATAGGAGAGATGCCGCTGGACGAATGGACACGGCAAGCCTACAGCCAAGCCCTCGTAAACCTCGGCGGAATCCCGAAAATCGAAACCGGCGGGAACGAGGCTGCAGCCCCTGATCGCTTGAGCGAAACGGAACAAGAACGTTGGAAGCTTGGCTTCGAGATCTACCGCCGCGAGGGACACTGCGTCACCTGCCACCAGGAGGACGGCCAAGGCCTGCCCGTCGCTTCCTTCCCTCCCATCGCTGATACCGAATGGACCAATGGACACCCCGAGCGCTTGATCGATCTGACCCTCTACGGCCTGATGGGCCCCATTCAGGTCAAAGGCCAAAAATACGCCGGACACGTTCCCATGACCCAATTCTACGGATTGCTCGACGACGATGAAGTCGCCGCCGTGCTCACCTACGTGCGCAACGCATTCGGCAACGAAGCCAGCCCCATCACCCCCGAACAAGTCGCCAAGGTCCGGGCCAGCAGCCAAGGAAAAACCGGATTCTGGACAGCGGAGAACCTGGAGAAGAAATACAACACGAACTAAATCACATGAAAACTCTCACCCACCTGCTCTCAGCCAGCATCCTGCTGGCTGTCCCCTTCGCCAACGCCGCCGTAGTCGATGGAGAACTACAAACCTGGCATACGATCATCCTCACCTTCGACGGCCCCGAAGCCAACGAGAACGATCCTTCCACCTTCCTCGACCATCGCTTGACCGTGACCTTTAGCCACGGAGAAACCAAATACGTAGTCCCGGGCTACTTCGCCGCCGATGGCAATGCCGCCATTTCCCACGCCGTAAGCGGAAACAAATGGCAAGCACGCTTCACTCCGAATCGCTCAGGTAAATGGACTTACCAAGCAGAACTCGTAAGCGGTGAAGACATCGCCATCTCGCAAGCCGAAGGCGTCCCTGCTCCCCTGAGTAACGCCTCCGGCACCTTCACCATCAACCCCAGCGAACTCTCTTCCAGCGCCACGGACTTTCGAGCGAAAGGCCGCCTCAACTACGTTGGCGCCCATTACCAGCAATTCGAAGGGTCCGCAGAATACTTCCTCAAAGTCGGACTCGGCAGTCCCGAAAACATGCTCGCTTTCGATGGTTTCGACGGCACCTACGACGACGCCAAAAATCCGGAATTCCCTTCTCTGGGCGAAGACCAGCTTCACCACTACGGCCCGCATCGCCAAGACTGGTCGCAAGGCGACCCTCACTGGACCGACGAAGATGGGCACGACAGCAAGGGCCTAATCGGCTTGATCAACTACACCGCAGCCCAAGGCCTGAATTCTGCCTACCTCATGCCGCTCACCTACGAAGGCGACGGCTGCGACGTATGGCCCTGGATCGATCCTACACAACGTACAACCTTTGACATCAGCAAGCTGGAGCAATGGGAGATCGCCTTTTCCCACATGCAGCAAAACGGTATCCACATTCTCATGCTGCTCACCGAAACGGAAAACGAGAACCTCTTCGAACTCCGCGACGGCGGCGCTCCCTTTGCCGATACCCGCAAGCTTTACTATCGGGAAATGATCGCCCGTTTCGGACATCACCTCGCCCTCACTTGGGATCTCGGCGAGGAAAACGGCTGGACCGACGAAAAGGGCAAGGACGCCGGTCTCGGCAACACCCACGAGCAACGCAAAGCGTTCTCCTCCTTCATCCGCCAGCTCGATCCCTACAACCACCCGATTAAGGTGCACGAAATCTCCATCGTGGAAATCTACCCGCAGCTCGCCGGGTATCCAGATTTCGACGGCCCGACCTTGCAACGCCACGAACATTACAACAAGGACATCCTCGACCACCTGAAGATGTCCCGCGACGCCGGTCACCCGTGGCTCGTATCCATGGACGAACCCCTAGGTTGGGAATACGGACTTCGCCCCGACGCCGACGATCCCACCCGCGACCACGCTCGAAAAGACGTCCTTTGGGGGACCCTCATGGCAGGCGGCTCCGGCGTCTCATGGTACTTCGGTTGGCAAAACAACGCTCCTACCAGCGACCTGAGCAGCGAAGACCTCCGCGTGCGCGAGACCATGTGGAAACAAAGCAAGGTCGCTCACGACTTCTTCTCGCAGTACGTCCCTTTTCACCGCATGCGATCCGCGAACGATCTGGTTGAAGGCGAGGACGATTACGTATTCGCCCAACCAAGACAGACCTACGTCGTGTATTTGAAGAATGGAGGCACCGCCTCCCTCAACCTCGCCAACGTCGAGGGCATCTTCGACATTCGTTGGTACGACCCCATAAAAGGCGGCCCTCTCCAACTCGGATCGATCGCTTTCGCTGACGCCTCGACTACTACCCCACTCGGCACACCGCCCCACTCGCCCGAGCAAGATTGGGCTATTCTCATTACTGCTCGCTAGCTCAAAAGCCAAGGGCTCTCGTACCGATAAAAACGAGATTTCCTGAAGCGGACAATCCTCGTGGGATAACCTAGATCGGCACGAAAGTTTCAACGGACGGCAAATCCCGAGTGGGACTGAGCCTTTCAGTATCGGGCTCGCAACAAAATAGAGTTTGCTCATCCTCGCTTCCCAAAGAACCGTCAGACAATAGGCTTCTCGCTCATCACTCGTCGACCAGCCACTAGCCTCAAAAAAAGCCGCTTTCGTAAGTGATTACGAAAGCGGCTTTCTTTTCAAAATGGTCGGGCTCGCGGGATTCAAAACCGCATAACGAGCTCTAGGACTGTTCTTTAGAATCTGATTCTAAGGTATCTTCGAAACCTTCACGATCCAATTGCAAGCTAGGTAGAATGCCAGACAGGCACCGGGGCCAAAGCGAGTCGAGAGCTCGATCGAACTCGTTCAGCGGTTCTATCCCGTGAAAGCCGGGCCACTGCTCAGCTACTAGACGGCGAAATCGACCGGCTCGACCTTATTTCCGAAACTGAGTGAAATCCCCTCTTCCTTCGTGAAAAAGCCACACTCCGCAGCAGCTACGCCTCTTTCACCAAAAATACTCACGACCTCGTTTACCTTATTTTCGGATACGGCAAATGCGTATCCATAACTTGGAAACGAAATTAACCATTTCATCATTTCCGCTCCAGAAGGACATGGCAATCGATCAAGGTCGACAACCACTCCGACTCTTGAACAGGCGCAGAGCATGGCCAGCGTGCCGATAATTCCTCCATTAGAAATGTCCTTAGCAGCACTGCAGAGCTGATCTTCCGCAAGCTGAGGCAAAAGCCTTAGATTGCTACGCAGTATCTCGGGATCGGTCGTAGTACTGGCATTCCAAAATGGCTTGTCGCCTCGGTAGGCTCCATTCAAGTCGACCGCAATAACGAGTCGATCGTCTGCCCGCGCGTCGAAACTCGTAAGCAAATGCTTTCCCGCTCGTCCTAACACCGAGGCTCCAAGATGGGCAGGAGCCTCAGCCGATATCCGGGTCGTGTGACCGCCAACGACCGGGACCCCATACGCTTCTGACGCCGCCCGCATGCCTTGCCAAATCGCTTCACATGCCGGCCCTTCGGACGCCCACAGAGTATTTGTAATCGCGATAGGACGTCCCCCCATGGCCGCTACGTCGCTGAGATTCACCATCACCGCCGAGTACCCGGCAAACCAGGGGTCCTGGGCTACAAATGATTCGAGCATACCCTCCGCCGCAAATAGCAGATACCCGCCACTCTCGGGATCCTCAATCGCCGCACAGTCGTCGCCAAGGCTCACGTTTCCGCAAACGTCTTGGGCTCTAGTATATGCTTTATGAATACCTGCCTTTTCCACCACCGACGGGTGATGAGCGAGAGCTGCCGCGAGCTCGCGCAAATCGATGGGCTTCGTCGACAATTGCGTCATGCGACACTCGCCGCTGGTTGGTAATAGTTTAGGTCCGCCCGCATTTTCACGTGCGGCAGGCCAAAAAGTTCGATCTCTTCCAGCGGCTGCCAGTGCAAGCGCTCAAAGAAGCGGGCGTTCTGCTTTTGCACTGTCGCCAAAAATTCATGACACCCGATCGCATTGGCAGTAGACACCGCTTTATAGATCAGTCCTGCTCCGATCGCTCCAAGACCGGCGTTGCAAGGTTGCTGGTTACGCACCGACGCTGCTGAACTAAATCGCCGGATACGACGAAAATCGAGCGCAACACCTAATCGACTGCCATACCAAACGCCTGGCTCGCGCTCGTCGATGCGTACAACGCCCACGACCTCGTCCTCCATCCCAGCGATGATTGGCTTGCAGACAATGGGAATCATACTCTCGTCGATCGCATCGCGATCGTCGTCCTGAAACACGCCTTGCTCGTCGCAAAAAATGCGACGGCGCAAGGCATGAAAACCGGCTTGGTCCTCCTCGCTCTGAGCGAGCTTGAATACAAAGTCTTGCGGCTGAAACGCTCTGAATCGTTCGATCAACATGGTCGGCAAATTAGGTTCGTGATTTTCAAGCAGTTTCGGCGCCGATTGTCTCGGCTCTCATGCGCTGGATTTCAGGCCAAGGCTCCACCCGCTTTCTCCGCTTCAAAATCATATTGGCAATGTGCTCAGCATCCTGCGCGATCCCAGCAAAGCGGGACGAACCCCAAGTATGCAGCCAAGGTAATCCAAGAAAATATAGCCCAGACTCCCCTGTCACGCCGCGCTTGTGATGTGGCATTCCTCGATGATCAAAGATGTCGAGTTCGATGAAGGAAAAGTCTGGCTTGAAACCAAGGCACCAAATCACGCTAGAAACGTTTGCGGACTCGAAATCGAGTTCGGTTTCCTCCGGCGACGGAGGATTCCAGCAGGGAACATAAGGCGGCTCCTCCGGAGCGTCGATGCCGTTGGCAGCAATGTATTCGTCGATCCGCTGGCGAATCCCGAGGTAGGAGCGGTCCGCCTTGTCGAGCTTCTCCTTCACGTCAGGTCGCGAGCGGAAACCCGACTCCGTCACTTCCTCTAGGTAGCCGTAAAGCTTCATGCCATCGAGGGCGAAACGGCGCAGGTCAATCTCACGCCCACCGTCCCTGCCAGTGAGGTAATGGTTCGTCCCGCCTCGAGCCTTTTCCGGATCAGGATGCTCATCGTAGCAGGTTTCGTAATACCCCATTTCCTCGAGCCACGCCACGGCGTCCTTACCACGGTATTGGCGCGGCGAACGCGGTGCATTTCCCAAGTAGAGGTGAACCTGACGGCCTGCAAGCTGTAGGTCCTCTGCGATCTGACAGCCTGACTGACCATTCCCGACAATGGCTACCGCACCCTCTGGGATCTGATCCGGATTGCGATAGTCCGTGGCAAATATCTGCTGAATGCCGGACGGAATCCGTTCAAAGCCTGGAGGACGCAAGGGGATGTGGAAGGATCCGACGGCACTGACCACGCTCTCGCACATCCAGTTACCGATGGTGGTCTCAACCTCGAAACCATCGTCCAACTTTCGTACCGAGAGAACAGTCACGCCCTCGTGGATCGGCGCGGTCACTTTCTGGGCGAATCTATCAACGTAGGCGACGATCTCGTCCTTGAGCATAAAACCATCTGGGTCCTCTCCATCGTAGGGATGGTCCGGCAAGCGGCACTGAAAATTGGGAGTGACCAGACAAAAACTGTCCCAACGCTCCTCTCGCCAGCTATGGGCCACTTTGTTTTTTTCCAGAATAACCTGGTCAGAAATTCCGTATTTGGAAAGGTAATACGATATGCTGAGTCCTGCTTGACCGCCGCCGATGATGACGACCTCAGTGCGTTGGCTTTCGTTTTTCATTGATATTTAGATTTTGGTGATTTTCAGGAGGTCGCCCTTTTCAAGAGCTGAGCTCCATCGTTCTATGTTGGCGAGCGACGACATGGCTCCGCTGCAGGCGAAACCGAATTTCGCCTCAACCCGAGAAGAGGCTTCATTGAGAGCGATCCGAGATTTGGATACGAATTCCTCCACGGTGAGCGTCTCGCCGCGGGTAAAATACTCGCGTACAACAGACGAAGGGGAGTAGCAGTCGCGGACGCTTCCGTCCGGTAGCTCAACGGTAAAAGGTGTCTCTGGCATTTCTTACTTTGCTTACTAGGCTGCCGAGCAACCACTTGATTGAGGATTTTCGAAACTGGAAAGCGAGGAACAGGCGCCGCATTTGGCGCAGCCGGCTTTCTGCTTGTCGGAGGTCATGCCCGCCTGCGCGAGCATTTCGCCTATCGGCGATAGGACCGAGCGCATGAACTCGGAACTCGGAGCCGAGCGGTTCTCCAGTTGGGTGCCGGTCACTGGCACGAAAGGCACCACAAAAGGATAGACACCCATATCGATCAGCTCGCGAGCAGCTTCGATAAGCCCTTCTCTGGAATCGCCGAGTCCCGCGAGCAAGTAAGTGCTGACCTGGCCACGACCAAAGACCGCGACCGCTGCCCGAAAAGCTTTCAGGTAGAATGCAACCGGCACCTCCGCTTTGCCGGGCATGATCTCCGCTCGAACGGATTCGTCCCACGCCTCGAGGTGCATCCCTAGCGTATCCACTCCCGCATCCTTCAGGCGCTGAAACCAACCAAAGTCATCGGGTGGCTCGCACTGGGCCTGAATGGGGAGCCCTGTCGCTTCCTTGATAGCGCGTGCGGAATCGGCCAAGACTGCTGCACCCCGATCGCTGGTGACCGGTGTGCCAGTTGTCATTACGACTTGGCTAATCCCATCGTAGCGTTGAGCGGCCGTCGCCACTTCCGCCAGTTGGGCAGGACTCTTGTGAGGTATGGTGCGACCCGCCTTGAGCGATTCGCCAATAGCACAAAACTGGCACTTCGTGCTTTTGTTTCCGTAGCGTATGCAAGTTTGCAATACTGTCGTGGCCAGCACGTCCTTCGAATGCAAGGTCGCGATCTTCCAATAGGGCACGCCTTCTTCAGTTGTGAAGCTGTAGAATTTGGGCTGAGGCGGGTAGCTAACATAAGCGATTCTCTCATTTTGATGCAGAAGCTCTACCCGACCATCCGGCAGCGTCGATCCCGCTGCGAAAGGCGACGAAGCGGCAGCGTGGGTGTGGACCGGCACCATGATGGTGGTTCCTAAAACAGTCATTGCCTTGTGATCAGTCGGTCCCGCCCCGCCGACCCGCGACGAAGCACCCTCGTCCACGGTCAAACGAACGCCATAGGATTGCAATTCCGACAACAGGAAACTCTTTTGCTCGAAGATACCTTCGCTATACGGGCTGGAATTCGGATACGCTTTCATTGTATTCGATTGGTTCAATTTCTCGTTCGTTTAGGGAATTTATAGCTGGTTGCGGCGCTTTGTTGACGGAGAGCGAAAACAGGTCCGGACGCGAGTAGTGGCCCACCGAATCAAGCATGCGTTTGCGCTTGGTGATTTGCTCAAAATCGAGATCGGCAATAGCGATGCCCTCTCCCTCAGTAATCGGCTCACAAAGATGAGAGCCATCCGGTCCTATAATTGCCGAGTAGCAGCCGCCGCTGAGAGCCTTTAGCATTTTCGGGTCATCCGTGATCGACGCACGCTGTTCATCGCTCAGCCACCCAGTCGAGTTAACAACAAAACATCCCGCTTCGAGAGCGTGGTGCCGAATCGTCACTTCGATCTGGTCCGCGAAGATTTGCCCTACCATCGATCCCGGGAACTGTGCACAATGAATTTGCTCTCCATCGGCCATTAAGGTGTAGCGAGCCAGCGGGTTGTAATGCTCCCAACAGGCTAGGGCACCGACACGTCCGACAGCTGTATCCACAACCTTGAGACCGGAGCCGTCACCCCGTCCCCAGATCATTCGTTCGTGGAAAGTCGGAGTGATCTTACGGCGCTTCAATTTGATCGCTCCATCCGTGTCGATGATGAGTTGCGTATTGTAAAGAGATCCTCCGTCTCGCTCGTTGACTCCTACACAAAGCACCATATCGAAATCGATGGCGACGCGAGAAAGTGTCTCGGTAATGGGCCCGGGGATGGCTACCGCTTCCTCGTAGAGCGACAGGTGTGCCCGTCCGGTGGATACAGGTGGCTCGACAAAGGAAAAGTAAGGGTAATACGGTACAAAAGTTTCCGGAAAGACTGCGAGCCGCGCGCCTTCCTTCGCCGCGTCGGACACGGCGTCGCACATGCGGCTGACGGTTGCGGCCCCGCTTTTGAGGTCGGGCGCTATCTGGATGGCGGCGGCTCGGATCATATCTGGCAATGGTTAGAAGGTTACACCGTCCAAGAGTCCATGATCACCGCATTCGCTTTTTTGTGCAGCAAAATACAGTCGAGCACGTCGAGCGGATTGATCGGTATTATTCCTGGAATGAAGGCCTTTTCAGTCTGGCCGTACAAGGCTTGGGTCGAGAAGCGACAAGCGTAGACTTTACCACCCTCTTCCATGAACTTGGCTAGACGCTGGTTAACAAAAAGATGTCCTGGAAACGCTTCGTCCCCTAAAGTCGGAAATCCTCGCTGAAAACCCATAGTGACACCTGGTCCATAAAGGAGAATAGAAGTCTCGTAACCCTTACGCAGAAGACGGGTCGCGGAGAGTGTGTTTACGATGCTGATCGAGCCTTCGAACGCGACCGTGTGAAAAGTCACCAAGGCTTTTTCGCCCGGCTCCGCTTTGACGTCCTCGAAGACTTTCTCTTCATAATCGACGAAGAAGTCTCCGTCCTTGTGCATCGGTTGATCTACTTTTGGCATGATATGATGGATTAGTATTGTGTTTCTATTTCAGGATCTCGACAGCCAGCGGGCGTCTAGATTTTGCCAAGTTTGAGCACCGGTGGCGCCACGGCATTGGTTTTGCTCAAAGATGAGCGGCATTTCGTGCGCATATCATTGCGCACGTTTCCTGCTGTGTCATTCGACGCATGAATACACCCATTACCATGGCTGATGTCGCCCGAGAGATCGGCGTCTCGACATCCACCGTCTCGCGAGCTCTGCGAAACGATCCAAGGATCAGCGTCGAAAGGCGCGAACGCATCAAGGACACCGCACAGAGACTCGGCTATCGGCCCAATCCCCTGGTGAGCGCTCTGATAAGCAGCCGCAAGTCACACTTCGACAAGGTCGCTGTGAACACGATCGCCCTCGTCACAGACTATGGAGGATCTATCAATTGGCAGGCCAAAGATGTTTGCCGCTGGGAGTTTGACGGCGTTGCGAAACGCGCCGACGAACTGGGGTACCGAATAGAAGAGTTCGCCCTAGCCAATTATAAGAGTGATGCCAAAAAGCTTTCTGAGGTGATCTATAATCGAGGCATTCGCGGAGTCATCCTTGGGTTCTCACGTGATCGGCAAAGAAAGAACCTGATCGAAACAGATCGATTCGCGGTGGCTGGTTTAAGCGCTTATTTCCGCATGGCCCAAGTTGATCGAACCAATTTTCACGGCCTCTACAACGTCCGCCTCGCCCTCGAAGAGATGCGAAAGCTTGGCTATCGAAAAACGGGCTTGGTTGTACCGGAATTCAACAACCGCATCTCCGGCGGCCAATGGACTGCAGGCGCGCTAGATTGGCAGCGGACCTTACCGGAGTCTGACCGCTGCGCTCCCTTTGCGCCAAAGATTGAAGACTCCGAAGCTGCGTTCCGCGAATGGATAGACCATGAGCGCCCTGACTCATTGCTCGTATACAAACTCCCGGTCTCGACCTGGCTGTCGAAACTCGGGCTGCGAGCTCCCATCGACATCGGCATCGCTTACCTTTTCCGGACGCAGGAAGAAATGGATACAGCTGCCGGGATAGACGGAAACCTGCAGCAGGTAGGAGCAGCCACCGTTGACCTAGTCGTCGGCAGCCTAAACACAAATCAAGTGGGCCTGCCCTCGACCCCAAAGGAAGTTTTGATCAAAGGGACCTGGCGTCACGGAAGGACACTCAAGAGAATAATAGTCTAAAAAACCTCGAAAGGTCAGAAACCTCCAACACTGGCGGGCATCACGCTTCACGGCTTCATCTGATCAATGCCCTATCGAAATCCGCCCCCGCCAGCAAATATCAAGCGGAACATCTCGCATGAAAACCCAACAAGATTCTTCGCGAATTTTCAACGTGTCGCGTGACACAAGGACCACAAAAAAGCTACTTTCATTATCCGTAAGAAAGTAGCTTTTTAAGAAATGGTCGGGCTAGCGGGATTAGAAATCGCATAATCTACTCTAAGTTAACGACTTACGAGTGTTACCGAAGCAACAACCTGCACAGAACGGCAAGTTACTGCACCCATTTTGGCAGGAAAATGGCAGGAATCCAATTTGGGTTACGCGGCAAACGTACATGGCAGTAAAGCTGCCTCGCTGCGTTCCGTTTTCAAGCAGATTGCTTAGATTCGAAGGTGTCAGCCCGTGATCGATCTAGGAGCCAAAGGCTAAAGCCCCTAGAATCCCCGGAAATCTCCAAGATTCCTAAATTTGCTACAATGTAAGCCATAAAACCCACCCTGGAAACGCCTCCCCTTCAGGCTTGGAACCCAAATTTAATTTCTACTGTTTTGCCGCCATCAGTTTTGCAGCGATTCCAAGAAAAACAAGACCAGCGATCTTGTTCATGATGGTTTGCGCCCGGCTCGATTTCTTGAACAGGTCGTTCAGAAGCCCTGACAAGGTGGCGATCGATCCAAATATTACGAGCGTCGCGACGATGAATAATCCGCCCAACGCGAGAATCTGGCTCGTTACGTTTCCTGCGGACGGGTCGGTGAATTGAGGCAGGAACGCCAAAAAGAATATCGAGACCTTGGGATTGGTAACATTCATGATGATGCCACGCCGATACAGATTCGCGTAGCTCGCCTGGACCTTCTGCTCTTCCCCAACTGCATCCGACGAAGCTCTAAACGCCTTCCAAGCTAAGTAGACCAAATAGGCGACGCCCAGATACTTGAGCAGGTTGAACGCTGCGACTGAGGACTGGAAGATAGCCGATACACCCAACGCGACCGCTACGCTATGCACGATGAGGCCAGTGCACAATCCCAGAGTCACAACGAAGCCCGACTTTCTTCCGTGCAACGCAGCTTGCGTCATGACGAAAAGATTGTCGGGACCGGGAGTGATCGCGAGCAACGCAGACGTCGCTAAAAACGTTAAAATCAGTTCAGTCGAAAGCATGATTTGGCCTCTGCTTAGCGGAGGAAGGTCGTTTTGCGAGGGGAATCCTGCGGTGTCTAGGATTTAAAAAAATCGAAGCCGGTTCCAACTCCCATTCGCAAATGCCTATGGGATGCAACCAGCCATACTCAAGCCGCACGACGCGATTCTCGTGCGACTTCCGAATGCGAGAGCCAAACAACGATTTTAACCGCCCTCTGCCGCGTCCTGTGGCACCTTTCCGCGCGTCCACTTGTTGAATACATCCATAACCGGCAGGGCGTTGCCCTCGTCGTCAAACATGCCGCGGCTGCCGATGCCGCCAGTGCTTCCAGGTCGAATATGGACCATGGGCTCCCACCAGAAAATGCCGGTTCCAAGACCGTTGGGAACGTTTAGCAAAATTTCGTGAACCGTCTCCAGATACTCTCGCTGACCTTCCGGTGTTTCAGGGAATGGACCAGGGTGTTCGGTATACTCGGTCGGACGCCAGCAATAGGCAGCTTCCACCACCATCACTTCCTTGCCATACTCGGTAGCCATGAAATTGAGCGTCTCACGCAGGTCGAGCGGTGATCCGTGCCACCAAGGATAGTACGATTGGCCGAGCACGTCGCAGTCAACCCCACGCGCGAAAAGGGCGTCGAAGAAACGCTTGGTCTTCGCCTTGTTGCCACTCGACTCGACTTGCACCATAATCTTCGGACGAGGCAAGTTCCCCCGGCCCGCATCCACGCCATTTATTCCTGCCTGGACGAGCTCCGCGAAGTTGTCCTCGTTTTCCGGCAACTTGCCATGTGGCCAGAGCATGCCGTTAGTGATTTCGTTTCCATTCTGTACCATGTCCGGCATTACACCGGCTTCGCGGAAGGCGACTATCGTATCACGCGTGTAAGTGAAAACGGCTTCGACTAATTCATCGTGAGTAAGGTCCTCCCACGCTTTCGGCAGAAACTGCTTCGAGGGGTCCGCCCATGTATCCGAATAATGGAAGTTCAGAAGAAACTTGAAGCCGAGGTCGTGAGCCTTCTTCGCGAGCTCTATGGTGTATTCAAGATCGTTTGGCAGCGGGAAGCGTTCAGAGTTCGACGGGGTATGGAATAGCCGCAGGCGAATCCAGTTGTACCCATTGTCCTTCAGGATCTCGAGGCCCGGCTTGGCGACGCCCTCGTCCTTGAAAACCGTTCCTCTCTCTTCCGCCGACGCCAGAAAGGAAACATCCGCTCCGATCGCGTAGTCGGAAGCGCCGGCAGCGAATAGGCTGGAAGGCGCGGCCAACAGTGCCGCCATTGAAAAGCGGGATAGAAAGGTTCGCAGTGATTGTAGGGTGTTTTTCATGATGACATTTTCTGTATTGGGTTGGCAATGACGCTACTCGACGATCGGCAGCGTCAGGTAAGAGGGGTGATTCGAATCGCGATAGAGAGTGACGTCTGGAGCTGGGTCGATCTCAGGCGTGCCGCGCGTCACAAAGCTAACCACAAGCTGGATCCGATGCCCCTCTTGGAAAATCATAGAAATCGGCAGAATCTCAAACCATAACTCAACGGGTTCTCCCGGCACCAAGGGCTGAGCATCGGCTTCCACGAAGCGACGGTACGGCAAGCCGAGCTTGTCGTAGGGCGGTTCCGAGAGCTTGCGCATAGACGCTCTCAACTGTCCCTGGGCGTTATAGGAAGTGATGGTTCCGTCGGGCGCGACATCTCGCAACGTCGCAACGAAATCGCCGTCCGTCGCGGTGGAGGAAACCCATAGATTCACCGTTGGGTGTCCGGTCACCTGCACGGCCTCTTGCAAAGGCTCGGTTTCGTAGATCAAGGAACCCGGCGGAATCTCCCCGCGGCTGTATTCATAGATCACTACCGTTTCGTCCTTACCTTCGCCCTCCGTTTTCTGCGAGCGGCTCAGCGAGCCCTCGCCGAGATAGAAATCGACGCGCTTTTCATTCGGCAACGGCCAAGCTTTCGCCGATTGCCATTCCTCCCCTTGTGGAGCGTTATATGTGAAATAGTATACGGGATCCTCATCCATGATGCCGTTATCGATCCCCTTCAGCCAGTAGTCGAAGAAACGGAGCTCCTCGGTCAGGATATCGAGCCCTGTCATCTCTTTCGCCGGACACCAATCGCAATGGACTCCAGGGCCTACGATGAACTTGGAGGGAACCTTGAAATTGTTGATCGCGAAAAACGGTCCCGGCTTGGTGTAGCCTTCGTCCCAGTTGACGGCCATGTACATGGCGATCCCGGAATCGTTGATCTCGTCCAAGTAGTTTGCGGGACTGCTCTTGATCCACCACTGCTTGGCGCTGTCATCCGTGAGGTTTGGCGAATAGCCGTCGCGATAAGGAATGTGTCCGACGGTTTCGATCGTGCCCTCGTGCTCGGCCTTGGCAGCCTCGAGAAGCGAACCGTCGACGTCTTCGTCCACCGGAGCCGCCAATTTGTCGCGAACCTCATGCGGTGGAGGATCGTCGGGCTTCGGCGTCCAACGGCTCGGAGCCACGATACCGCCCGCGCCTCGAAAGTCATAGACATCGAACTCGAAGCTCATGGGAAACATGGCCTTCAAACTCGGCGGCGCGGTGGTCGCAGCCTGCATCTGGCTCCCGCCTGTGGCGGAGCAGCCCCACATACCGATGTTGCCATTGCTCCATGGCTGGTCAGCGAGCCATTCCGTAATGTCGTAGGCGTCGTAGCGGGCGGGTCCCACCCACTCGCCGCGGTTGTAGCCCTGATTGTGCCCAAAGGAAGCATGCAGCCCCCGAAAGTCAGCCGTGGCCACTACGTATCCATATTTTACTAACTCGATAGCGCTGCCCGCGTAGTCCTCGACGGTCAGCTTGTCCTTGCTCCCATTGTATCTGCGATTGTAAGGCGTGTGCATCCAGACGACCGGCAAGCGCGTTTCGATGACTTCGCCCGTCTCCTTATCTTTCGGACGATAGATATCGATGGCTATCTTTACGCCATCCCTCATCTCGATGTAGCGCGAGCTGAGATCAAAATCGTCCGCATAGATCGCCTCGCTGTAGCCTTGGTAAACGCCGGGCTTGGAAATCTTCGCTTCGGCAATCAACGAACGCTGCATGCTGCAACATACGAGCGTTCCTGCTAGGAAACTGAGAAAGGCTTTGGGGTAGTTCATGTGAGGATTTTCGCTTCTCTGAACGAGGTTTATTTTACGCGGAAAACGCGAATCACCACTGTATCCGGTTCTTCGCTACCGCTTACGGTTCCAATATACAAAAAGTCGTCGAGCCAATTGTGCGGTCCGTCGGGGACGGTAAACGTGGGTGTCGTCTTTAGATACGATCCGCCTGGCGAGATGATCCCTTGATTTCGAACGATGATCACCGTTCCGTCGTCGCAACGCATCGAATACAAGGCGTCCAGTTCGATCCCCCCATCCGTGCGCTCCGTTTGCCAATCCGCGCCACCAGGAAGGACCGTCCCCTTCAGTCGGGGTCCCTCGAAGCGGCCTCCTGTAATCGGGATGTAGCGACGAATGCCTTTGGCCGTCTCGCCCACCTCCACGATGTCGCCGATCGTGACATGCGCCTCGTAGACGAATTCCGTTTCAAAGTCCCCTCCTCTATCCCGGGCATCGTCAGCTCGCAAGCCGTCGCTCACGGCGACGAAGGAAGCGAGTAAGCAAATGATGATTCGAATCATACGCGTCTATTCCGTCTTTCTACTTGGCCCACGCTTTTCCTTCCTCAGTGCGACGCCATTCGAAATAGTCGTCCAGCACCTCGAGAGCTTCGGCATCGGGAACCGGACCGACCCGGACCGGATGTTTCAATACCATAACCTTCTCCTGCTCTTCAGCGAACTGAGGCCATTGCGGAACTGCCGAACTGTTGGGATCGCCGCGCTTGGCAAAATTCGTCCAATAGGTCGCCATCGTATCCGACAGCTCCCAATCCTCTTCCGTAAGCTTTGCATCGTCGCGATCCAGCGTCTGGAAAACATAGGGAACGTCCAGACCGTGAGGAGCTCCATGATCAGCTTCGGGCGACTCTCCATCTCGCGGCGGATGCTGGTCGAAATAGTAGAAATAGACCGGAGCCTCGCCAGTCTCGGCCTGCAGTTTCGCCCAGCTCCAGGTTTGCCATCCGAACGCAGCATCGCGCATCAGGCCGCGAGCCGCGTGCCCGATTCTGTCCCCATCGAGCGGGTACGCTTCCAGCAATCGATCCGCGAACGGTCCATAGCGTTTCTCCACGTTGGCGATATGCTCCTCCGCCGTCCTACCCGACGGGAAGCTCAGCCCTTCGTCGGAATTGTACCCGACAAGCACTGCCACATCGTTGTATTTGCCCTTCTCGTACAACACATGCTGATCATCCGGAATGACCCAGCCATCGACGATCGGCCAGGCCGCCCCGCTTCCGAAGCCGGGAGGCATGGCACTTGGATCGAGCTCGCGTAGCTCCGCCAGCGATTCCGCGCCCGCTCGCTTCACGAAGGCAACGCCCGCTTCTTCCGCCTGCTTCAGGCTTTTCATGTTTTCGCCCGGGTACGTCGTTGGGCGCGTCGGCCCGAACGATCCCCCGCTTTGCGAGATCGCTCCGTGAAACAAGCCTTTCGCTTCTGGCGAGGCGCAGAGCATGCTCACCGCGATGCCGCCCGCTGACTCGCCGAAGATC
Organism: Pelagicoccus enzymogenes; assembly: GCF_014803405.1. Classification (NCBI taxonomy): domain Bacteria; kingdom Pseudomonadati; phylum Verrucomicrobiota; class Opitutia; order Puniceicoccales; family Pelagicoccaceae; genus Pelagicoccus; species Pelagicoccus enzymogenes. The sequence goes on from NZ_JACYFG010000002.1 coordinate 249,778, forward strand.
GTTACCTGATCCGGATCGCCACCAAAGGCTTCGATATTTTCCTGTATCCACTTCAAACCGGCAATTTGGTCCAGCAAGCCATAGTTGCCGGAAACGCCACGCGGCGACTCCGCACTCAGCTCTGGGTGGGCGAGGAAGCCCAGCGGACCTACGCGGTAGTTGATGCTGACCAATACCACGCCCTTGCGAGCGAGGTATTCGCCGTTGTGCACCGGGATCGATGAGGAGCCGAAGGAAAAACCGCCCCCGTAGATCCAGACCAGCACTGGCACCTTATCCTCTGCGGTTTCGGCAGGTGTCCAGATATTCAAATACAAACAGTCTTCTCCCACATTACCCGATCCGTCGCCTTGATATGGATCGTTGGCGAATTCCTTGGCCGGCCGCACACCTTCCCACGGTTCGAGGGGCTGCGGGGCCTTCCAACGAAACTCACCTACCGGTGGAGCGGCAAAGGGAACGCCGCGAAAGACGCGAAGGTCATTTTCCTGCACACCTTCGACCGAGCCGGCGGAGGTCTCAACCAAAAGGTTGCCTTGGGCAGTTAATGAACCACTGCAAGCGCTTGCGAGCAGCAGGCAGAATAGGGGTAGTCGGTTTAGGGGCATGAATCAGTGGTATTGAATTATGTGGCTTGTTTTTTAACCGCAGAGTTCGCGGAGTACGCAGAGAATTGAACCCAATATAGAATCTCAGCGATCTCCGCGTCCTCAGCGGTTGAATACTTTTCGTTTTAATCAATAGCGATCGTCACGAGGGACTTCGCCGGCAGTGAAACAACAAGCTTGCCGTTGGAAACCTTGGCTCCATCGAACTCGACAGGAACCAATGCGTCGGGGGCGTCGAAGGTGTTGCGGGCGTTCATCTCGTCGGCGGTCAGGATGCGGGCGGACTTCACAGACATACCCTTCATGCCGTCGAAGCTTAACTCGACGCTGCGGGCTTGATGGGGATCGATGTTTGTCAGGCTCACATGGATACGCCCTTCGTCGTTCTTGGAAACGGTGGCGCTGATCGCCGGCAACGTGTTGCCGGCGAACTCGTATTGGCCACGGTCCAATTCGAAGGGCAAGGCGGTTGCCTCGCGGTGCGGCTTGTAGAGGTCGAACACGTGGTAGGTCGGCGTACGCAGCATCCGCTCGCCATCCGTTAGGATCATTGCCTGCAAAACGTTTATGGTTTGGGCGATGTTCGCCATTTTAACCCGGTCGAGGTGCTGGTGGAAGATGTCCAAGGTTACGGACGCGGTGAGTGCGTCACGCAGGGTATTCTGCTGATAGAGGAAGCCCGGAACGGAGCCCTCTTCCTGCTCGTGCCAGGTGCCCCACTCGCCCACGATCAGCCAAACACGCTTTTCGGGGTCGTGCGCATCCATGATCGCGGTGTGATTCGTGATGAGCTCGTCCATCCACATGGCCCGCTTCATCAGGCGGTACCAGCCGCTCTCGTCGAAGTTGACCGCCTGGCCCTTATGGGTGCTCCAAGAGCCGTCGATCGTGTAGACGTGCAAATCGAGGCCGTCGATCCGGTCCCCCGCTCGCTCCATGACGACTTCGGTCCAGTTGTAGTCGGCTTCAGCTGGGCCAGTGGCAATGCGGAAGGGCCTGACGTTTTTGTAGCCGTGCAGGAAGGTCGAGAAGCGACGGTACAGGTCCGCGTAGTACTCGGGACGCATATGGCCGCCGCAGCCCCAGCTTTCGTTGCCCACGCCCCAATAGTGGACGTCCCACGGCTCTTCACGACCGTTTTCACGGCGCAGATTGGCCATCGGGCTCTCGCCGGGGTGGTTGATGTATTGCCACCAGTTGGCCATGTCCTCGACGGTGCCGCTGCCTACGTTGCCGACCACGATCGGCTCGGCTTCCAGCTCCTCGCACAAGGCGAGAAACTCGTGCGTGCCCACAGAGTTGTCTTCCGTTACGCCGCCCCAGAGATTGTTGACCACGGTCGGACGCTCTTCCTTGGGGCCGATGCCGTGCTCCCAGAAGTAGTAGTCGGCGAAGCAGCCGCCCGGCCAGCGCAGGTTCGGCACGCCGATTTCCTTCATGGCGGCCACGACGTCGTCACGGATGATGTAGTCGCCGTTGGCGTCCTTCTTCCAAAAGCCGTCGTAGATGCCGCGACCGAGGTGCTCGGCGAAGTGGCCGTAGATGTGGCGGCTGATGTGGCCGTTGGACTCGCCGGTATCGACGGTCATTTCATGGACTGGCTCCGCTGCGGCGAGAGAGGCCAAGGCAAGTCCGGATGCGAATAGGTAGGTTGATTTCATAAGCATAGACTAGTCCTTCAGCTGGGAGAAAAAGTCCACTATCACCTCGGTCGTTCGTAAGAGCTGGTCGTGGTGCAGGTTGTGTCCCGAGTCGTCGATGTGCACGAGCTTCCCGTTTTGCATTACCTTCGCAGCCTCTTGGTGGGCCTGACGTTGCTCGGGGGACGCATCGGCCTTCAAGATCAAGGCCGGAACCGAGATCGTCGCCAAGGCGTCCTCGGTCCGCATGCTGCCAGACATCGATTGCCACGCTTGGTCGCTGTAGGCGCCGTGGTACTGCTTTTTAGAGAGCGCCCAATACTGGCAATCCACCAGATTCCAGCGCGGATTGTCGCGGCGGGCCTTCGCCACGAGGGCGTCGTAGCTGTAGTTGTTCTGGGCAACGAGATACTCCGGCGAGTTGTGCATGCTGAACGACAGCGTTTCCGGATTCGGCTCGCGAGCAGGCGGTCCCGGGCGACGGGCCGGGGCCTTGCCATCATCATCGCGGCTTCCCGGAGGAGGTCCCCGACGACCCACAAACGGGTCGAGCATGACGACTGCCCGAGCCAGATCCGGATACTCGGCTCCAATGCGCATCACCGTGGCCGCACCCATGGAATGCCCCATGAGAATCGGTTTTTCGATGTCCATCACCCGCACGAACTCTACCACGTCCTTGATCAAGGTGTCGCCGTCGTCGTTGGGCGTGAAGGGATCCGAAAGTCCGTGCCCTCGCGTATCCAACATGTAGATATCGTAATCCTTCTGCAGCTTCCACGTGAGCGTCGACCAGCACACGCCATTGTCCGTCACCCCGTGCACCATGACGATGACAGGCTTTTCCGTTTCCGGAACCGCCCGGTAGTAGTGGACACGAATTCCGTTCACGTAAGCGTAGCCGCTTGTCCAATCGCCCGGGATCGGCGGGGCTCCCGCTTTAAGGATGGTTGAGGCGAATAGCAAAAGTCCTATAATGAGATAGCGCATGGGGTGGTTCCTGTATTTGAGGTTCAGATACATATATAGTTTAATCGAAATTCTTCACTTCGACGCTCCAATCCGGATCGCGAGCTAACTGGCTCTCCTTTCCGAGAAACATCTTAGACGCGTCCTTTTCGCCCTTGAGCTGCCAATCAAGCCAGGCGAGCGCCACAGGAGAATACTCGCCTCCGTGGGGCTGGGCATAGGTGCCGCCATGGCCGACGTCCAAGTTGGTCATGACAATCGGCACGTGCTGCACGCGGGCGAAATCGTCCATGGCGTTGTTGTAGGCGATGTCGCTCGGACCGCCCATCAGGTAGAGAACCGGACCATGAAAGCTCTCCAAGGCGTCCTTCTTCAGAGCAGGCATTCCGCGCATGGGAGACGGATCCTTCAGCACGCCACTGTTGCAAACCACCGTAGTCCGGATACGCGGATCGCCGGAAATTTCAATCGCCTGCAAGCCGCCGCAAGACATCCCCATGGAGGCCACCAGCTCCGGATCCACTTTTCCATAAAACACGCTGCCTTCGCTCTCGTTCTGTTCAAGAATCCAGTCAAGGGCCTCTAGGAGCTGGCTCGACTGCGTCTTCTGGTTGGCGAGATCGTCGCGCAGATCCAGCCGGTCCAGCAAGCCTATCCCCAGTACAAGGTACCCGTGCGAAGCGATCTCGTTTAGGAAGAGCTTATGCTCCTGCGTCGTGTTCACGCAGGCCCCATTCCCCCAAAGCAGGATGGGAAGCTTTTCGGAATCTCCGAAAGGCGACAAGTCCTTCGGCCGGTAGATCGTCATCCCCGGCAAGGACGCGTCCTCCGTAACGATCGCCGGATGCGGGCCACGTCCGCCCTCCTCCAGCACAACCTCTGCAACCGTTTCTCCGGATTCCGACAATCCCGCTAGCTCGTAGGCTTGGGCAATGAATTTTGGATACAAGGGCTCTAGGCCAAACATGTTGGTATAAAACAACGTCACCATATCGTTCTCCGGATCGATGGTGTAAGCCGTGCCCAGCATGCCGCCCCAGGCGAATGCGGAGTCCGAAACGGCAGGAGCGGGCTTTTTCTCCTCGTGTATCTCGAACCCAAGTCCGAATTGAAAGCCTTCCTCTGCGCCGCTATTCTCCGGTAAACGATCGATCATGGTCATCAGCTCCACCGTCTCCGGTTTCAGGATACGGTTTCCGTTGAAGATCCCCTTGTTGAGCAACATCTGGCAGAACTTCGCATAGTCCTCGATCGGACCATTCAGGCCAATCGCTCCCTCCGCGTAGGTCTGCTGTTCGCTAATCGTGCCCTCGCTGTACATATTGGTGCCGGGCTCCAGCTTTCCGTCCACGGAACGATAGGCTTTCACAAAACGATCCAAGGCCTCCGGTTCGTAGTACCAATCTGTATCGTCCATATCCAAGGGCTCGAGGATGGTCTCCTTCACGTACTCCTGTAGTGATTTACCGGATATGCGTTCCACAAGGTAGCCCAGCATATTCGAACTCACGTGGTAGTTCCACTTCGAGCCCGGATCGAACCCTAGCGGGTACTTGGCCAGGGCGAGCATTTCTTCTTCGAGGTACTTCGCCTCCGGGTTGCCTCCCCCGCTGTGCTGGCCGCTTGGCGTCTTGTCAGGCATCCTGCCACCGAAGCCAGCCGGAGCATCGTCGCCCTTGCGTTCGGCCCGGCGAATGTCTCTCACCTTGCCCGCGCCCAAGCCAGATGTATGCGTCATCAGATGCACGAAGGTCATGGGCGTTTCCACTGGCCGAGTCTCGTAGGTCCCGTCCTCGTGAACCTCCGTCACCACCTCGTCCGGGATCTCGGGAAAGAATTTCGACACGGGGTCGTGGATCGAGACAAGCCCCTGCTCCACCAAGGTCATAAACGCCACCGTGGTGACCGCCTTGGTCTGCGACATGAGAACGTAGTAGTCGTCCTCTTCAGCAGGAACCTTGTTTTCCACGTCCTTCCAGCCGAAGGCCTTCTTGTAAAGCACGTCGCCATCCTTCGCCACGAAGCCCACCACGCTGTTGAGCTTCTGGTCGTCTACAAAGGACTGCAGCAGCGCGTCCGTTTGCTCGATCTCCGCAGCGCTCACACCGAGGGCGGCGAGATCGGGATCGTGGTTAAACTCTTGGGGCGAGTCCGCAAAGGCACTCGCCACGGTTGCGGCAAATACAGCCGAGGCCGTTATGACGGACCTAGCGCTTGGATAGCTGCGAATCATCGTTCTCATTTGCATGTAGTCTGTTTTTAGATACTTAAAAGTTTAGGTTAGTCGCCGATTGCTAGGCTGACCGATGCGTCCGGCAGGCCGGGACTGCTCACCACGAGTCGCGCTTCGCCGGGTTCGAGCGTGGATTGCAACAAGGCAAGGGCCATTCCATAGTAGAGGGGTCGCTCGTTGCTCTGATAGCTGTCGTGATTCGCGAGGTCGCCATTGTCTACGCCGATCAGTTTCGCCACGCCGGAGAGCTCGAAGGTCAGCTGATTGTCGGCAAGTGGAACGAAGACGCCGTTCGCGTCGAAGGCCCGTACCGTCACGTGGGCAACGTCTCGGGCGTCGGCGGCTATCGACGCGCGGTCGATGGTCACCTCCAGTTTGGCCGGGTCGCCAGCCGTCCGCACGAATTCCGTCACCACCACGTTGCCGTCGCGGTCGTAGCCGACGGCCTTCAATTCGCCGGGTTCGTAGGGCACGTCCCAAACGAACTTCATGTCGCCCGTGGTGGGGCGAATCACGGTCTTGGCATAGCTGGCCCAGCCGCCTTCAGCCCCTTGGGCGGGAAATTCGTGCGACTTCGGGCCAAGGCTGCGTCCGTTTAGGAACAGTTCAACCACCGCGCAGTTGGTGTAGGCCACGACCGGTACGATCTCGCCAACGCGATCCGGCCAATTCCAGTGCGGCAACAGATGCACCATGGGATCGCTGGTCCAGATGCTCTGATAGAAATAGAACTGATCCTTCTTGAAGCCGCAGGTATCGAGCGGTCCCGGGCTGGCCCCTTTTCGTGGCCAGCGTGCCTCGCCGAGGTAGTCGATTCCCGTCCAGCCGAAGTCGCCGATCACGTAGTCGTTGAGTGAAACGAACCTCCAGATCCGTTCGGCCTGCACCGTATCGTCGAGGTAGAGCGCAGCCTCCGGTCCCTTGCCCGGCAGCACCCGTCTTTCCGAGAACGAAAATCCGCCGCCCAGCAGCGGGCCAAAGGTGTATTCACCGCGAGTGCCGCGAGCGGTCGTACTCTCGGTATGGACGAATTTGCGTTCCGGAAAATCGCGACGGTCATCGGAATGCAAAAGCTCGCGGCGGTCCCCCCAACGATCGGGGTAGTTGTATCCAACAACGTCGAGCAATTCGGTAAATGCCTCCGGAGCCCGGCCATCACCATTGAAGACATTGTCTAAGCCCGCCGTGACGGGACGCGTGGGATCCTCGCGATGGAAGATTTCTATGAGCTTTCCGAGTACCTCGATTCCGACCTCGGAGCGCTGCTCGCCGATTTCGTTGCCGGCGCTCCACATCACGATGGACGGGTGGTTGCGGTCGCGTCGGACAAAATCAACTACGTCGCGTTCGAACCATTCCTCGAAGATGTCGGAGTAGCCAAACTTGATTTGCGGCTTCCGCACCGTCCATTCGTCGAACACTTCGTCCATGACAAGCATCCCGAGCCGGTCGCAAAGTTCGTAGAATTCAGGAGCCATGGGATTGTGACTGGCCCGCACCGCGTTGCAGCCCATCTCCATCAGCAGTCGCAAACGACGCTCGAGTACCGCTTCGGGTACCGCTGCGCCAACTGCCCCTCCATCCTCATGCAGGCACATGCCACGGAGCTTGACCTGCTCGCCGTTGATCAGCAGGCCGCGATCCACGTCGTAGACGAGCTCACGGATGCCAAAGGTCGTTTCCACCGCATCGACCACCACGTCATCGACCCGCAGCTCAGACCTCGCCCGATAAAGCTCCGGCGTATCCGGAGACCAAAGACGCGGCGTGGGAACCTGCAAAGTCGCGGCCAGCTCGAGCTCCCCTCCCGCAGCGATTTCGGAAGGAGCGGATACCTCCTCTACATTCTGGGCGAGCGCCTCGCCACGCGAACCCAGAAGGGAAGTATGCAGCGTGAAACGCGTCCCCTCAGAGCGTTCGTTGCGTACGCTCGTCTGCACGTGAACGGTTGCCGCCTCGGCGGAAACCTCGGGGGTGGTCACGTAAACGCCGAATGGGGCGACCGCCAGCGGGTCGGTGATTGTCAGCCAAGTATGGCGGTAGATGCCAGACCCCGAGTACCAGCGACTATTCGGCTGATCGGAGTTGTCCACCCGGACGGCGATGACGTTGGGCGTGGAACCGTAGTTGAGGTGCGGCGTGAGGTCGTAATGAAAGGTCGCGTAGCCGAAGGGCCGCGTGCCTAGCTCGTGCCCATTGATCCAAACCGTGCTGTTCTGGTAGACGCCATCGAATTGGATACGGGCCTGCTTTCCACGGGCCTCGTCCGGCAAGGTGAAGGTCTTGCGATACCAGCCGACGCCCGTGGGAAGATAGCCGCCCGAACCACCGCTCGGCGCGTCTTTGTCGTATGGACCTTCGATGCTCCAATCGTGCGGCAGGTCCAGAGAACGCCAGCTTTCGTCGTCAAAGCCTGGGTTCTTGGCCTCCGGCTCGTCGCCGAGGGAGAACCGCCAGCCAAAGTCGAAAGTCTGCTGTTCGCGGACAGCCGTGGAATCAAGGCTGATTTGGTTAGGGTTAAGCGCGGCTTCGCTGGCGCCAAACGCCGTCGAGGCAAGAACGACACAGCACAGGATGGGCAGGATCTTCTTCATCATATGGGGTACTTTTCGAGGTTTAGGTAACGTAGTGGGGTATGTTGACGGGAGTTGAAAATTAGGGGTTGAGGGAGGCTCGCACGCACGCGGGAAGGCTAAGAAACGTCACCTTCGAAAGGCCAAAAGGTCCAAGTCCGGTCGGCCTTCCTGGTAGAGTGTCTCGATTTCCTCCGGCTCGAGAGCTCGGCTGAAAAGGCAAAATTCGTCCATCGACCCGCTGAAGTTGCGAATCATAAACGGGTCGTCCTCGGGAAACCCGCGAGCCGACCAATTGCCCAGCTCGGAGGGACCGACGCGGTACGGCGGCTTGATCATCAAAGCTTCGCGATCGACCTCCTGCCCATTCACAAAATGTGAAACACGACGGGAGCGACCATCAACGACAACTGCGAGGTGTATCCATCTTCCAATGTCATCTAGCTCAACTACTGGCGGACTGGCCACGATCTGGTAGTCTCCCGGCTGGTCGCCGACCACTGTCATCCCCAGTACACCGTCGTCGCGAAGCAGCCAGTGAATCGACTTCTCCATGAAGCCGTCGCTCATGAAAAGGGAATTCAATTCGCGATCCAATCCCTGCACCCGCACCCAGGCCGAAAGGGTCAGCGAATCGTATTCGCCCGGCACGTCCAACCGCACCCGATCGTTCACGTTTTGAAACTCGATGGCTTGCTTTCCGGGCCAGCGTCCCCTGCCCCACTGGCACCCAATCACCGACGCCATTTCCGCCACCGAACTTGACTGGGACAAATTGGGCAACTCCCAACGAGACGGGCTCGCTTGCTCGAAATCCAGCCGCACCAGCAGAGACTCCTCTTGATTCAATCGCTCGCCCATCACTTCCCAATAGTCCCGGCGCAGCGCCAGAGCCGCGGAGGATTCCGCGTGAAAATCATAGAGAGACGCGAACGCGGACCCGTCAGGCTGTATCCGTTGAACATCCCCTGTTTCGGTCACCAAAATTCCGATACCGCGTTCGACCGATTCCTCGGCAGAAGCATTTCGAGGACGTACTGCGGCCTGGCCGGCGAACACGTGAACCGCCGTCCCGCTGCCCTCCGCCTCAAAGCCAACGTTCGCCACTGTGGCATCGACGCTGGCATGCGGTCCATCGATGCGAAATCCGCTCGACTGCGATGGTATGTCAGCAGTGATCTTACCCTTTCGCACGGAAACGTGGTTCGGGGCTAGGAGGTAGATCTCCGCGGGCCCTTCCACGATCAAGCGGGCCCCTTTATAAAAAACGATCTGAGCCAGGCCCGACTCGAGCGTCAGCCACCCCGGCTCCAGAGAATCGCCCGCCACAGGTTGCCCTTCCGCATCCGCCCATCGAGCGCGAACGGTGCGGTCCAACATCGCCACCGCTTGGCTGCCGACTTGCCAATCAGGAGCTTGCTCGCGAACCCCGCTTTGCCAGACGCCCAAAGCAGCAAGCACCAGCAAGGCCGCCACTCCCCAAGCCCACCAAAGGCTACGCTTTGGCTTCGCTGCGGAATCGGGGTCTCCCCCGTCGAGAAAGCCTTGCTCCTCCGTATCGGTCTCCACTGACGAGAGCTGGTTCGCAGCGACGAACAAATCCTCGTCGGACCCCAACCGCGAATGCAGTTCGGTCCGCAAGATGTATTCATCAAGCGCCGCCGCATCGTTTCGCAGCAGCTCATTCAGGGCCCGGCACAGAGCCTCGTCGGCCTCGCCGTGGCAAACCGCCGCCACCGCGTCATCAAATTCTGGAGACGGAAATGCGAGCGTCATGTCGCCCCCTCCGTCCGAGTCGCGCCCTCGATGCACATTTGCAACGACTGGCGCACGCGCTGCAAGGCCTTATAAGTCGCTTCCACTGTCCGCCCCGACGCTTCCGCCAAGGCCTCGATAGTTTGGCGCTTGTAGTAATAGCCTTCCACCAAGGACCGCTTGTCCTCGGGCAGCTTTTCTAAACAGCCCTCCAACCGGCTCAAGCGGCGCTCCAATCGCGGCTTCAGCTCCTCACGTCGGACCACGATTTCCTCGGCCAGTCCATTCTCCAGCAATGCCTGCCAGCGCTTGCGTCGCTCCATCCACTGACGGGCCTTGTTCAGAGCGAAACGACAGGCCCAAGGGGTGAACGGTCTCGACGGGTCGTAGGAATCGAACTTCTCCCAAAGGGCGATGGCCGTCTGCTGAACGATATCCTCCGCGTCGGAAGCATTGGGCACTAGGGCTGCCACGTAGCGGAAGATTTCCCTCTCGCTTCGCAGAAAAAGCGAAAGGAATCGCTGCCGCTCCAACGCGTCGTCGCCCTGCTTCCCAGATTCAACCATTCATATCTACTTCCGGCCGCTCCCTGTTTTTGGACAAGTTTTCTTCAAAAAAAGCGTTCGCCACGGAATGGAGCATCGTTCAGTCGGCGAAAAGAACCTCGACCTTCGACTTGGGATAGCCTTCTGCTTTTACCGTGAGCGTCGCTCGTCCGGCCGTGCCGGGCTTGCTCCGCAGCACCGCGACTGCTTGTCCGTAGAACAAGGGATGGGTCTCGTCCGTGAGGGCGTCGAAGCCGATCGAGTTGCCATTGGCGACCCCCATGAAGGTGGCAGCCCCTTCGGTCTCGAAACTAAGTTCGTCCATGGCCCAAGGACACAGGCGGCCCTCGTCGTCGAGCAGCTTGATCGCCACGTAACAGAGATCCATACCATCCGCCTTCATGACCCTTCGGTCGGGCGTGAGCTCCAGCGTTGCCGGGGGTCCGGCCGTCTGGACCGCGGCCTCGCCGATCCGCTGTCCGTCACGATAAGCCACGACCTTCAGTTCGCCGGGTTCGTAGGGAATATCGAAAAAGCGGATACGGTAGGCGTCGACGACGTCGTAGTAGGGATTGCGGTTGGCCGTCTCCTTATCCAAAACCTCAAGCTCTCTCACGCTCGCCCAGCGGTTATCTGCGATTTCGTTCACCTCCAGCTTCACGAAGCGGGCGTCAACCCAATCGAACTCGATGGTAGTGAGCTCGCCGATACGTCTCTCCTCGCCGCCCACTGGCGTCCAGTTTTCATCATCACTCGAGATCAAGACCGCGTAGTCGTAGATCTCAGCTGCTCTCTCCCACTGGATACGGATCTGCTTGAAGGAACGCTCTTCTCCTAGGTCTACCTTGAGGAATTGCGGCGCGGTCCCGTCCGCAGCTGCCCAACGCGTGTTCGGGTTTCCGTCGAAGGCCTTGTCCGTGGTATTGTCCGTCAACACGTTTCCACCTTCGTCCTGCACCACCTGCGAGCTGCTGGCGTAACTAGTTTTCTGATACGCAATATTCGCGGTCTGCATCTGATCGGGGTCGACCTTCGACTTTCGCCCGATGCTGCGGCCATTGAGAAACAGCTCCGCTTCGTCGCCATCGGTATAGATGATGGCCGGCACTTGATCGCCCTCCGACCAGTTCCAGTGCGGAGAAAGGTGCACCGTGCGGTCCGCCTTGTTCCACTGGCTGCGGTAGAGGTAAAAGGTGTCCTTCGGCAGTCCCGCCAAATCAACGATGCCAAAGTAGCTGCTGCGCGCCTCGAGTTTTAGCTCTGGCGGCGAATTCACGCCACGAGCGGGCGTCGGTTCGCCGAGGTAGTCGAACCCGGTCCAAACGAAGTCGCCGTTGAGAAACCGATGCTTGCGCATGCGCTCGAATTCGTGCTCCGGGATATCTCCCCAAGGAGCAGAGGTCAGGATGAAGCCGTTTTGGAATCCGTCGTCGCCGAAATCGATCTTCGACTCGGGCAGATCCAGTTCGTAGTGGCCGCGGGTGCCGAAGGCCGATGCGGTTTCGCTGTAGATGACCGGCTTCTCGGGGTAGTTCTTGCGGAAGTTCATATAGCGCTGGGAGTAGTTCCAGCCCGAGCTGTCGAGCGCCTCGAAGATTCCCCACTCGCGTCGGGCTCCACTAGCCACGTGACAGCCCATGGTGGTGGGACGGGTGTTGTCGTACTTTTCGAAATACGAGACCATCTTCGCCACGTGCTCCGCCGACTTCCCATCGCGGTTGGTCAGCACCGCGCCATCCTCGTTGGCCACCGACCAAAGCATCACCGACGGATGGTTCCGATCGCGTCGCACGAAATTACGCACCTCGCGTTCCGCGTACTCGTTGACGAAGGTCGCCGTGTCCACATCCACCCCACCGGTACGATCCCACTTGTCGTAGAGCTCGTTGAATACGACGATTCCCAAGCGGTCGCACAGCTCCAAAACTTCAGGCGCTTCCGGATTGTGCGAAGTGCGCAGGGCGTTGACACCCATGTCCCGCAGGATCTCGAACTTACGCTCCACCGCTCGCGGAAAAAACGCCGCTCCCAGCATGCCGTGCGTGTGGTGCTCGTTCACCCCCTGCAAGTCCACGCGTCGCCCGTTAAGGTGAAACCCATCGTCGGCCGTCCATTCGTAGGTACGGATGCCGAAATTCGTATCCAAATTATCTGACATTCCTCTATCGGCGAGAATAGCGGTCTTCGCCGTGTAAAGGTGCGGGTGCTCCACGTCCCAGCGCTTGACCGCGTCGAGCTCGAATTGGAGAGTTGCCTTGATTCCCGCGACCGGCACCTCTACCGCTAGAGTTTCCGTTCGCACTACCTCGCCCAGCGGGTCCACGATTTCCACCACGACCTCAGCGGATTGAGCCTTTCCGGTTTCGTTCGCCAACTCCACGTCGACCTGCACCGACGCTTCATCGTCCTCGACTCGGGGCGTCGTAACCGCGACTCCCCAGTAGGGAATGTGCACCGGATCGACCAGACGCATCGAGACCTTGCGATAGATGCCTGCTCCCGGATACCAACGCGAATGGTGAGCTTGGGTATCCACATGCACCGCCAGCACATTTTCGCCTCCGAAGTTCGCCGCATCGGTCGCATCGATATGGAAGGAGTTGTATCCATAGATCCATGATCCGACTTCCTCGCCATTGAGGTAGACCGTCGGGTTGGCCATCACGCCGTCGAAGAGAAACTGCAACCGCTTCCCTTGGGCATCGGCGGGCAGTTCGAAAGTCTTTCGATACCAGCCCTCGCCCTTCCATTCCAGCTTGGCAGTATTCGGATCGCCCTCCGGGTCGAAATTCTTGTGGATCGCCCAATCGTGCGGCAAGTCGACCGCTTCCCAGGTCGAATCGTCGAAGCCCGGCTGCATCGCGGTGGCGTTTTCCCCTTCAGCAAAGCGCCACCCGAAATTGATGGGATCCGGCTTGGCGGATGGAAACGCGGCACTCGACAGCGTTGCCAGAATTAAAACGAAACAACCAGCCAAGCTGGCGCGAAAGAGGGACCGACGCGTCTTTGTCATTTTCAAAAAAATTTTGATAGGGTTTAGATCGCTGACGCAGCGAAGACGGCACACAGGCCGGCCGTCGGCTGAGCTCGCAGGGGAGCAGATTCGCATTTAGGGCCCGATCCCATCAAGATGTTACGGTTCGGTAATTAATCAAACAGTTTGATTTGCTTCCACATTCCCGCAGTGTTCCTTTTCTTCTGGTCCATCACTCCCACCGCGTTGAGAACACACCCCAGCCACATCACCCCTTTCATCCTATGCGAAATTCACTGTTGCTCACACTCACCCTCGGCCTCGCCGCCTTCGGTTCCGCCGAGCCTATCAATACCGCTCAGCAAATCCTCACCCGCCCCGACTCAGTAAAAGAGATCATGTTGCGCGTCGCCGACTACCAGGAGCGCGACTTCGGCGGAGAAATTCGCACCGACTGGAAAGCGGGCACCTACTACTCCGGCCTCTACGCCGCCTATCAAGCCACGGGGGACGAAGACTTCCGCCGCCAAGCCATCGCCTGGTGCGAAAACGCGGACTGGGAGCTCTCGGAAAACCACTTCTTCGCCGACGACATCTGCGCCGCCCAAACCTTCCTCGACGTCTACCTCGACGAGAAAGATCCCGAGATGATCGCCGACACCGTCGCCGCGCTCGAGCCCTACTTCACTCAGGAGACCATTCGCCGCGATCAGCTCGGCCATGCCGTCTGGCGCGACGAAAGCCGCCCCTTCACCGGCCGAAACGTCTGGTGGTGGTGCGACTCCCTCTACATGGCACCGCCGGTGCTCACCCGTCTGTATTCAGCGACCGGAGACCAACGCTACATCGACCTGCTGAACAATTTCTACTGGGATACCGTCGACTTCCTCTACAAGGAAAAGGACGGCCTTTTCGCTCGCGACGAAACCTATTTCGACAAGGAGACGCCTAACGGCAATCCCGTCTATTGGTCTCGCGGAAACGGCTGGGTCTACGCGGGCTTGATCCGCCTACTCGACCACTTGCCCGAAGACGATCCCCACCGCCAGGACTACATCGACCTCTTCGTCGAGATGACCCGAGCCCTCGTCGATCTGCAGCATGAAGACGGCCTCTGGCGCCCTGCCCTCAACGATCCGGACTGGAAGCCGTCGAAGGAAAGCAGCGGCACCTCCTTCTTCACCTACGGCCTGCTCGGCGGCATCAACCGCGGCTTCCTCGACAAGCAAGCCTACCTGCCCGTAGCGCTCAAAGCCTGGGAAGGCCTCGTCGGTTGCATCAACACCGACGGCCGCCTCGGCTACGCCCAGCTCGTCGCCGGCGGCCCTGCCCACGTTCGCCCCAGCGATTCCATCGACTACGCCCACGGCGCCTTCCTGCTGGCCGCTAGCGAACTCTACAAGATGGACCTGGACAACCAAGACTTCGCGGCGCTGGAAGATCCCTACGAAATCAAGACGCTCGCCCGCGACGGCGTCTGGACCTGGTTCAACGACGAACGCGTGCTCTACGACGGAGCCGGCCTCTACATCGGTTCCATCGACTCGGAAGGCGTCAGTCGCATAGACTACTACAGCACCATTCTCACTCAAAGCCCCTTCGCCTACCAGCCCAAGGCCTTGAGCAGCTGGAAGAGCAAGGACGACCACAACAACCCTGCCATCATCGAGCTCGAAACCGGCGACCTGCTCGCCGCCTACTCGAAACACCATCTCGAGCCCGTGTGGTACACCCGCCACGGCACGAAGAAAGGGCCCGACAACTGGCGAACTGTGGATTGGTCCGAGGAACAAGCCATCGAAGCCCCCGCCTACACGACCTACAACAACCTCGTGCAGCTCTCGGAAGAGAACGGACGCGTCTTCAACTTCATGCGGGTAATCGGCTGGAACCCGACCCTCGTGCTTTCCGAAGACAACGGAAAATCCTGGAGCGACCCCATCGAACTCGTGCGCTCGGGCAACGACAGGACCCGCCCTTACGTCAAGTACAGCAACAACGGCCAAGACCGCATCGACCTCATCTTTACCGACGCCCACCCGCGCAAGGACCACGAAAACAACGTCTACCACATGTACTACCAGGACGGCGCCTTCCATAAGAGCGACGGCACCCTCATCCGCACCTTGGAAGACATAAAATCGCAGCCGCTGGTTCCCACCGAAGCCACCCTCATCTACGACGGCACCGAAGCCGGTCGCGGCTGGGTATGGGATCTTGAATACGACGAGAAAGGCCAGCCCGTCGTCGCCTTCATAAACTCCGTGGATCACGAAATCGGCAACGACCTGCGCTACCGCATCGCCCGTTGGGACGACGCATCCAAAAAATGGACACAGGGCCAGGTCGCTTACGCCGGCACCCACCTCTACGACCGCGAGGAACACTACGCCGGCGGCATCGCCATCGACCCGCAGAACACCGACCAAATCTATCTCTCCGCCGACGTCGACCCCGCCACCGGAAAGCCCAACGCCACCGGCCGCTACCAGATGTTCCGGGGAACCTACCAAGACGGCTCCTGGAGCTTCCAGCAGCTCACCCACGACGCCCAGGTCGACAACATCCGCCCCATCGTCCCCCGCGATCACGACTTCGACAAAATCGCCCTCTGGGTGCGCGGACGCTATACCACCTACGAAGACTACGACACCGCCATCGTCGGCATCCTCGAAAAGCCCGGTACCGAATAGCAACCTGCAACACCCGTATCCACAATGAAACGACGCTTCAACGTCCTCGCTATTGCCGCCTCCCTTCTCGGCGTCGCCTCGCTCCCCGCAAAGCCAGCCGGCTATCTCTTCGCAACCTTCAAGGGGGAGCAAACACCGCTCACCGAGCAAATCTACTTTGGCTTCAGCGAAAACGGGCGCGACTGGAAAGCGCTCAACGACGGCCAACCTGTCCTCGTCAGCAAACAAGGAGAAAAAGGCCTGCGCGACCCCTACATCCTCCGGTCCCACGACGGGGAAAAATTCTACATGGTCGCCACCGACCTCAACATCAACCTGAAGCCAAACTGGAGCAACGCCGTACGCGCCGGAAGCCGGAGCATCGTCGTATTCGAATCGGCCGACCTCGTAAATTGGTCGGAGCCGCGTCTCGTGGAGGTTGCCCCCGAAGACGCGGGCTGCGCCTGGGCCCCAGAGGCCATTTACGACGACGTCAACGAAGACTACATTGTCTTCTGGGCCTCCACTACCGCGAGAGACGACTTTGCGAAACACCGCATCTGGGCAACTCGCACCGAAGACTTTAAAACCTTCGGCGAGCCCTTCATTTTCATCGAAAAACCGACCACCGTCATCGACACCACCATTATAAACAACGGCCAAGCCTACTACCGCTTCACCAAGGACGAGAAGTTCAAAGCCATCAACATGGAAACCGCGCCTCAGCTCGCCGGACCTTGGATCGATGTCGACGGCTTCACGCTTGCCCACCTGCGCGGTTTCGAAGGCCCGGAGTGCTACCAGATCGAGTCGGCTCAAGGCGACCAGCCCGCACGCTGGTGCCTCATTCTCGACAAGTACTCGACGGGCGAGGGCTACTATCCCTTCGTCACCTCCGACCTTGCTTCCGGCGACTTTGAACCCGCCGACGACTTCAGCTTCCCCTTCCATTTCCGCCACGGCTCCATCATCCCGCTCGACGCAGAAGAACTCCACCGCCTGCAGCAAAAGTGGGGCGACTGAGCCGCGGCTCGCTGAATACCTCAGTGTTCGTTGCGGATAGTCGGGTTCAGAGGCGGATCGCCAGGAATCTGACAGGTTTCCGCAGCAAAAAGCGCATGTAACCTGTAGAGGCACCGCTCGGGCAGAGCCTATGCCCGTTGCTTATCGTAACCAACCCCACAACCCGCGCTCACCATGAAAATTGCGACACTCCAATCTCTGTTTCTCGCCACGGCATTGACCACCAGCATAACCTCCGCTTCCGCACAGTCCGACGGGCCACCAAAGGATTGGCCGGACTTCTCCAAGCCGCACTCGGACATTCCCGTGCACGATCCGGTGATGGCCAAGGAAGGCGACACCTACTACTTGTTTTGCACCGGCAGGGGCATCGGGGTTTGGTCTTCGCCCGATCTCAAGCAATGGGTGCGACTCGATCCAGTCTTCAGCGAGCGTCCGGCGTGGGCAGTCGAGACCGTACCCACTTTTCGAGGACACATCTGGGCTCCCGACATCTACCACCACGACGGCACCTACTACCTCTACTATTCGATCTCCGCGTTCGGCAAAAACACCTCAGCGATTGGCGTAGCGACCAACACCACGCTCGATCCCGAAAGTCCGGACTTCGAATGGGTCGACCATGGCAAGGTCATCCAGTCCTTCCCCGGGCTCACCAATTGGAACGCCATTGATCCCAACATCGTCGAAGCCCAAGACGGCACCCCCTACATGTCCTTCGGCTCCTTTTGGGGCGGGCTCAAACTCGTGGAGATCAATCCCGACCTTATCAGCCTCGTCGAAGAGGACCCGATAAACCTCCCCACCATCGCCAGCCGCAAGACCGATCCCGAAGCCCCCAACCCGCCTGCTCCCGGCAACAACCCTGTGGACGCGGGTGGCAACGCCATCGAGGCCCCCTTTATTTTCCGCCACGGCGACTATTATTACCAATTCGCCTCCATCGACTACTGCTGCCGCGGAGCCGACAGCACCTACAAGATGATCGTGGGTCGCTCTGAAACCGTCAAAGGCCCCTATCTCGACCGAGAAGGCAAGCGCATGGATCGCGGTGGCGGCACCATCCTCCTCGAAGGCGACGAAAACTGGTACGGGGTTGGGCACAACTCCGCCTACACCTTCGATGGCACCGACTACCTCATCTACCACGCTTACGACGCCTCTCACGAGCGCGGACTCGCCAAGCTGCGTATCAACAAGATCGACTGGACCGATGACGGCTGGCCCACCGTCGGCGAGCTCGTCACGCCCGAGGAAGCGAAAGACGAGTAGCAAAAACGCGCCCAGAGCCCCTCAGACAATCGACTCCTTACTCCGCCAGGCCGAGCGCCTTCTGCAAGTCGTCGTATTCCGGATCGCCGTCTAGGTCCACCCGCTGGCGAAGGATTTCCAGATGGTCCCCGCGGTCGGCCATGTCGAAGAGCTTACCACGGGCGTTGTAGAACGGACGATGCAGCACCATCATGAGATCGCCCTCGAAGGTGTGAAACAACATACCGTGCCCGGAGTCACGTTTCACCAGCGGATCGAGCTGCTCCCACGGGCCCATCAAGGTTCCCGACTCCGAGCGCGCGATCGCCTGCACATAGCTTCCAGACTCGTAGCTCGACCAAAGCATCAAAAGCACGTCGTCCTTGGTGCGATAGAACTGAGGTCCGTCGGTCACGTAATGTAGTCCCGCGTCGGATACTTCAATCGACTGGTTGAGCCAGGGAGCATCGGAAGCCTTGAAAAGGTGGATCGGATCATCGATCGCTCGCGACAAGTCGTCAGACACCTTCACCGCTTCGATGGTACCGTCGATTCTCTGCAGCCACTCGTGAGCGTAGACCATCCACGGCTGCTCGTCTTGGTCGACGTACAGCGTTCCGTCCAGAGTCATGAGGTCCTTCGGCACCACGGGGCCGTCCTTGTTCAGCATTTCAAAAGGACCGTCCGGCGTATCCGAAACGGCAGTGATCGTACCCCGCACGTAAGTGTCGCGCCAAGTTTCTGGTGGACGCTTGAGATAGGCGTCGCTGTCGTGCAGCGTCACGAAGAGATAGAACTTACCTTTGTACTCATGCACCTCCGGCGCCCAGTTCCCCTCTTGGGCAAAGGAATCCTCCGGAACCGTGAAGACGACCTTCGGCGGATCCCAGTTCTTCAAATCCTTCGACGTGTACGCCATGGTCCCGAGCTCCTCCACGCCGGTCAGTCTAGAGACGTTGCGGGTATACAGGTAATACGTCTGAGTCGGCTCATGAGCCACGATAAAGGGGTCGTGCAGCGGCATGTCCGGCATGTACATGGCATTCGACTCTCCATTACTCGAATCTGCCTCAAGGAATGGAGCAACTATCACGCAGGTCAGGCTAAAAGCAGCATGTATCCATTTTTTCATATCTGTACAGTTTGGTCAAATTCAAGTGTTCCCAAAAATTTGTCGCTACCACAAAAGCAGCGAAAAGCTGGCTTGGAGTCGGGAAGCTGCCGCTGAACCGCCCGTCGCTACTGACCGAAGGTCAAACGCGTGCGGTACTCGCTCTGGGCGGCGGGGTCCTCGATGCGTAGCAGCGGCTTGCCGCGCTCTTTGATTTCCGCCTGCACTGATTCCGGCAGATCCAGCAGGTAGCTCACATCGGGATGAACCGGGTGGAAAACAAAGATCATTTCCTCGTCAGCCAAACGGTCCGCAAACTTGCGCAGGCCGATATCCCATGGCTGGCCGAAATAGAAGTGGTCCGCCACCAGCTCACCTCCGATGAAGGCGGCCACGCGATCTCCGATGTACGGCAACTGTAGCCATATGTCGTCCGTCTGTAACTGTCCTTCGGATACGGATAGCGCCAAGCGGCGATCGCCAATACGACGTACCTCAACCGGCGGCTCCACGGCTTCGAATTTCACTTGCCAATCGGCAAAGCCGTTTTTCTGTCCGGACCTGGATTCCACCACTCCGCGGCTCGACCGCAGCTGCGAGACTGCAGTTTCCGGATAGACCCGCAGACGTATCGAAGATTTACCTACGGTGCGAAGCTCCAAACCCTCCGGTGCAGGAAATCCGTCCGCATCGGCAAACACCAGTTTGCTAGCGTCCGCATGCACAAGAGAAAGGGCCAGCTCCCGTGGGACCACCAGAAAATGCTGGTTGCCAAGGCGAAAACGGAACGACTTGTCCGGTGCTCCGCTTACCACAGTAACCTCCCCACGTCGCTTCGCCGTGCTACCATCCTCGGTTTCGAACGCATGCTTCCCTTCGAACACCAGCTCTGGTTGCATGCCGTCAACCGTAATGAAAACCGTATGCGTCTCGTCGCCATTTCGCAAAACGGTCAGCGGCTGGGCAGTCGCGGTACGCAGCGTCAGGTCGGCGAGTTGGAGGTTGAACGGAAGCACCCCGCTCGCGTCTTTGGCCAGTGTGAAGGTACCGTCGTTTGGAAAGGCGATCTTCTCGTCGTTCTTTCCTTCGAGTTCCAAACGCAGGCTAGTTAGGTCGCGGTTTTCGACATGGTCCTGAAAATTGTGCAGGAACAAAAAGCCACATCTGCCATCCGTCCGCACCGCCCATCGCAGCGTATCCACGTCGCTGGGTTCGATCGCGGCATTGGGCTCCGGAAGGAGCGGCGGCATGGGCGCTAGCTGGTCGCCCCAGTTGTCCAGCAGCAAGTGCAGCAGCTTCAGCTCCCGGTGGTGCAGGCGCATTTCGCCGTATTCGCCAATCGGGGCTTGGTAGTCGTAGTTGATGCGCGGTAGCCCACCGGACTGCTCGTTGAAGAAGTGCCCATCGATGACCGGATTCGATCCACCGTGATACATGTAGTAGCCGATTCCGTTCGCTCCGCTGCCTAAGGTCCTCACGATCAGCGGGGCCAAGCTGGAGGGCAGCACTGTGGTGCGACGCTTATAAGTCAGCGAAATCCCTGCCCCTAGCTCGGCAGGGATCGATGGATACAAATCGGCTTCGTAGCTGATCGGCGGGTAGTCAGGGTTCAAGCGAATATCCTTGAACAAATAGAAGTCAGACGGCGCGGGCGGTGCCCAAAATGGATACGCATAGCCTGCGGTGACCGGGATGCTACCATTCTCTACGATCGCAGCATTGCCCCACCCAGTTGCGGTGTAGATCGGAACGTCTATGCCATGGGAACGGGCGATCTTCTTCAAGGTCGCCATGTGGTCGCGCCCTTCGTCGGCGAACTTGTTTTTCGGTCCGCCCGCGGTTATCTGGTAATGAGTCACGTCGACATCGCGATCGGCCACCGTCAATTCCCGTGGAGCACCTGGGTAGGTCCACTCCCACGGCGCGGCGCTGTGCTGGTATTCGTTTTCCAATTGCACGCCAACCACCGGTCCACCGTCCTTGAACAGCAGCCCATCCAACTGCTGGGCAATCTGGCTATAAAGTCGGTCTGCGTAAAAGAGATATCCCGGATCATTGGAGCGGATTTCCACGGGTCGTCCGTAGATCCAGTCCGGGATGCCACCGTTGCGAACCTCGCCATGGCAAAAAGGCCCCATGCGCACGATGGCTCGCACGTCGTTCGCAGCGCAAAGCTCCAAAAACCGTCTCAAATTGAGATCGCCCTCCCAGTCAAAATCGCCTTCGGCACGTTCGTGCATGCTCCAGAACACGTAGGTCGCGATCAGATTGATACCTCCGGCCTTCATTTTGCGGATGGCTTCACTCCAATATTCCGCCGGATAGCGCGAAAAGTGGATTTCCCCAACGACTGGAATCCAAGGTTCTCCGTTAAGCTCAATGTATTGATTATTCACCGACACGCTCTCACCGGTCACACTCTCCCCTCCTAGATCGAGATGCCCACGCCGCACTGGCGGCAGCGGCTGGTCCAGGTCGAGCGAATATGTGCTCTGAGCGTTCAGTTCAGGTAAAGCCATAAGAAGGGTTAGCGAAGTTATGTAGATTAACTTTTTCATCGAAATATCCAAATGATAATTACAGTTGCAATGACGACAGCTCCACCTGCGAATTTCAGTCGCGGAGAGCTGCTCACATCGAGATCCTCCCGCACAGGTAGCACGCGGGGCTTCTCCAGCGGCCAGACGAAGGCAATGAAGCCCATAGCAAACACCACCAACTGAAAGGTTAGGGCCACCTGAAGTAGAAAGTGTACATCCGGTGCGAACGCTTGAAACAGCCCGTACAATGCCGGTCCCGCCAACAGAGCGAACACACCCGCCGCTGCCGGCGCCGTGGGCACCAACAAACCAAACGCGAACGCAGCCACTACCCCGGGCCAGATGTAGCCTTGGAATTGCTGGATAAACTGGAACACCCCACCGAAGCGCGGATCCGCCAATTGCGGCGCCATAAAACACGCCAGGGCCACGCTAGCCGCCGTCACTAATCGCCCGACCAGCACCAGTCGCGACTGGCTCGCGTCAGGGCTAAACAGACGGCGGTAGATATCCATGGTGAAAATGGTGGATGCGGAATTGAGCATGGATCCCAGAGAGCTCACGATGGCTCCGGCGATCGCCGCCAGCACGAACCCGCGTAGCCCGGCGGGGATAAGGTTGGTAACCATGTACGGAAACGCCCGGTCCGGCGTCTCCGCGACCTCTGGAAAGAGCTGCGAGGCCATAGTCCCCGGCAGTACGATAGCAAAGGGTACCAGCAGCCAAAGGGCTCCCGCGAAGATTACCCCGGCCTGACCGTCTCGCAGCGTACGAGCGGCCAAGGTACGCTGTACGATGAACTGGTTGAGTCCGCAGTAGTAGAGAAGCACGATCCACATTCCCGCAAAGGCACCCGTCCAAGGCAGCACCGGATGATCGGAGGGTAGAATCATGTGCAGCCGCTCCTCATTCGCTTCCGTAAACGCATCCCATCCTCCGACTGCATGTAGTCCCAACCCAAATACAAGCAGGCCACCCAACAGTAAGGCCAAGCCCTGAAAAAGGTCTGCCCAAGCGACCGCCTTTAAGCCGCCCCAAACCGTATACAAGGCAGCCACCACACCAAGCACCCAGACGCCTTGCGTCAACGGGACGCCTAACACCGTCTGCATAGTCAATCCGCCTGAGTAAAGCACTGCAGTGAGCAGGACCCCGATATAGATAATCACGGTGATCATCGCCATGATGGCTCGAGCCAAGCTGTTGTAGCGATACTCTAAGAATTCGGGGATCGTGTAGATGCCAGACTTCAACAACCGTGGCAGTAGTGAAAACGCAAATACAACGACTCCGATCGAACCAGCCAACTGCCAAAGGCTCACCGCAATTCCAACGTCGCCAGCGCCCTGCCCCGCCATGCCCACCATTTGTTCGGTGGAGATGTTGGCGGCCACGATCGATATTCCAATCAACCACCAAGGAAGACTACGTCCGCCCAGAAAATAGTCGCTGCTATCGCTGCCCCCACGGCTCTTCCAAACAGAGAAGCCGACGACGACGACAAAGAAGGCCGCGAAGAATATGAGGTCAAAGACGCTTAGAGCCATAATTACGGTCGGGATTTGGGAGGCAAAAACAGGCGAGACTAGTAGGCAGCAGCCATGAGATCAGCGGCCACAGCAGAACTAGGATCCTCTTTGAGCAAGGTCTCCAGCAATGCTGCCGCCTCTTTCTTCTGACCAAGACCGAACCGAGCCTGCGCCTCCAGAAGTCGAGCGGAGAAGTGCTGTCTCTGGTCGAGGTCCTCGTCGAATAGCAGCATCGTCGGCAGAGAAGTGGCGAAATAGTCGATCGACGCCGGCGTTTCCGCGAGCTCCCGAGCGTACTCCAGAAGCGACTCGAACAACTCGCGTGCCTCCTCGGCCTGCCCCAGGCGTTCCTTGGCTCGAGCGGAGAAGTATGTAGTCTCAGAGTAGCTACGCACGCTCATCCCCTGGAAGTCGCCCTTGAAATTTGCAGCAGCCTGCCAATGGGTTCTAGCCGCTGCGTCGTCGCCGAGAGCGGCATGAGCTTCGCCCAGCCACCAGTGGATCTCGCTGGGATTGACCAGAAGGTGGCGAGCTTCGCCAAGGTTCCTCGGAATCTCCAAGGCGGCAGCGAAGTGCTCTTTGGCCGCGAGGGCGTCGCCGCGCTCCAAGTGTTTCCGACCGAGCAGAATGCGGGCTCTCGTGTATTCGCGGGAAACGAGCCCTTCGCCCCCTTCCCATGGCTGGAATACTCTTGATTGGAGCAGTTCCAGAGCGCCCTCAGGACGCCCCGTCTGGTTGAGCAAAGCAACCATTTCCACGACCAAGTCGTCGCGCTGGTTCACGCAATCTGGTACTTGATTCAGGGCCTGAAGACGTTTTGCCGGACTGTGCCCAAGTCGCTTCCACAACTGATCGCGCTCGTAATGGAGGCGAGCATCCATGGGAGTGCATTCGATGGCCCGCTCGTAAGCCTGCTGGGCTTCGTCAGGCTGCTTGCGGATATTGAAGTAGGCGATCCCCAAGCAGCGCCAAACGACTGCATCCTTTTTATGAATACTCACCGACACTTCCCAATGCGCGATCGCCTCCTCATGCCGCCGGCGATCGTAAAGCCAGAACCCGAGCAAGGAGTGAGCCCGATAGTCCTTTTCGTCGGCAGCGATCGCTTCTTGCAGCACTGTTTGCTCTTCCAAGCGAACAGGAAAACACCTCTCGCCGCTTTCCTCTCGAGCCGCCTTACGACAGCGAGCCGCTTCAGCGGAACGTCCCAACTTGTCATTCAGCCAAGCCCGCGTGCACTCGACGATCGGCATGCTGCCGCCTTGAGGATCTAGGGTTGCCGTCTCCAGCACCTCTAAAGCCTCGAGCCAAAGGCTTGCTCGGGCGAAGTCGTGCGCCACATCGAGCCGCAGCTGATTGTCGTCCGGGATCTCTTCGTCCCGCAACCAAGTCGCCCAAACGTCCTGCGGATCGGTTTCGAGAATGTCATCCAAGGTGGCCGTCGACCAATCCTCGAGGCCGCAGCGGGCGTAAACGATCGCCTGCAGGTTGCGAACTCGGAGATTGTCCTCGTCGAGGCGACGGGCACGGGTGAGCTTTTCGTCCGCTTCCGCCCAGCGTCCGCGGCCGATTTCGATCTCAGCCATTGCCAGCTGCGACGCGCCTGCCCAAGCCTGATTCCAGGACGCCTTGGCAAAGGCTGCATAGGCCTCGTCATCGCGATCGAGGAACCGCAAGCAGCGGCCGAGCTGATAGTAGGCCTCTCCGTCGGCGGGATTAGGATTACGGGAAACGAGCCGCTCCAAGCTTTTGCGAAAGTGTTCTTCAGCGATGTCAAATTCACCTCGCCGCAGTCGCCAGCGTCCTAGAGCGAGGTGGCAGCGGCTATCGCCTGAATCGCGGCGCAGCGCTTCTTGCCAGTACAAGCTCGGGCAACGGGTGGCGTGGCGGTATTGCTCCAAGTGGAGACCAATCAAGTATAGCTCGTCCGAGCTCGCCACTTGCTCAGGCACAGGAGGAGCCTCTGCCGGAGCCGGTGGCTCTTCTCTAACCGTTTCCCGCGGCCGGTAGCGGATGATCTCGGCTCCATCGGCGTCTCGCACCACCAACTGCAGATCCTTAAGGGCACTGCTCTTGGGCACGTCAAACGGCACAATGCCCGCATGTCCCGGCAGGAGCTCAACCGTCTCCTCCGCCAGAGGACGGCCATCCGCTCCCACAATCTGCACGAGAGCGGAAGGAAAGGTCCGTGTCACTGATATCCGAGCCTCCACTCGGCACCCGCTCTCGGAAACACGCAAATTTACAGCCGCCTCCTCGTTGGCCTGACGCGGCACGCCGATACCATAGATCGGATACCAGAACTGGCTCCACTTCTTGGTTTCGCCCGGCTGGAGAAAAGAAAAGTCCGGTTGATTGTCGGTGAAAACTCCCGCCATCAGTTCTATATAAGGCGGGTGGCTTCCATCGTCGCGGGCGTCTGTGAGATTGCGGTCCCAGGCGTATCCAAATTCCTGATTCCCCCAAGTCCACTGCTTCTTGCCCGGGGCAATAAGGTGGTCCGCGATGTGCACGATGCCGATTCCAGCTCTATGATCGTAGCCGCCACAAAAATCGCCCGTCGATCCCATGCACATATAGGAGGTGGGCACGGGAATATTGGAATACCAAGAAAGGTCGTTGGGCGGGGGCGTATTTCCGTCGCTGTCCTTGGGAGGGAAATACTTGCGAGGCGTTTCGTGGGCTGGCACTCCGCTTTTAGAGCGACCTGCATAGTCGACTCCGTAATACGAGCCTTCGCACAAAGGAAAGGTGCTCATGGCCCGCTTCGCGTGGTCGGCCACGTAGCTCACGTCCGGAGGGAAAAATGACTGATATTGCTCATGAGCCTCCAGCCCTGCGTTGGCCCACCAAAGAAACGTCTGCACATCGTCCGTACGGTTATAGGCCCGCGCCCTCAGCTCCACCCGAGCGATGCCCGGCTGCAGCCGAATCCCATGCATCCCCTTCATCCGAGCCATGGGATCGTGCTCCGAAAGCCATACCGTCGTCGCGCCATCCTCTTCCTCCTCGACCGCTGCGTAGGCCGGCATAGTGGTCGAGGGACGGTGATGCTGCGGCCAATTGAATTCGATACCGCCGCTTACCCAAGGCCCCGCAAGACCAACCAGAGCCGGTTTGATTACTGGCTGATAATAGATCAGGTCGTGCTCGCGGATCTTGTCCCAGATGCGATGGATACGCCCACCTAGCTCGGGAAGGATCATTACCTTTATGTATTCATTTTCTATATACACGACCTCCCATGATTTCGGCTTGATCTCCGACTCGATGGCATCGCAAACGGGCATCGGATACACACGACCACTGGAACCTTGGTAGACGCGCTTTTCCAGGAACTGCGGATGGCGGTCCGGCGTCCTCGGTAGATAGGTCGGGAACTCAGCAATTTCTCGGCTTACGGATACGGATTGGGACACAGGTGTACGATAGTCGCAGGGCATAGCTACTCACTCCTTTAATGGTTTTCGGGGCAGTTTGAATCGGGGGTAGTGCCACGATATTACTCGAACTTCAGATGATTTACAATGGACGGTATTCTGGAAAACCTGCACGATCTTACACAATGAAGGAAATCGAGCGACGACAGGACGGATTCACGGGCCAAGTCCATTTAATGGTACCCGACGCCCAGCAACGCCTCATGGCCACGCACCCGCTCTTGGCAGGGCTACACGTCACGCACGCGGGATTCTTTCCCCGAGCAGAGGGCCATTTCCTGAATCGTCCCCGAGGTTGTTCAGATCATGTCCTAATCGCCTGCCTACGCGGCTCGGGTTGGGCTGAAGCCGACGGGCGACGCCAGCAGCTCGTACGCGGCGACGTCGTGGGCTTGCGAGCGAATCACCCTCACCTCTACGAAGCATCGGACGAAGATCCTTGGTCGATCGCTTGGGTTCATTTCGCAGGCAAGGAGGCAGATGCATGGTTCGAACATGCCACCAGCCAAGGCAAGGCACTTGCAGCCTGTCACACGCCTACGGAGAAACTGGATTCGCTCGGTATCGACCGTATCCACGCTTCGCTCGCCGCCGGCTACGGGCTGCCCGAGCTTCTCGATGCAGCCGTAAACCTGCGAATGTGCCTCGCGACGATCGCACGGAGAAAAGCTCAAAACACCAATGCCCTTTCCGCCCAAGAACGCGTCACCGCCTCTATCGAGATGCTACGAAACAACTGGAAGCAACCCCATATCCTGCCAGAGCTGGCCGCAGCAGCGGGTGTATCCGTGACACACTATACCACGATCTTTCGGCGACTCACAGGTTTCCCGCCGATCGACTACCTCATACGGCAGCGTATCCAGCACGGTGCGACACTGCTAGCGACCACATCCCACCCCATCGGCGATGTATCCAGCGAGTGCGGATTCAGCGATCCCTACTACTTTAGCCGCAGCTTCTCCCGCATCATGGGAGCATCTCCAAGACGCTACCGGCAGGTCCATCAACATAAGCTCAGTCATAGCGAATCAGCCTAGCGGCTTTGGGGCCTCCGGTCGTTCGCTGCTTCCAACCATCGTTCCACCGATGCAGTATTCGAAGCTTGTCGCGCCGATCCCCTCGCAAGTGGCAACCAGGGTGAAGCGATCGCAACCGGGCGATCGATGCAGAACAATCGAGGCAACTCCTGACTCGCAGAGCACGTTCTCCGGACCAACAATCCTTGCTCCTCCCACGATCTCAAAGGCTACTTCGTTTGTAGCCATCTTGCAGATATTTCCAGCTTGATCCACCAATCTAGCATGAGCAAGCAGGACATCAGCTTCATGCGGGTTGCCGAAAATGCCTTCGTCCGAAATTTGTAGAGTCAAACGCGCCGGCGTACCCGGGGTAGCAATACAATGTCGAGCCACCGCTATCCCATCAATTAACCCGGTTGCCTCTAGGGTCCCTCGTTCAAAACGGTCTAACTGAAACAAGAAGGGCGGGTAGCGAAGGTGCTGATTGTTTAAAGTGAGCGAGGGGACGAGCGGTCCGTGCATTTTGCCGTTCACCGTCAAAGAAACCTGTTGGCAATTGCTAAATACCAAGACATCGAGAATTGAGTTCTCCACCCATCGCGACGCGATGTACACCATGGGTCCCCCTTTCCAACGGTCGCTTACCTGATCTGGCGAACGCTGGCTCCGAAAGAAAAAGTAAGAGTACTTCGGCAAACGGTGGATATCCATCACCCCACAGGCGGCCCGAGTGGGACTGTACCCCCGCGGGTAATCGAACATCGACCAAAGTCCATCGGTAACAGCAGGAGAAGACAAAGTATCGTTCAAAGCGACGATGTGATTATGTGCCTGCCGCCGCAGGCGGCGTTCGCCCTCGCTACGAAAGGCGCGACTGTTGCTCCAATCCGCAAGTAGGCCTGCCCCCGTCTTTTGATCGAACCCTTCGTTCGAAGCGTAAAACTCCCAGTCACCATATTCGGCAACTACAAGCGCTTTGTCTCCGTTCTGCCAAGTATGGATCTTACCATGCTGTCTCGAATGGATGAATACGTCGAAGCGGTCGATCCAGCCACAGACGAGCATCTGGTCTCCCGGAAACTCCTCGTGGCCAATACGCATCAGTTCGGACATGAACGCTTCGTCCATTTCCGTTTCATTGAGTGAAAGCTCCCAAAATATTACGCACGGATGGTTACGGTCTCTTCGCACGAGATCCCTCGCGTTTTGGAAACAGGCCTCCCTAAAAGCCTCGCCTCCGAGGAACTGCCAGCCCGGGATACAATTCATCACTAACAAGCCAAGTTCGTCACAGGCATCTAGAAAGGCTGGAGATTGTGGGTAGTGCGAGAGGCGGACGTAATCAAAGCCCGCCTCCTTTATCCTTTTCGCGTCACGATACTGCGCAGCATCCGAAAGGGCGTATCCGATTCTTGGATAATCTTGATGCCGATTGGTTCCGAGTGGCCGTATTCGCTTTCCATTCAAGCGAAGTCCTTCGCTGCGAGAAACATCGATCCAGCGAATACCAAACCGCTCTTCTACGCAATGAATCAGGACCCCTTCCGGACTAACAATTTCCACCACGATCGTGTGGAGGAGCGGAGCGTCTAGATCCCAAAGCTGAGGATTACGAATAACTTCCGAAAACACATGTGTTCGATCGTCGTAAGCTACCAGCACCTGCGACTCATGGGTGTTTGAGGCAACGATCTTCTTCGACTCATCGAGTATGCGATAACGAATACAATATGGACGGTTCAAGTTAGACCCGTTTGCCACGTGGACCGAGATCGCAAGAGTCGCCTCTTCCGAGTTCAGTTTCTCGGTACGTACAAATATACCTCCACTTGCTACAACACTAGCTGAGACCGGATCCGTAATATGGATGGATGGATAGACTCTCAGCTCAACATGGCGATACAATCCTCCGTAGTAACAGAAATCGAGTTCATCGGAAGGTTTTCCGGGCGGCACTTCCGCGTTGTCTGTATTGTCGACCACGACGGTCAAAACATGCTCGCATCCATCGGCAACCCACTGGGTAATATCAACTTCAAACGGAAGGTAGCCTCCAGAGTGGCCTCCGACCCGTTCACCATCGATGGCAACCGCCGTCGTATGCATTGCCGCGCCAAAATGAAGCACGTACTTGGCATCCTCTTGGATCGCGTCTAACTTCAGCGCTCGCCGATACTCGCAGAGGCCTTGCCAGTGGTCACACCCGTCTAGGTCTGAGACAAACGGGTTGTGAGGCAAGCAGACCGAAATCGGCAAATCTTCCGTATCCAATATCCGGAACGACCACCCCTCGATCAAACGTTTTCTAAAAATCGCCATTCTTCTCTGCCATCAAATCGGATGAACATTCAGCGTCAGTTTGAGTCTAAACTGAATTCCTTTCGATCATTCGCACCGGCATCTTCACAGTGCGCTTGTTAACTTTTTGCCCTAAGGTAAGATCATCCAGCATGTCTGCAGCGGCTTCCGCCATCTCGCTCAAAGGTTCCTCAATCGCCGTTAGCGGCGGATTGATCAGTTCTGAAATCCCTTCGTTTTCGCCCCCAATAATCCCGATATCCTCAGGAACCCGGAGCCCCATCACATAGGTCAATAGATGTATGCACTCCATCGCCTGCAAGCTTGTACCCGGCACGTAAATACAATCGGCTCCGCCTCTTATGATCCGTGTTACCGCAGCGGAGTCCCGACCGGACCTAGCTGAAATCATCATTCGGTTTTGGTATTCTAGGCCTGCTTCCTGGATCGCCTGCCGATAACCTTCGAGTCGCTGCTCAAAGCCCTGCCCTTCGCCGCCAAAGCAAGCGAGCTTTTGCTTGCCGTGCTCGATAAAGTATTTCGCTGCGAGATAGCCTGAATGATAGTGATCTGAGTAGACGCAGTACTGTCGTTCCGTGGCCTCGAACTTATCCATGTAAACAATAGGAATCCGCTTCTCGAAATCCTTTAGGAAGTCGAGCAACTTTTCATCATAGGTCACCACTACGATGCCGTCCAGGAACAATCCGGGAAGCTCCTCGTAGGGATCCGTAGGCAGCACGATGCCCATCTTTCTGCGAGAAAGGGCGAACGATAAGTGAGCAGTCAAAGTGGCTGCATAACCTTCTACGCGGTCAGAAAATAGAGGATCCGTCAGGATCGCGATCTGCCGCGCACGAACCGAGGCCTGAGGCTTCAAATCCAGCTCCTTGGCCGCTTTCAGGATGGTCTCACGGGTCTCGCTCTTGACTCGGTCCCGGTTGTTGAGCACGCGGCTTACGGTGCCGGGCGAAAATCCAGTGTGCTTGGCTAAATCGTAGATCGTAATCTTCTTCGCGGTACCGCTGCCGTTCGTCTTCATTGTTTTCGCTTTCTTCATTTCGCTGCTAAACTGTACCTCGACGCTCCTCCAGAGCGTCTCGAGTCTCGTAGGCTCGCTGGCGGGTGATGGGATAAAAAAACAAGATGGCGATGGCAAGGATCGCCCACACTGCAGTCGAGATGGCGAGGAAGAGCCGTAGCGTCAGGATGCTTTCGGAACTTTGATCACCACCGCGTTCGGCGTCGAACCCAGACACCTGCAACGCGATCGTCATGCCAAAGATGGAAAGCGAGTAGCCGACCTTTTGTATCCACAAGAATACGGAGCCGAACATGCCCTCGCGACGTTGCCCATGCCTGAGCTCGTCATCGTCGCAGATATCGGCGACCATCGACGGTAGCAGCACCGCAATAGCGGTCCAGATAGGACCGCAGAATAAGGGATCGATCAAAATTTTCCATGGGTTGCCCGGCGTATATAGCACCCATTTCCCGATCGATCCGAAGAAGACCATAGCAAAGATCACGTTCAACGCGGTCTTCTTCCCGTAGCGGTTCGAAAGCCAGTTTATCGGATAAATGGATACGATTCCCACGATCGCGTACGCTGTGGAAAGCACCGCCTTCCAATGCGAACCTTCGGTGATATCGCCGTCGAACATATAGTAGACGATCAGGTAATAGTCGGTGCTCGACGCGAACATGCCAGCGACGATTTGACAGATGGTCAAACCCACCAACACCGCAAAGGCTTTGTTCTTGAGAGACTCCGCGGCGCTCGACCAAAACTTAACCTTCTTCTGCTTCTTGGAGACTTTGTAGTAGCGCTCCTTCACGAAGATGCCCGGCAAGATTCCGACTACGCCCAAAAGCAAAATCGCCACAACCCAGCCCACGAATCGTACACCATACATCACGCTACCAAAAACCGACAAGGTCGCCAACGGAAACAGCCACGAATAGCCAAGCTCACCGATCTTGTGAAAAAAGCCGCAAAAGGAGGTCACCCGCGTACGCTCCTTGTAATCAGGCGTCATTTCAAAGGTCAGGCTGGTCAAGGGCACCCCAAATATGGTGTAGCAGGTGTAAAACACTAGAAGCGAACCGAGCAGGTAGCCGGCCATGGCCTTCTCGCCCCAATCCATCGGCACCATCCAAATCATGCCAAAGGCGATCGCTTGCAGGATCGCACCAAGCACGATCAATGGCCGGCGACGGCCCCATCGCGTATGCAGGTTGTCGGAAATGTATCCAACGGCTGGATCCGTGATCGCGTCCCAGAGCCGAGGGATCGACAAGGCCGTACCTAGCAAAATCGGACTCACGTGCAACGTCATGTTATAAACCGGCATCGCCAGGCTATTGACGGCCATGTTTCCAAAAAACAATGACAGATAGCCGGAGCCCAAGGCTGACTTCTCGCCGAGACTCACCTTGTCCTCAGGCTTCGTCAGACGGTCCTCCCCCTCCCTCTTAAAGAGTGCGTCGCCGGAGAGCGACCTAGAATTGGATTCGGATTCAATCATGCAGGCTAAACTCTTTCTTTGGAAGCGCATCGTGCGCACTGCCCAATCGTCAGCAGGTCAACCCCATGGGCGTTCGCACCGACACAGACATTCGGGAGCGCAGGTGAACAGGTCAAAAGTTTAATCATTCGTCATACTTTTTTATTAAAGTTGAACCACCGCGAGTATTCACCATTTCACCTCCTCTATTTCTAGGCGTATCGGTTGTGCTGGGCCCTCTCCCCTTGCCTCAACCCTGAATCGGCCCGCATCCAGCGGAACTACGAGCGCAGCAGAGAAGGCCTTCGCCTCCTCTGCGCTCATGCCATCACGCAAGGCCAGCACCTCGACGATCGAGTCAAGGCTGCCTCGGTCACGTACTTTGTTGCTGGCGACAAGCGTCTCTCCATCAGCGTCGACACGTGAAAGCGAAATCGTTGGCCGCGTGGATTCCTCGCCGTTCGTCCAAGCCCGTACGGCAAGTAGCCGGACTTCCCCACTCTCAATTTCAAACTCGGCCGAGACCGCTTCCTGCGTTCCCACTGGCGATGCGAGCAATGCGTCCGATAGGCCGCTCGCCTTCACTACAACCTTGTAATCAGGGGAATAGGAAGTGGATGGATCGTCATCGAAAACAAAAAACACGCCTTCATCCCCCGCCTGTTGAGCGGCGTCGACGCTGCTCGCTTGCGAGATAGGCCTCGGTTGCCCGTCATCGAAATCCAAAGTTACGAAGTTGCCATCGCTCCCACCGGCAGTCTTCAGCCCGAATATAGACTGCCTTAACGCGCTCGGCTTCACTGCCTTGCCTCTCAGCGAATGCGCCTTCAAGAAGGCTTCCACCCCTATACGTGCTCCCAACGTTCGACCAATAAAGTCGTCCGCTCGGACGTGGATACCGCCATAGAGGCGCGAGAGGCCCGCTTGGTCCGCGGCGTCGAAATAGGTTGCCCACTGCAAGGTCACGTCATCGCTTGGCCCGTACTCGAATTCGAGGAACTCGCCTTTCGGAAAGGTGTACTGCCCCATCCCGCCCGGGAAATAGGGCGAACCTGTAAGCAGCGAAACGACCTCAGCTCCGGCACGACTAAAAGTGCTGTGACCTGAAACATAAGCCGCGAAAGCCGGCGTCACGAAGGTGCTGCGCTGGTACGGCAACCAGTTCTCCGCAAGGATCCAATCGACACCGCCGACTTGGGTATGGCTATCGGCCGGTTCACCGGCCCAAGCTCGTATCGCAATCTTTCCTATCTCGGCAGACAAGTGCTCGTGACGCTGCCCTGCCGCCACGCTTGCCTCAGTTACCACCTCGATCAAGCCCTCTATCAGCGGCAATCCGTAAACATGATAGCTCGGTCCATCGGGATCGCTCGATTGCCCAAATCCTCCTAGGCAGCGAATCATGGAGATGGGCCGCGAATAGTCGTATTGCCGCTTCAGGGTCCATGCTGCCACCGCCGCATCGTGCATGGCGCCATTCAAGGCGAGATACGATTGGATGTTCCATTCCAGCTCGTCCATCTCCACGCCTAGGCCCATGTACTTGCGCTCGAACAAAGGGTGCTCGCTCACTTCGTTCAACAACGTATTCCAGTGCCCCGGGGGCGTTTCCGAAGCTGGGCCGTCGGCCCAAAACTCGGCCAAGATTCTCCCATAGTCCGCGTGGTTGACCATATTCGGCTCGTACGGCTTTGGCTCTCCCGTTTCAGGATCGAGATCGAAGGGGTTCACGCTTCTGCCCTGCCCATCATTCGTTCCCAAAGGATTATTCAGCAAACCTCCGGGCGACACGTCGATCATCTCGCCCCCAGCCGGATCCAAGAGCGAGGAGTAGCGAATCACTTCCACCGCAGCCGCCACGAATTGGTCGTGCGTCTCCGTCCCAAACAGGGGCGGCGAACCGGGATCCCAAGCTATGGTTATTCCGCTGTCCTTCTCGATCGCGAACGTGTCCACTTCGCGCCAATTCACGCCTACGAAGCTCTGCACCTTTTCCTCGGTGGGTATTCCATTCTGCGTTACCCTAAAATCGAAGGCAAGCGGCTGCCAACGATTGGGGTCGGCCATGTTCGTACCGGGCAGCTTAAAGACCATCGGCTCGTTCGCTGCCTCGTAGCCACTTGTGTCCACGTATCCATTCGACTCGTTTGATCCGTCGTTGAGCGTTTGCTGGAGAATACTAGCAGCGATCCGATTGCCCACGGCGGCAGGCGCATTGCCTTCGATTGAGTCAATAAGGACATCGTAGCCCAACTGATCCATGAGCCAGGTGATATTGTAAAGTATTCGCTCGCTGCTTACACTGTTTCGGTAGCGCTGCTCAAGCACTCGAAAGCAGGCGTAGCTGATTGCTTCCCGCTGGGACGCAATGCGGTCCCCGTGCCAATCCGCCTCGGAGAGGGGTTCCTGATGAAACACTGCTCGGGCTCGGTTCCAACCGTCCGACTCGTAGGCCCAGAAAACATCCCACATCACAGCGGAAAGGTGGTACAGGTTTCTGCCGTGAATCGTTGGGGCAGGAAAATCCTTGCGGATGGCATCCAACAAAAACTCGTTCCACCATCGGGCCACAGAGTGATCTTCCAGTGCGATCCCCACCTCGACCAAAACTTCATTAGTCAATGTCTCCCCTGCAGCGTTTTTGACACGCGCTCGATAGACTCCGGCATCGTAAGGCTGTAGGAGCTTGATGTTCAACTCGTGTCGGTTGGCTCCATCAAGCGGAACACCATCTTTCTCCCAGCTGACGGTCACGCCCGTGTCGCCAAGCACCGCCAGCGACAGTTCAAGTCTTTCCCCTACCTCGAAACTCCCACCGACTGGCTGTGTCTCGATGATTGGAGCGATGAGCTCAACATCCGGCTCCACCAACAAATGCACTTCATTTGTATTCAGATTTTCTATATCCTGCCGAATCCCGCTCGGCCAGATCACCTGAATGGAGTCTACCGTTTCGCCGGCATCCCCCAGTCCCAAGTGCAATACGCCTTCCCTTTGCCCCATGTAGGCATTGCTTGGATTGAAGAGAGCAGTCTGGGTCTTCGCTCCATCGGTCACGCGGACCACGGCTCCAATTCCGTCTCGATTCGACTGATCACCTTGTAAGCGAAAGCGTATCCACTTCTTTCCATTTTCGGACGCGTTGCTCCGATAAACGATCGGCTTGCCGAAGGTTTGGGTGACGATCACATCCTCGTCGCCGTCGTTATCGTAGTCCAGTACTACGACCGCCTTCCCATATCCCTGGTCCGCCACTCCCGAAGCTGGAGTGATATCGTTAAACCGTCCCGCACCGTCATTTTGAAATACTGTGGTGGGGTCGTCGAGGGCGTCCTGATAAAAGAAAACTTCCCATTCAGCCGAATCCATGCCGTTCGTAACAAAAAGGTCCGGATCGCCATCGTTGTCGTATTCGAAAAACGCCGCACCCCAAGACCACCCGACACGATCCACTCCCGCCGCCTTGGCAACTTCGTAGAATCGCCTTGATCCAGAATTCTGATACAACTTGTTTCCAGTGTTCGTACCCGTTTCGTCGAAGAGCTTCTGGTCGAAAATCGATGTCGCATAGTAGTCCAGGTCTCCGTCCAAATCGTAGTCCGCGATAGCGATCCCCATGCCAAACTCGTCCAGCCCAACACCAGCCGCATCGGTGCCTTCGATAAAGGTACCGTCCCCGCGATTCCAGTAGAAGCGGCTTCCTCCAAAATCCGCCATCAAAGCGAGATCCGGCCAACCATCCTCGTCGAAGTCGGCCCATCCAGTAGAAAACCCGTGCTGTCTGGCAACAGCATTTTCAGGTTGAGCCAGCCCGGCCGCCAGGGTTACGTTTTCGAAGTGTCCTGGGTTTTCTGCCCCTAGGTTTCTCA
Source organism: Pelagicoccus enzymogenes (assembly GCF_014803405.1). NCBI lineage: Bacteria > Pseudomonadati > Verrucomicrobiota > Opitutia > Puniceicoccales > Pelagicoccaceae > Pelagicoccus > Pelagicoccus enzymogenes. Next base: position 286,337 of record NZ_JACYFG010000002.1, read on the forward strand.
ATAGCACGGAGTGCAGGTCTGGCTCCACACCAGCATCTGGTCCCCACTCGCTCACGTAGACGTCCAAGTACCCGTCCAAATCAAAATCGACCAGCCCGACGCTGTGCCCTTCGTGCGGAAGCTCGCTGGTCGAAACCGCCGCTCCCCGTTGCGTGGCTTCCTCTACGAAGACGCCTGTCCCATCGTTGATAAAAAGATAGTAGCGCTCGCCACGATGCGGTACGACGAATAGGTCCTGATCACCATCTCCATCGAAGTCACCTGCGGCAAACGCTCCGCTGTCCTGCGCCACCGATAGCCCCCGTGCATCGCCTTCTTCGACGAAGGTTCCATCCCGCTGGTTTATAAACAACACGGGAGGCTTGTTGTATCGCCCCGCTACGAAATCCGTCCACCCATCGCCGTCCGCGTCAAACGCGGCAGCGCCCGCATGGTTTGAAACCGGGGTGTGAGTCACTCGATCCAAGCCCAAGGCTTCGTTACTCGGGACTTCGATCTTGTCCGCATGCAAATAGTCAATCCCCACGCTGTCGCTAACGTTAGTAAACCGCGCGAATCCGTTGTTCGAATACATCAAGGCACCGACGCATAGGAACGTCCGTATGAAAGCTGACGGGCTCGCCTTCATTTAGCCGTCCTCCTTGAGCCGCTGTTCTATGACCCTGCGCAATTCGCGATTTCCCTCGCTGCGTACCATGGCCTCTTTCCAGCTGGCTATAGCTCCTTCCAAATCTCCAGATGCCATTCTCACGTCTCCAAGGCTTACATACAAAACGGGGTCGTCAGGGCGCCGCTCGATCAGGTCCGCTACGGTCGCTTCGGCCAGGTCGAAGCGTTCGAGCTTCAGGCAAAGCTGCACCTTGTTCAGGTAAGCCTCCTCGCCATCTGCCGAGACGTCGATCGCTCGATCGTAAAAACTGATAGCGGAATCGAATGCGCCCGCCCGGGCTTCCTCGTTTCCTGTACGCAAGCAAGCCAAAGCGAGCAAAGCGCTGGCATCCTGATTTTTCGGGTCGATCTCTACCGCCTCTTGCAAGGGATCGATCGCATCCTCCGGTCGGTCTAGCTCAAGAGCATAGCGGCCAATCATAACCCGCGAGGCTATGTCCTGAGTAAGCAACTGACGCAGTTTTTGGAGGGCCTCGACAGATTCGTTTCGTTTTCCCAGGCTCCAGTAAAGCCGAGAAATTTCGCGATTTCCTTCAACGTGATAGGGATCCATCGCCAAGGCTTTCTCCAACCATTTTTTCTGTTCAGCGCTCCCACGTTCTCCTGCGAGTGAGGCCATCAAAACAAGGATGTCCGCGTCTCCTCCCGTACGGTTGATTTCCTCGAGCACGACGGACTCTGCACGTTTTCCCAAGCCTGCTTTCGCCAGAGAATCGGCAAGAAAATAGCGAACGGTGGACGGGTCGCCCCCATTTTCCAAGGCTTGCTCGTAGGCCTCTGCCGCATCCGCGTAACGGCCTACTTGGTAGAAGGCGTATCCTCTTTGCTGGTACGCGTGCGGGTCATTAGGCCGTATCGCTTCCATCCGGTCTACCAGTTCCAAAGCCCGATCAAGCTCGCCAGCCTTGAGATGATTCTCGAACGCGAAACCGAGTCGCTGGCTGTCGTAGCAATCGCTCATCAAGGAATCTAGCCATGGATCCTCCAGAGGGGAAGGCTTTTGACGAGGTGCGCTCTCGCGGATTTCCGCTGCGAGCTGCCCCTGCCCGACCCGTTCCAATGCTTGGCTCAGCAATGAGAACCCATCCGAAAACCCGGGATTCGCGAGCACCAGCTTTTTCAACGTGACAATAGATTCTTGTACATCGTTTTCGCGCAATTGGTCGCGCGCTATTGCCAGCAAAGCTTGTGGCTGCGTTTTGTGCGAATCGAGAATGCTGCGATACCGCTGTAAGGCATGGTCGGCGTCGCCTGACTTGTATTCCAGTTCCGCCAACTTGAGACGGGCCGGCAGATAGTCGGGCGTTTTCTCCAAACAATCGAACAAGGACGTTCGGGCCATAGCGAAATCGCCCATCTGGCTCGCTAGATCAGCACGACGGTAAAGCAGGATATCCGCTGCTACATCGCTCTCGCTCAACGCGATTTTGTAGCACGCTAGTGCTTCCACGTTGAATCCATTTATATGATACAGGCCTGCCAGCTCGACAATCGACTGCCCATGATCGTTCCACGGCAGCAGGAGCCGGCTCTCGATCCTGTCTATACGATGATCCAATTCCGTGGGAAAGCCCTCGGTGTCCGGACGATCTGGAAGCGCCGAACGGATTGCCCTACCATCGGCACCGCCCCAAAAGAGCCCGACCGCTATCGCTACCGCCACAGAGAAACCAATGGAAACAAAGAGTAATAATTTTGATTTCGAACGCAGCATCGGGGTTTTGCAGGCCATCGAACCGTAATAAAACAAAAAGGCGAGGCCCAGGAAAAAGCTGATTCAGTCTTTGGAAGAAGACCTTTGTTCTAAAAAAAATGAAGGATGCCCAAGCCCCAAAGCCTGGGCAGCCCACCGCAAAGAAATAGCCCGATTAGAAGCTAAACGTCGACTGCAAGGTCCATGTAGGGCCAAACTCGATACGGAAACCAGACTCCTGTCCGTCAGAGTTGGCGTTGATCGCCTGGAACCCTTCGTTGCGTGTGAGGTTGCGCACGTTCAACTGGACGTTTAGGTCGACGCGGTCGTTCATGATCTTCTTGTCGAAACCGATCCAGAAATCGACGTCGAGAGTCGCCTCGTCCATGTAAGGGCTGTTGAGCTCCAGACCAATCACATCGCCCGCTTCGTTGTTGATGGTCGGGAAGCCGATCGCAGCGTCATCCTGCCAACGAAGGGCTCCACCGATGTTCCAGCCTTTCATACCACCATCAGTAAAGGTGTAGTTGGTAATGGCATTGGCACGCCACTCGCGAAGCTGAGGATTGGTGGTACCCTCGGCCGCGTTGTAGGTCGCCGCGGAGAATGCAGGGAACGCATCGTAGAACTCGGATGGATTCCCCTCGAAGCCCCAGGTAGAATACGTGAAATCGCTATTCCAGACGGAACCGCCGCCTACGTTCTGCCAATATGGAAGAGCCTCTTCCAGGAACCGTGTAACAGCTGGAGCGATAGCGGAGGAAACCGCATCCTGCTGGGAAACGTTGGCCATGAAGCGCCAGTTTTCAGTCGGGTTGTAGATCATCTCGATTTCCATGCCCTTCGAGGTCATTTCAGAGGTGGTCACGATATTGATATCGCCTACGCTGAGAGGTGAGACCGGAGTGTAGGAAACGCCCTCTAGAGCGGCCACATCAGCCATCACGTTTTGGTCGATAAAGAGCAGCTCCCATTGGGCAAGGCGCATGGCGGGTCCCCAAGGCAGTCGATTGTTGGTCTGCTCGACCTCGTACCAATTGACGCGCAGGTTCATCTTGCCTTCAAGCAGGTTGAGCCCGAAGCCGTAGTCGACGCCCTCTCCCGTTGGCGGGGGCACGGACTCGTTGAACATGTTAACCTGGGTAGCGGCAGGACGGAAGTTTTCCGACTCGTTGTAATGCAAGCTAAGCCAATCGAGCGGGTGAACCACCACACCCATGGTGGTGGTGGGGCCACCTGATTCCGCAGGATCGCCCGCGGAATCGCCGAGGATCAGCAATCCGTCGTCGCCGAGCGCTGTGTAGGAGTTCGTGGCCTTCTCCTGGGTGTCATCGCGCCAGCCAGCGGTGCCTACGACCTTACCTTCGAGCCAGTAGCTCTGCCAGATAAAGCCGGTTGATTCGACGGTTTCCGCCTGAACATCGCGACGCTTGGGCGTAAACATCGAGCTGTAGCTATCGGTCGCCCACATGCCAGCGTCCGCATCCCAATAGAGGTTGGGCACGCCTGACGGCGTCAGGTCCGGAACGCCCGGAGCCATGGTGGCTGGAGAATCGGCGGTGCCGCCGAGATAGCGGATACGCGTCATTTGCCACAAGTCCTCGTTCACCCGATTGTTGGTGGGGAGGTAGTCCACCAGCTCGGAGCGGATCTCATTGAAAACCGTATTGGTGTTGCCCGTTTCTTGGCGCTCCGCCAAAGCCGTAAAGTTGTGGCGTCCGAGCCACTTGTTGCGCTCGCGGAAATCCAGCTCATAGGTCAATGTACCGCGCAGCATTTCATTGTCGACGTTGCGGATCGACTTGCTGTCGAGCGTTCTCTGAGGAACGTAGGTCTCGCCGAAGTGCGGATTCGGAGTACCGTCCATGAAGTGAGAATTGTTATCTACCCAAATCTGGAAGCCCCAGGTGAATCGTTGGGTATCCTCCTCGTAGTCCTCAGACAAGTATCCAACGTTCAGATACAAGTTCTCCGCGAGCTTCTGGTCCCAAGTGAAGGTAAGGGCTTCGAAGTCGTGGTTGCGAAGGCTGGGATTGAGATTCATGTCATGGAAGGGAGCGATCTTGTTGTCGGAAAAAGCGACCGAGGTGAAGTTGTCGGCGTCGCCGCGCTGCTGCACGACCCCGGTAAACCAGCGGTCGTTGCCCCCAGTTAGAAACTGAACCGTGTTTCCATCGTAGTCGGTAATCGCTACGGCCCCCACGTTCTGCGGACGAGTGAGGTAGTCCGGAGACTCGCTGTACAGCTGCTCCGCAGCGTTCCAAGCGGGCCTTCCCTGCTCCACCCATTCAGACACGTAGTCGATCGGAGTGATGGAATTCGGGTTGTTCTGCTCCTGACGCGCCACTTCGTAGTTCAGCTTGAAGGTTGAGTTCTCGAAAGGTTTGTAGGTCGTCGCTAGGTTCAAGCGATTGTCGTGATAGTACGCAGGCTGCTGCTGGTAGCCCCGATCGGCCCAAAGCCCTAGGACGCGCACAGCCAACTTGTCGTCGATGAGCACACGGTTGAAGTCTGCGGTCGTCCGAAAGTCGGTGTTGGATCCGACTCGAAGCGACAATTCCGTACTGTCTTCCGCGACCAGAGCGCTTTTGGTCGCGTAGTTAACCACGCCCGCTGGATCAGCCATCCCGTAGAGAATGGAGTTCGGGCCGCGATTGACGGTCACGCGCTCGAGGTTGTAAGCGTCGATACCGACGCTTCCGCCAATCGAGCGGAAAAAGTCACGGGTAAGCTCGGCGCTGCCTAGGCCGCGCACACGGTTCTGGATGTTCGGGTTGTCGGACACGAAGTCCTGAGTACCGTTTCCTCCCGCGTTGGTGTAGTTTAGCGTACTTTCCGTATTGGCAGTGTACACGAGGATGTCGTTCAAATCGGCCGCACCAACGTCCTCGATGAAGTCCTCAGTCACCACGCTGATCGAAGCGGCGACGTCCTTCAATTGGGTGTTGATGCGACTGCCCGCCAAGGTGCTGTTCGCGCGGTAGCCTTGGTCTTCATCCGCGTTCACTTCAAATGGAGAGAGCGTGAAAACTTCATCGTCCTCTTCATTGTCCTGAGCCCAACCAAGTGAAAGCGGCACGGCTGACACAAGGGCAACAATCGCAGCGTTTCGGGCCAGCAATCGTGGAGCATAGGGGTACTTTTCTGTCTGTTTCATATTTAGTTAGCTTGTTTGACAAAGCGTCTGCAAACGGAAGCTCCGCAAGGAGACTCGGAGTCCCTATTTGCAGCAGATCTGGATTAGTGGGGTGGAGGTATGAGGGGTAGCGTTCAGCGGGTGAGCCTGGACTCGGCCCGGGGCACAAAGCGTGAAAGTCGAAGAAATCCGACAATAGATAATCTGTTAGATCTTTAGTTAAACTGTTTTACTTTTACGAGATCAAGCAAATTCTTGGGACGTTTCGTCCCCCTTGTTCTGCGATCGGCAAAGCAGCCCCAAGCGAACCGACTTACTGGCTACGCTGCCAAAGACTCACGCGGCTGACATGGATCATGGGAGGATAAAAATAAAAGCCTCCGCTTACTAACTCGACCCTACCGTCACCATCCAAATCTCCTGCTTCGAGCGCGATCAGATGAGTTGGAGCGTGAGCGAGGATGCGCTTTTCGAAGCGTCCTCCACCTAGATTTTCGAAGCAGGCCAAGGATATCGCGTTCGCGTCCGACCAATCGTTGAAGGCGCTGGTAGCAAGAAAATCCAGATCCCCATCGCCGTCGATATCGGCCACACAGGGAGCGTAAGCGCCCGACAAGTCCCCAATGCGGCGATACTCGAATTCGCCCGAGCCATCATTCTCCAGCCACTGGACACCGTGCCAACGCCGAGCTCCGGGAGTGGCATAGTCGAAGCCATCGCCATTGGTGTAGGCAATGTCCACGTCCCCATCCAAATCCATATCCAACAATTGGATACCGCTGCTGCCAAAATCTTTGTTGGTTGAACCAAAAAGGACTTTCGCCTCGAAACGCCCCTCTCCTAGGTTCTCGAACAGGTAAATTTCCTCCCAGTCCTGGGAAACGAGAGCGATGATATCGAGGTCTCCGTCCCCATCAACGTCCGCGATCGGAGTGTGGATCGTCCCGGAAAGGCCCAGCAAGCTATGGCTCGCGAACTCCAAATCTCCCCTATTCTCTAGCCAACGAATCTCGCCCTCGAAGTATCCAAACGCGCCAACCGACAAATCCAAGTCCCCGTCCCCGTCTAGGTCCCCCGCCTGCACATCCGTCACGCGATCAATTCCCTCCACCAAAACGCGCTTAGAGAAACCCTCTCGCCCGTCGTTCTCCAAGACGACCACGGCTCCAATCTTTTGATCGTTTGGCGTCACAATTCCCATGCTCGCCACCAATAGGTCAAGATCTCCATCCCCATCTAAATCGCATGCCTCCACATGAGCCGCTCCAGCGACTCCATCTGCGAGTGTCAATTCCTCGAAAACACCCCGCTCGACCTGTCGCATCCATCCCACCATATTCAATCGCCCTTCCGTGAATACGACATCCACCAACCCATCCCCATCCAGATCGACAATCGACAAGTCCGTCACCCAAGGACGCCCTTCTATGGGATCACCTATCGTCTTCCACTTCATGTATTCAACATTCAGTACAGATTCGACGCCATTCACCGGCTCATCCTCAAGACCACTCTTCTCCTTGCCACAAGAGACCAATAGAAAACTAAGCCCAACTAGACTATTAGCCATAAGGTAGCGCATGTCGTTCTTCTGAATCAGACGCTACAACGAATCCAGATTATTGTGAACAACCCTAGAGGCAGTAAATCAGACTAGAAGGGTTCTCCTCAAAATGGTAACGAATCACAAAAACAGCCTCTTCCGTAATGACTCACGAATGAGGCCTTCTTTTCAAACGATCTGACCATCGGGCATCGGGATTTACCCCCCGCGGATTGAAACCACACAGAGCACTGTACATCATTTCTTTGAATGGTCTGACTGGCGTGATTCGCGATCGCATTATCTCCCTCAATTCAATTTTTCGGAGGATTTCATGGCAAGCGTCTGCGCTTCGAAACGATCCCCATTAAACGAAACCCAACTTATGCCCAAATTCGGACATTTGGTTTCATTAATCTTTTTTCATCGATGCCCCTAGACAGGCTCATATCCTGAAGGCAAACTGAGCATAACGACCACACGATCGGCAGGGAGTCCTCTGACGCGAATCTGGGGCATCCATCCTGGGCCGCGAGCGCGGAGACTGGTGCCTTTAGGCACAGGATAGAACAATCAAGAATCCAAAAAATTCAAAGACGCTTCATTAAACGACGAATCGGCAGGCTCAGAAAAACGAATCTGACGACAACTGCTAGATGAACCAAAAGCCGGAGGCTTCTCCTTGCACGAATACAAACCTTCCGGGCAGTAAGCCCTCTTGTCCTATTGCCCGGTAAACTGAAATGAGTTTGCGAAAAGCTCGACCGGCAGAATGCCGTGGGAGATTTTCGTTGAAAACTCTCCAACAGTTCGCCGAAGCCCAATCACTACCGTCCAGAGCACCGCCAATCAGCCCACAAAAAAGCCTCTTCCGTAACAACTTACGAAAGAGGCTTTCTTTTCAAACAATCGGGCCAGCGGGATTTTATCCCGCAGGTTAAAACCACTCAAGGTGCTGTATATCAATGCTTTAAATGGTCGGGCTAGCGGGATTCGAACCCACGACCTCTTGTCCCCCAGACAAGCGCGCTACCAGGCTGCGCCATAGCCCGTTTTTGAAAGAGCGGCCAATGTGAACAGCCACTCCACGAAGATCAATGAAAACTTACGCGAATTTTCACTAGCAAACGAGAGAGTCGAAATCCGAGAAATCCGCCTGGAATCCGCCGGGCACGCCCTTGCAGATGACCGAGACCGCGTCGTGCGAGTGCAGCGACTCGAGATGCGAGCAAGCAACTTGGAAGTCTGCGATGCGGTCGTCGCCGGCCAGCTGCTCGTAGACGAGGCGTGCCGCGTCTTCCACGAACTTGATGTAAGCGCCGTTGAGCTCGGCAAAGGCCTGCTCGTCCTCGCGCTTGACCATCACTTGCGTCTCCGTCTTGAGAGCCACCGCCAAGTGCTGCTGCAAGTCCTCGATGTCGAGGCTGGCCCCTTCCGCGAGCTTCACGAAGACGCGAGCTTTGCTGCGTTGCGAGTGCGGGATCGAGTACGCCTCGCGCAGGTCGCGGGCGTGCTCGGCCAGTTCTGCCGAACAGGGGCAGGCAGAGGAATAAACGAAGTCGAAATGAATCAAGCGCTCGAAAGTGCCGTCTTTCGACAGGCGACCCTCGAAAGCGCACTTGTAGTACTGGTAGCCCTCCAAGCCGCTGCGCAGGCTTTGCTGAACAATCGGGTAATTGAAGCGGATGATGATGCGGGCGTCGAAGGCCACCACCTTGTCGCGAAAGAGGTCGAGCACCGTCTTAACCGAGTCGATGGTAAAAACGTCGTCCTTTAGCTCGTAGAAGGAGCGCATGATGCGCGACATGTTGATGCCCTTCAGGTTCGCCTCTAGGGATACTGAACCTGTGATGCTCGCCTCCAGGGTGAGCAGCTTGCCGCCGGCGCCGCGAACGGTCAGCGGCAGCTTGAAGTTGGACACGCCTACCTGCTGGATCGGCACCGCCGCGCCTTGCTCCGACTCGACCGCCTCCATGATGTCCGGCATCGACTCCCGATAGGCTTCGGAAGGTTTGAAGTCGGCATCGTACGACCGCTTGACCGGCGCCGCTTCCGCGGGATCGGTTTTGTGCAGGTACATTTTTGGTTTGTTCTTAATCGACATCGGAAATGTGGTTCTTTGCAGCCTGCTTCAGGACTCGCTCCCGCCGCCGCCTACAAAAAATCGAGCCGCCAGTAGAGGTTTCGTCAGAAAAAAAGCAAGAAAACAAGGTCAACGCAAAGGCGTACCGTAAGGCTGCGCAACTGAAACAGCGGTGGCCCGGCCCTCGATTGGGAACAATCCCTATGCCGCCCTAGCGCCACTGGCGCCGAAGCAGCGTCTCCCCCTCGATCCACTCGCTTTCCACCATTTCGATGCGCGGATTAGTGGGGATGCCCAGATCCTGATTCATGATGCGCGAGACCAAAAGCTCCACCGCCCACTCCCCCATCAAGCGCTGGTTCTGCTGCATACCCGAAAAACGCGTCCCATCCAAAAGCTGCGTAACCGCTGCGATCCCCACGTCCCGCGGCACCTCCATGCCGTTGCCCTCCAAGATCATTTGCAGCTTCTCCACCTCCCGGCGATGGTGCACGCAGACGATGACGTCGGGACGGTTGCTGAGCACCCACTCCAAGGTACGCTCCGCGCTCACCTCCGTCGTGCGCAAGATCGGCATCAGCGAAGCGTTGCCCAGAGCATGCTCGCACCACCCCAAGTAAGCGCTGGGATAAGAGTGGGCCGTGCGCCCCTCCTCGTACTCGTTCAACAACAGCCCCGGCCGCCGGTAGCCCATCGCGTGAAGGCGCTCCAAGGTGCGATACAGGTCGTTGAAAAAATGGCTGGTCACCCGATGCAACGGCGTCGAAATGCTCAGCCCTATCGTCACGACAGCGTAGTGGTCTAGCTCCTTGGGGAATTCCTCCTCGAAGTTCGGACTGCCGAAGCAGAGCAGTCCTTGGATTCCCCTCGTGTCCAGAACCGAGCTGAAACGCGCCGCATTCATCCCGGGAGCCTTCAATCCCAGGGACTCCAGGCGATACCCCAAAGCCTCGCCCCGCGATCGCATGGCCTCGTAGACCGCAGTCAGGTGCCGTGACCCCTCCCAGGGTCGCAGGGTGTCGTAGAAGGAAATCACCCCGAAGCAGGCCACCGTCGGCCCGCTCCCATTCAGGCGCAAGTGACTCATCAGCTCGTTCAGCTTGGCGTTAGGCTTGTAGCCGAGGCCCTCCGCCTCCCGTAATACCCGCTCCCGCGTGTCCGCGGAAATCTTCGGGCTGCTGCGCAAGGCAAGGGAAACCGTGGAAGGCGACAGGCCTAGCTTACTGGCAATTTTTCGAACGCTCATGGGGAATCAAAGAGGTGTTGGGGCAATACCCGACACCATTTCGAAAAAACAGGAAGGTCAACGTCTAACGAATGTAAAATTCGTTGCCTAAAAATTCCCGATTTCATGCTCGAAACGATGAGTCCCGATTACGTCCTTACCTATAACTTTAGTCATAACACGGCTATATCCACGCACCTAGTCGGAAAATTCAACGTCTACCTTACACGAGGTTGATAAGCCTCAGAAATGCTAAAAGTTCGGCCCTAAAACCAAAAATCCCCACCAACGCCTCCCCCTGCCTAGCGGCCTACCCACCGACGCTCCCCGAAACTTCCGGGCCCCCGCGAGCCAAACCACTGCTACCTCCCCCTATCGCCGACTTCCAGCGCACGACTCACCCTGCCGCCGCACCGCCCCACCCCTTTTCGACTCTACCCCTTTTTCGCCAATGGCAAACGCCAGCGGCAAAACGAAAAAAAACGAACCCATACCCAAAACAAGCTACAACTATGCATCGTAAAGCTACAGACAACACTGCGCCCGATCGCCAGCGATCCCTCCGGCTCGCCTGCGCGCTCGGCATGATCGGCTTCGCCCCGCTCGCCTTTTCCCAGGACGACGCGGACGAGGAGGTCTTCGAGCTCAGCCCCTTCGAGGTCACAGGAGAAGACAACGAAGGCTACCGCGCCAGCAGTACCCTTGCCGGCACGCGCATCCGCACCGACCTCAAGGACGTCGGTTCCGCCATCTCCGTCTACACCGACGAGTTCCTCAAGGACGTCGGAGCCACGGACAACACCACCCTGCTCCAATACACGACCAATGCGGAAGTGGGCGGCACCCAGGGCACCTACGCGGGCACCGGAAACGGTACCGACGTGGAAGAACGAGCGGCCCTGCAAAGCCCTAACTCCAATAATCGCGTCCGCGGGCTCAGCGCCGCCGAAAACACTCGCGACTTCTTCGTCTCCAACATTCCATGGGACGGGTACAACGTAACCCGCGTCGACGTGCAGCGCGGAGCGAACTCCATCCTCTTCGGCCTCGGCAAGCCGGCCGGCATCATCAACGCCTCCCTTCAGGACGCCACCTATACGAACGAAGGCAACGCCACCATTCGGTTCGGTTCCTACGGTTCCATCCGAACCAGCGTCAACCTGAACAAGGTCTTGATCGAAGACCAGCTCTCAGTACGGGTCGCCGCCTTGATGGACGATCGCAAGTTCCAGCAGGATCCCGCCTTCGAAGACGACCACCGCGCCTACATCGCCCTTCGGTACGAGCCGAACCTCTTCGGCAACGACTCCATGAAGACCACCTTCAAGGCCAAGTACGAAACCGGCGACATCGAAGCCAACCGCCCTCGCAACGTGCCTCCCTACGACAGCGTATCGGCCTGGTTCGCCCCTAAGGAAGTAAGCGACAGCAATCCCTTCGGCGGCATGGGCAAGGTCCTCGTCAGCGATCTCTTCGACGCGGAACGTCTCCGCGACAAGGAGGAAGCCGGCGCGGAATGGCAGCCCTACCTCGGCGGCGGACTGTACAACGTGCAGCAGCCCTACTGGATCTTCGACGGCGGCACCGGCGAACTCCAAGACGTGCGCGGCGGCTTCTACAACGTCGGCGCCCTCAACCCCGACGGTTCCGCCCGCGGCGCCGGCGAGGGCCTCATCGGCAAGCGCTACTCCGGCCCCTTCGTCGGAGTCAACAGCCTCAGCGGCGTTGCGGACGACCTTGACCTCTACCTCAACGAGTACGGACAATACCGCTCGCAAACCATCACCGACACAGGAGTCTTCGACTACAACAACATCCTGATCGACGGCGATACCAAGCGAGAGTACGAGAACTTCGACGCGATCAACCTCGAGTTCCAGCAGACCGCCCTCAACGACCGCATCGGCTTCCAGGTGATCTACGACCAGCAGGATTACAGCAGAGCCAACCAAGGCCTGCTCGGCTGGCGTCCGCGCATCAACATGGACATCCTAGAACGCTGGGAAGACGGCAGCCCCAATCCCAACGTTGGACGTCCCTACATCGTCACCTCCAGCGGCGGAAGCGGCGGCTCCTACGAGACCAATCGCGAATACTTGCGAGCCACCCTCTTCGCGGAACTACGGGCCGACGACTTCTTCGACTCGGACAGCCTGCTGGCAAAGATCCTCGGCAAGCACCGCTTCAACGCGGTCTCCAGCGAGGAAGACTTCCAGACCCAGTCCCGCAGCTGGCAAAACAACTCCACCGACCAGACATGGGACGCGTTTTGGAACGGTACGGATGGATCCCGCTCGGGCATCAACAACCGCCCGCCCATGTCCATCATCTACCTAGGCGACAGCCTCATCAGCACCTCCTCCGCCTCCATGGCGAACATCCCTGGCATCCAGGGCCGTTCCTTCGAAAACACCAGCGCCAACGCCTACCTCTTTAATCCCAAGTGGATCGCAGGCGGTGGCGTCGACCCCGGAGCAGCTTGGGCCGGGCCGAGCACGCTGCCTGCCGCCGCGCAGCTCATGTTCAGCGACGAGGCTCCCGAAGGCGGATGGACCCAGGCGTCCAACCCTGCGAACTACGAAAGCTGGACCCGCTACCCCGTCGGCGTAGTCAACAACTACGGCATGGGCCAAAATCCTGACCTCCTGACGGACTGGAAAATGGACCAGCGGGAAACTAGCTCCATCGCCGGCACCTGGCAGGGCTTCCTCTGGGACGGAGCGCTCGTCACCACCCTCGGCTGGCGCCAGGACGAGATCAAGAGCCGCGAAGACGTCGCCGAAAAGATCGCAAGCAATCGCGGTCGACTCGACCTCTCCCCCGACGCCTTCGGTCTCCCCGCCCAGTACGAAGCGGGCAAGATCCTCAAGGACCAGTCGGTCAGCGGCGGACTCGTCCTGCACTTGAACAAGATCCTGAACGACGACCCACTGCCCTTCAACCTCAGCTTGACCTACAACAAATCGAGCAACTTCGAGGTTGGAAACGTCCGCAGCGACTTGCTCGGCACTCCGATCGACAATCCAAGTGGAACCTCCAAGGACTACGGATTCGTCCTCTCGACCAAGGACCAGCGCTACTCGCTTCGCGCCATCAAGTACAAGTCGGAGATCAACCTGGCCTCCTCCTCGCTCGAAGCCGGCGCCCTTGGCGATATCATCGCCAACGGTCTGCAATGGAGAAACATCTACCTCTACGACCTCGGAGGCTACTCCTACGACACCAGGGACCAACCCAGCTACCGCAACCGCGCTTCCAACTACTACAGCGTCGGTAGCGACAGAAAGTACGAAGTCGAAGAGGACTCCCCCGAAG